>NZ_JBBGZG010000002.1:0-300512 GCF_037479315.1 Comamonas sp. MYb69
GCCCGTGCGGGCGGGGCGCTCGCTGCGCGCCTGGCGCTGCACCGGCGCGGCATCGGCCTCAACCGGGGCTGCTGGCGCAGCAGCCACTTCCAGCGCATGGCCCTTGGTGGCCGCGCGCAGTGCATCGGCCATGGCCGAGTTCAGCACCGGCGCTGGGCCTGCAGGGCGCTCGCGGCGCTCCTGCTTGGGCTGGCGACGCGTATCACCGCCCGCTGCGGGCGCTGCCGCAGCTGGTGCCGGTGCGGAAGCATCAGAAGAGGTGGGGAGGGTCGGTTCGGTCATAAACAGAGGCTGGCGCAGAAAAAAGTGCAGACCCGCCAAGAGCAGCTGCACCGGTAAAAAGCAAAACGCCCTGGATCACCCAAGGCAAGACTGCAAGTATAACGAATCAAGCCCATCGCCCCGTAAGCAGCTGCACACCGCAGCAGGGCTTTAGAACGGACGCAGACAAGGCCAGCTGCGCGCTTGCATGGCAAAGCCAGGCCACCCAGCAGCGCCGGCTTTGTCCTTTGTCAATAAGTGCCCGGATACTCACCCCCGTCGATCAGCCAGCTCTGCCCGGTCACATAGCCGGTATGCTGCGATGCCAGGTAGGCGATCAGCGCGCCGACTTCTTCGGGCTGGCCAAAGCGGCCTGCGGGGTTGGCGGCCTCGCGGCTTTGGCGCACCTGGGCCGGCGAGCGGCCGCTTTGCTGGGCGAGCTTGTCAATGTGGCGAGCCTGCGCATCGGTGTCGAATGCGCCGGGCAGCACATTGTTGATGGTGACGTTGTGGCGCACCGTCTGGCGCGCCAGGCCTGCGACAAAGCCGACCAGGCCCGAGCGCGCGCCATTGGACAGGCCCAGCTCGGCATGCGCCGCCTTGACACTGCGCGAGACGATATTGATGATGCGCCCGTAGCCGCGCTGCTGCATGCCATCGACCACGCGGCGCATCATGTCGATGGGGCCGACCATCATCATGTCCAGCGCCGCGTGCCAGGTCTCGTCCGTCCATTCCCGAAAGTCGCCAGGCGGGTAGCCGTCCGAGTTGTTGACCAGAATGTCCGGCTCAGGGCAGGCAGCCAGCGCGGCCTCACGCCCCGCCTTCTGGGTGATATCGGCCACCACATAGCGCACGGGGCGGCCACATTCTGCCGACAAGGCCTGCGCCGCCGCCTGCAAGCTGCTTTCAGTGCGCGCGGCGATCACCACGTCCACCCCTTCCAGCGCCAGCTGGCGTGCCGCTGCATAGCCCATGCCCTTGCTGCCGCCCCAGACCAGCGCGGCCTTGCCCGTCAATCCCAGATCCATGGTGTGGTTCCTCAGCTTTGTTCGCTCAACTCGGCCACGGCGGCCGCTTCGTTCTGGAAGATGAAGCTGTCGCTGTAGATCTTGTCCAGCGCCGCCCCCGACAGCGCCATCAGCGCTTTCGCATCGGCAATCATAGAGGGCGATCCACACAGGTAGATCGAATGCTCGGACAGGTCCTCGAAGTCCTCGGCAATGGCGTCCTGCACATAGCCGCGCCGGCCAGTCCAGCGATCGGACGGGCGCGAGAGCACCGGCACAAAAGTGAATTCATACAGCTGCCCGGCCCAGGCCGCGATCTCATCGAGCAAATACAGATCGGCCTCGCTGCGCATGCCCCAGTAGAAGTGGATCGGCGGGCAGTCGGCATCGCCCAGCAGCGATTCGAGAATCGCCTTGATCGGCGCAAAGCCGGTGCCGGTGGCGGCGAACACCATGGGTTGGTAGTCCTGCGCGCGGTAGTAAAAGCTGCCATGGGGCAGTTCCAGCTCCAGCACATCACCCACTGCCATCGTCGCCAGCAGGCCATCGGTAAAGCGCCCGCCGGCAATCCTGCGGATCTGCAGGCTGACGCGCCGGCCCTGTGGCGGTGTGGCCATCGAGAAGCTGCGGTGCGCGCCACCGGGCAGGCAGATGTTCAGGTACTGGCCCGGCACATAGCGCAGGCCATGGTCCTCGGGCAGGTCGAGCGCCAGGTGGTAGATATCGGGCGTGTGCATGCGCAGCTCGGCCACCGTGGCCTGCACGCGGGTGGGCGCGGAGCTGTCCGGCCCGGTCGCGATGCTGATGACCAGGTCAGACTGCGCCCGGGCCTGGCAGGCCAGCGCATAGCCCTGGGCATGCTCCTCTTCTACCATGGCCAGCGGCAGCTCGCCGTCGGCATAGGCAAACTGGCCCTCTTCGACCTTCATGCGGCAGCTGCCGCAGCCGCCAAAGGTGCAGTCATGGGGCAGCGCCACGCCCTGGCGCGTGGCGGCGTCGAGCACCGATTCATCGGCGCCCACGTCAAACGATTGCTGCGTCTGCAGCCACTGTACGCGGTAGTTCATCGCAGACCTCAGCTCGGTTGTCCCTAGCGCTTATTTCTTGATATCGGCCTGCACCAGCACATCGGCTGCGGCGCCCAGGTGGTCTTTCAGCGCCTGCAAGGCGGCCACACCACAGGCAGTGTCCTGCTCGCCATTGCCGCCCGACAGGCCCACGCCACCAATCACCTCGCCGTTGACGACAATGGGGTAGCCGCCCACGAAGACGGCAAACTTGCCCTCAAAGCTCCACTGAATGCCAAAGGCCTCGTTGCCCGGCAGCGCCGGCCCATTGGGCAAGGTGTTGAACAGGTGCGTGGAGCGCTTGTGCCCTGCGGCCGTGAAGGCCTTGTTCCAGGCGATCTGCGGGCCGGTGACGCGGGCGCCATCCATGCGCTCGAGCACCAGCGGAAAGCCGCCTTCGTCGGTGATGCAGACCGTCTCGGTCACGCCAATTTCCTTGGCTTTGGCCAGTGCGGCCAGGGACATCACACGGGCTTCTGCCAGTTCCAGTTTCAGTGCGCTTTTCATCGTGTTTCCTCTTGCAGTCAGGGGTTCAGATACCGCGGTAGACGGTCTTGATCTGGGTAAAAAATTCCAGGCCGGCGCGGCCCGATTCGCGGAAGGTGGAGGTGCTGGAGTTCTTCAGCCCGCCAAAGGGCGCATTGACCAGGTTGCCGGTGGTCGTGCGGTTGATCTTGACGGTGCCCGCCTGGATCTCGTTGGTGAACACATGCATGTAGCGCGGGTTCATCGTGACGATGCTGGCCGACAGCCCGTACTGCGAGTCGTTGGCCTGGCGCAGCGCGTCGTCAAAATCGGCCACCTCGATGATCGCCAGCACCGGGCCGAAGATCTCTTCCTGTGCAATGCGCATGCTGTTTTTCACATCGGTGAACACTGCGGGCGACAGGTAGTAGCCATGGTCGAACTCACCGCCGGTGAGCCGCTCGCCGCCGCAGAGCCAGCGGGCCTCGCTCTTGCCGATGTCGATGTAGCGCTGCACGGTCTGCAGCTGCTTTTCCGTCGCCAAGGGGCCCAGGTCCATGCCCGGCGCCATGCCGTTGCCGATCTTGAGCTGGGACACGCGTGTCAGCAGCTTGTCGGTAAAGGCCGCCTTCACGCTGGGCACCACCAGGATGCGGCTGGTGCCGGTGCAGGCCTGGCCGGTCAGTGAGAAGCCGCCCTTGATCGCCAGGTCCACCGCCAGGTTGAGGTCGGCGTCCTCCATCACGATCAGCGGGTTCTTGCCGCCCAGCTCCATCTGCAAGCGGGTGGAGAGGTGCACGGTGCGGTGGATCTGGGTGCCCGCCGTCGTCGAGCCGGTGAACGAAATCGCGCGGATGGCCTGCGAATTGGTGATCACCGGCCCCACCTCGCCAGCGCGGCCGGTGACGCAGTTGACCACACCAGGCGGCACGCCCGCCTGCTCCAGCGCCTCGACCAGGCGCAGGCCCGAGAGCGGCGCATCCGACGAGGGCTTGAACACCACCGTGTTGCCGGTGATCAGCGCCGGCGCCAGCTTGCGCGCCGGGATGGACGCAGGGAAGTTCCAGGGCGAGATCACCGTCACCACGCCCAGCGGCTCGCGGTGGCTGAACACATGCATATTGGCATCGTCCTGCGGGTAGGTCTCGCCGCCCAGGGTCTGGCCTTCGGTGGCATAAAAACGAAAGGTTTGCGCGCTGCGCAGAAACTCGTCGCGCGCCTGGCTCAGCTGCTTGCCCTCCTCGCGGGTCAGCTCCTGGGCAAACTGCTCCACGTTCTTTTCCAGGTAGCTGGCCGCGTCGTTGAGGATCTTGGCGCGCTTGCCAATGGCCAGCTTGCGCCAGCCGTCAAAGGCCTTTTGCGCGGCCTGCACCGCGGCCTCGGCGTCAGCCGGGCCCGAGGCCTGAAAACGCCCCACCACATCGCGGGTATCGGCGGGGTTGAGGTTGTCAAAGGTGCTGCCCAGCAGGCAGGGCACCCAGGCGCCGTCGATATAGTTCAGAAACGTTTGCACGGTGTCGGCCATGGTCGGAGGTCTTGGAGAGGTGGGGGGGTCGGTCACAGCGGCGGCCGCCAGGGGCGCGCCGCTGCACGGGGCAAGGGGATGCCGCCAGGCTCAGGCGGCCAGCAGCTCTTCCTGCGAGATCTGCAGGTCCTTGGCGACATAGTCGTGGTAGAGCGCCGTCGTGTAGAGCAGGCGCATCTGGGCACCAATCTCGCAGATGCGCAGGCACTTGGCTTGCAGCTCGGGCGTGTTGGCGTGTTCCAGCACGATCTGGTAGCCACGCTCGCCATGGATTTCGTCAGAGACGATGTGCAGGTCAAAGAACTCGACCTCTTCATCGGTAAAGCCGTACTTGTCACGCAAGGTGGGCGTCTGCTTGCGGTAGATCGACGGCACCTGCGACTCCAGGCCCACGACCAGCCCAGCCACCGCAACCACCGGGTCTTCGCGCATCGCAATCGCATAGCACCAGGACTGCAGGCCGCGTGTGGTGGGCGACATGTTGTTGGGGTCGACCACGCGCTCACGCGTCGTGCCGCAGGCCTCGGCAAAGCGGATCAGCAGATCGGTGTGGCGGTCGCCACCAATCTCTTCCTCATACATATTGGCCAGCAAAAAGTCCTTGGCCTCCGTCATATGGTCTGGCGTGCGGGCATACAGATAGCCCAGGTAGTCGGCAAACGGGCCTACATAGTGGTAGTGGTTCTCGGCCCAGCGCGCCAGGTGCTCACGGCTCAGGCGGCCAGTGGCCCAGGCCACGCTGAAAGGGGCCTTGTTGGCGCTCTTGCCCTTGATGGCATTTTCAAGCGCAGCGCGGAATTCGTCGCGGTTCATCAATGTGCTGGTCATGGCGGGTTCCTCTGAAATGTTGGGGTCGTCGCCAAGTCAAACCGATCCAAGCGACGAAGTTAGAATACTGTATACAGAAAACATGGTCAATGTTTTCACACCCTCTTCCGCCTCAGTGCTTACCCCTATCCCCAGCAAATCTCAGAGCTAAGCATCGTCATCTCGTAGCCAAAACCCCTTGATATTCCATCGTTTTCAGGTGCACCCATGCAGCCCCCCATTCCCTTTGCATCAGGTTATCCCTAATACATCCATAACATCAAGTTGTATACAGTATACGTAATTGCAATGCGGAGGATGCCATGCCCCAGATCACCTTTCACAAGAACGGACAGACCTTCCAAGGCGAGGTCAAGACCGGCGCCAACCTGGTGGTGCGCGCGGGGATCAAGCAGTTCCCCTATCCCCACCTGGCCTACCAGTGCGGCATGGGCAAGTGCGCCACCTGCGCCTGCAAGGTGCTGGCGGGGGCTGAGCATTTGCCGGCGCCGAACTGGAAAGAAAAGAAGCAGTTGGGCGCGCATCTGGACGAGGGCTTCCGCCTGGTCTGCCAGCTCTGGCCCGAGCAGGACCTGGAGCTGGAACAAGTGCCGCTGCCGGCCACCAACGCCGGTACCGCCAGCGCCACCCAGCCCGCAGGCACAGCGTCCGCCACCCCTGCAGCCTGAGGAGCGCCCATGTTTGTGATCTTGACCAGCAAGCCCGGCCAGTACCGCACGCAGCCCAATGCCGACATCACCCTGCTCGAAGCCTGGGACTACCACTTCTGCGGCCGCCTGCTGGCCCGCTTTGCCGTGGGCGAGTTGCTGCGCGAGACCAAGGTGCTGGTGATCGAGGATGGCCCCGGCGGCACCACCAACCAGGTGCCATCCAAGTTTCTGGAGCGCTTTGACTCGCTGGAGCAAGCGCGTAGCGAGCTGCAGCACCTGTGCCAGTTCGGCGCGCTCGATGCCACCCTGACCCCAGCGCCCCTTACCGCCCCGCCTGCCACCCCATCCGCTGCCTGATTGCCCCGTATGCCCACCATCACCTTTGTCAGCAACGACAACAAGACCGTCGAAGCTCCGGAAAACAGCAACCTGCTGCGCGTGTCGCTGCGCGAGAAAGGCGGTATCCCGTTCAAATGCGGCGGGGGCCTGTGCGGCACCTGCAAATGCCGCATCGAGGAAGGCCTGGCCCACACCGATGCCATCAAGGCCAAGGAGCGCAAGCATTTCAGTGAGGAAGAGTTTGCCGCTGGCCACCGCCTGGCCTGCCAGACCTTTGTCAACGGCGACATCAAGGTCAGCTGGGTGCCCCGGCCATGAGCACCTGGACCGCCATGGCCGAGCACCTGAGTTGGGGCCGCTACCTGACCATGGGGCTGATGGTGCTCGCCGGTGCCGCCATGCAGGGCGTGGGCGGCCTGGGTTATGCGATGTTCTGCGCGCCGCTGGCGGCGATCCTCTTCCCCGAGCTGGTGCCCGGCCCCTTGCTGGCCGTGGGCGCGCCGCTGGCCCTGCTGGCCTATCTGCGTGAGCGCGAGGCCCTCAACCGCCAGGTCGCAGCAGCCACCTTGGTCGGCCGCGTCATCGGCACCTTTGCCGCCGCCGGGCTGCTGGTGCTGTTCAGCGCCCATGCGCTGTCCGTTCTGTTTGCGGTGCTGATCCTGGCAGCCGTCTGCCTCAGCACCCTAGGCTGGCGCGTGCAGCCCAGCACCACCAACCTGTCGATTGCCGGTGTGGCCAGCGGCATCATGGGCACCATCACCGCCGCGGGCGGCCCGCCGTTTGCGATTGCGATGCAGCACCTGGCACCGGCCACGATGCGCTCCACGCTAGGCGTGGTCTTTTTTGCCGGCACCATCGTCTCGCTCAGCGCGCTCGCCTGGGTCGGGCGCATGGGCAGCGGCCAGTGGCTGCTCAGCCTGGTGCTGCTGCCCTGGATGCTGGGCGGCTTCTTGGCCTCCAACCGCCTGGCCCGCCATATCTCCAAAGCCACCATCCGCCGCTGGCTGCTGGGCACCGCCGCCATCAGCGCCTGCATCATCCTGCTGCGCGTCTGGCTCTGAGCGCATTCCCACGCCAACCCACCCACCCATCACCCCACCACACACCATGCTGCACATCACCGATGCCATGGTGGACACCCTGGTGTCCACCGACCAAGCCCTGCAGGCCATGCACCGCGCCTTTGCTGCCTTTGGCGCGGGCGAAGCGGCCATGCAAGCGCGCGAGCGCACCGATGCCGGGGGCGTCAAGCTCTCTACCCTGGGCGCCGTCATTCCCGCGCAAGGGGTGACCGGCGCCAAGGTCTACACCACCATTGCCGGCCAGTTCAACTTTGTCATCCTGCTGTTCTCGACCGAGACCGGCGCGCCGCTGGCCACCTTGGATGCCAATGCCATCACGCGCCTGCGCACCGCCGCCACCACGGTGCTGGTGGCCCAGCACCTGGCGCCCGCCAACGCGCGCCATCTGTTCTTGTGCGGCGCTGGCGTGCAGGGCCTCGCCCATGCGCAGCAGATGGTGCAGCACTTCGGGCTGCAGCGTATCGATGTGTTTGACCCCTATGCGCCCAGCGGGCTGGAAGCACGCCTGGCGCAGCTGACCGGTTTGCCCGAGGCGCAGATCCGCCGCGTGGCGCACACCCAGGGCGTGGGCGAGGCGGACATCATCGTCACCGCGTCCCGCGCCAAGGAGCCGCTGTTCAACGGGGAACATGTCGCCCCCCATGCACTGGTCGCCGCCATTGGCTCCAGCCTGCCCCACACCCGCGAGCTCGACGATGCCTTGCTGGCGCGCGCGCAGCTGATTGTGGTGGAATGGAAAAAGCAGGCAACGAGCGAAGCAGGCGACCTGGTGCTGGCCGACCCGGGCCTGTCGCTAGCGGACAAGCTGGTGGAGCTGGGCGATATCGTCAGCGGCCGCCATGCCATCAGCGCGCAGCCGGGCATCCGGCTGTACAAGGCCGTGGGCGTGGGTTTGGAAGATATTGCGCTGGCGGGTGTGGCCTACCAGAACCACCTGGCCAGCAGGTCGTAAACGCGGACCTCAGGGCTCGATGCCGGCCGCGTTGTAGATATGGCGCGCGGCCAGCAGGCCGGCCAGCTCGGGGTCGCCCTTGATCACGGCGCGCAGGATGGCGGCATGCTCTTCCCAGTTCTGCGGCGCACGCGCCTGGCTGCGCGGCGCAAACAGCACCTCGGTGCGGTCGCGCAAGGACAGCATCACCTCTTGCAGCACCGAGTTGGCGGCAATCTTGCCCAGCGCGAGGTGGAACTTCTGGTTTAGCACGGCCAGCACATCGCCATCGCCCGAATGGGCGTTCTTCGTGCCCTCGGCCAGCAAGGCCTCCAGCGCAGCAATCTGCTCGGGGTCATGGCGCTTGGCGGCCAGGCGCGCATTGAGCGCTTCCAGGGTGGCGCGCACCTCGACCAGCTCGCGCAGCAGATCGCCATGGAACTTGGCGACCGAGGCACCGCGCCGGGGCTCGATGATCACCAGGCCGCTGGCCGCCAGCTGACGCAAGGCCTCGCGCACGGGCATGCGCGAAACGGAAAACTCCTCGGACAGACGCTCTTCCACCAGCCGCTCGCCCGAGGCCAGCTCGCCCGACATGATCTTCTCGCGCAAGGCCTCCACCAGCTGCTGGGTCAGCGGCGAGTGGTTGAGTCCAGGTTTTTTGTCTCCGTTGGCAATGGGCATGAAAGTCGGTCCGTTCGGTACGTTGCAAGCCCCGGGCCAGCGCATTGGCTGCAACGCGCCGCTCAGGGTCGCGCCCAGTTTACATGCCCAGCCAGGGTTTGCAGCGTCTTTGCCTTGCCTTGTATACAGAAATCTGCGCTCAGCGCCGGGCGCGGCGGATCTCGGCCAACGAGCGCGTATCTTGCAGTGCCTGGGCCCACAGGCGGCCCGGCTCCAGCTCGGCCAGGCGCTTGGCCTGCCAGCGCACAAAGGCGTTTTCCACCGCCGACAACCAGCCCAGCGATGCCGGCAGCAAGGCTTGGCGGGGCTCACGCAGTACCAGCAGATCGTCTTGCTGGGCAACCACCGCTTGGGAAGCAATGTTCTTCATGGGATAGCTCCTGGATAACCTAGTAGTAACCCTAGTGTATCCAGTGTACAAATCCATGTCCTTGATCTGGATCCATAACCCTGCACTATCCAAGCCTTTGATGCGCCTCGCAAATTTCTAAAAAAACAAGACTCTGACACCACCATAGCGTCAGGCATGCAAACGCCTTCATCGCGCAGATCCACCCTGAAATCCCCATCTTTGTATACGAAAATGGCGTTTTTTCACATTTAGCCCGGGTTTATCGCATGTTGCAATGCAATATTTCTGGTATTCCCTGATGATTTTTTGCTTCATTGTATTTAGTATACAAATTGGCTGTTAATCATTCTAAGGAGTAGCCACGATGGATCCGTCAGTCTCTATAGGCCCTGCGCACTGGGCCTACCTCGCCGGGGTGCTGGTCATCATCTTGACCATGGCCTTCCGTGCCAATGTGGTGGTGCCATCGATACTGGCTACCGTCGTTGTCGCCTTCGCCTGGAGCGGCAGCGCCATCACCGGGATAGGAAGCATATTCAGTGCCAGCATGGTGGCGGCCAAGGAGCTGTTCAACATCTTCCTGATCATTGCGCTGATGACGGCCCTGCTCAATGCGCTCAAGGACCTGGGCTCGGACATCCGCATGGTCAAGCCCTTTCGTGCGGTGATGAAAAACGGCCATGCGGCCTATTTCATCCTGGCGCTGGTCACCTACCTGATCTCGCTGTTCTTCTGGCCCACCCCGGCCGTGCCGCTGGTCGCGGCGGTGCTGCTGCCGGCAGCGATTGCGGCCGGCCTGCCGCCCATTGCAGGCGCGATGGCGATTGCGATTGCCGGCCAGGGCATGGCGCTGTCATCCGACTATGTGATTGGCGTGGCGCCGGGCATCAGCGCCAAGGCCGCTGGGGGCATCAGTGCCGTGGCGGTGGCCGACAAGGCGCTGCTGCTGTCCTGGGTGGTCGGAATGATTGCGCTGTTCCTGTCGTACTTCAAGGTGCGCAAGCTCATCGTGCCCAGCGACAACGCACTGCTGGAGCGCTGGGAGCTGAACCCCGTAGGCATCAACGCACAGATCGAGGGTGCAGGTGCCTTTGACAAGGCCGAGATCGCCAAGGGCACCGCCCATGAGGGCGACCTGGGTACCAATTCCGAGCTGGAAGCCGAGCTGCGCAAAACCCAGCCACTGGCCTCGGCCTCCAGGCTGTTTGCCGTCGTCACGCCGCTGGCCTTCCTGGTGGTGATTCTGGTGATGGTGGCGCCCAAGTTCACCAGCAGCGTGCCTGAGCTCAAGGGCGGCGATGCGGCCATGCTGATCGGCGGCGTCGCGGCACTGCTGATGGTCTGGGCCACCACCGCTGCCCGGGGCTTTCGCAAGATGCTCGACGGCGCGGCCGACCACATCACCGACGGCTTTGTCTTTGCGTTCAAGGCCATGGGTGCGGTGCTGCCGATTGCCGGCTTCTTCTTTATCGGCTCGCATGAGACGGCCGGTCCCATCCTGGGCATTGCCGCCGGCCAGCCGGTGCCCGATCTGCTGTTCGAGCTGGTCAAGGCCAGCCAGCACCTGATTCCCGACAGCCAGCTGCTGGTGTCCTTTGGGGTGCTGCTGATGGGCATGATCACCGGCATTGATGGTTCGGGCTTTGCCGGCCTGCCACTGACCGGCACCTTGTCGGGCGCACTGGGCCCAGCCTCGGGCATGGATGTGTCGGCGCTGGCCGCGCTGGGCCAGATGGGCGCGGTGTGGACAGGTGGCGGCACCTTGATCGCCTGGTCCTCGCTGATTGCGGTCGCAGGCTTTGCCCGCGTGAACGTGCTGGAGCTGGCCCGTGCGCTGCTGGTACCGGTGGTGCTGGGCCTGTTGGCCGCCGTCTTCACCGCCGTGGCGCTCTGGGGCGGTTGAGATGGCGCAATTGCACCGCCAAGACCTGCCAGCCGCAGCGGGCGTGCTGGGCCGGGGCGCGATGCTGGCCACCGGCCATCCGCTGGCCGCAGCGGCCGCCCGCGCCCAGCTGCAGCAAGGCGGCTCGGCCGTCGATGCCGCGATTGCCGCCGATGCGGTGCTGGGCGTGGTCGAGCCCATGGCCACCGGCGTGGGTGGCGACCTGCTGGCCATGCTGGTGCCGCCAGGCCAGGCGCCGCTGGCCTACAACGGTACCGGGCGCGCGCCCCAGGCTTTGACGGCGGCCCTGGTCGAGGCCCTGCCCCAGCGCCGCATCCCCGAGCGCCACCCGCTGTCCGTCACCACGCCCGGCGTGGTGCAAGGCTGGTGGGATCTGCACCAGCGCTTTGGCAAACGCCCCTGGGCGCAGCTGTTCGATGCCGCCGTGCAGGCCGCCAGCCAGGGCTTTGCAGTGGCCCCCGTTGCTGCGCGCGAATGGGCACTGTTCCAGCCGGTGATTGCCCGCGATGCCGCCAGCGCCGCCCTCTACCGCGCCGATGCCCCGCCCCACGCTGGCGAGCGCTTTGACAACCCGGCACTGGCCCGCTTGCTGCAGGCCGTCGCTGCGCAGGGGCCGCAGGCCTTTTATGCGGGTGCCATCCCCGCCGCTTGCGCCGCTGCCGTGCAGGCAGCGGGTGGGGTGTTGGCCGCTGCAGATTTCAGCGCCCACCAGGGCAACTTCTGCACCCCAGTGAGCACCTCGTTTCGCGGCGCCACCATCTACGAATGCCCGCCCAACACCCATGGCGTGGCGGTGCTGCATGCATTGGCTGCGATGCAGGACCAGGCCATCGACATGGCCAGCGCGGCCACCCAGGTCGCGCTGGTGCAGGCGATGGAGGCCGCGATAGCCCATGCCCAGCAGACCGTGGCCGACCCGGCCGGTAACACCGTCTGCACCACCGTGGTCGATGGCGATGGCCTGGCCATCAGCCTGATGAGCAGCGTGTTCAAGCGCTTTGGCTCGGGCATCGGCGTCGCTGAAGGCGGCTTTGTGCTGCAAAACCGGGGCCATGGCTTTTCGCAGCCCGGCCATATCAATGGGCCCGCGCCAGGCAAGCGGCCGTACCACACGGTGGTACCGGGTGCAGCGACGCGTGATGGCCAATTCCTCGGCGTGTTTGGCGTGGTGGGCGGCGCGATGCAACCCCAAGGCCAGGTGCAGCTGCTGTGCCGTATGCTGGCCGGCGGCGAGGCACCGCAGCCGGCCATGAACCAGCCGCGCTGGCGCCTGGAAGGCGGCCGGGTGCTGGCGGTGGAAGCCGGCATGCCACCCGCGATCAGCGCCGCACTGCGGGCCCAGGGCTACCGCGAGCCCAGCGGCGAAGGCGAGCTCGGCGGGCGCAGCGATTTTGGCGGCGCGCAGTGCATCTGGCGCCTGGCCGATGGCCAGCTCTGCGGCGCATCCGACCACCGCAAGGACGGCCTGGCGCTGGCCGTCTGAGCCGCTTCAGCGCTGGGCCTTGGCGGGCGCCAGCGCCTCGTCGATCACCTCGATCCAGTGGCGCACCGGCACATCGGTGCCCGACTGCAAATGCGAGATACAGCCGATATTGGCCGACAGAATCGCGGCGGGCGGCGCATCGCTGCAGGCCTGGTTCAGGGTGCCGATCTTGCGGTCGCGCAGCTGGTGCGCAATCTCGGGTTGCAGCAACGAATAGGTGCCGGCCGAGCCGCAGCACAGGTGCGATTCCACCCGCGAGACGCGGATGTCAAAGCCCAGGCGGCGCAGGCTGGTCTCCACCCCGCCGCGCAGCTTTTGGCCATGCTGCAAGGTGCAGGGCGGGTGGTAGGCCAGCGGCGCCTCGGGCAGGTTCAGCTGGCCCTGCAGGCGCTGCTCCAGCTCGGGCAGCATGTCGGGCAGCAGCTCGCAAAGGTCACGCGCCAGCGCGCCAATCGCAGCGGCACGCGCGGCATAGGCGCTGTCATGGCGCAGCAGGTGGCCGTAGTCCTTGACCATCACGCCGCAGCCAGAAGCCGTGGTCACAATCGCTTCGACCTGCTGGCTCTCCACATGGGGCCACCAGGCATCGATATTGGCCCGCGCCTGCGCCAGCGCGCCCTGCGGGTCGCTCAGGTGCTGCTGCACCGCGCCGCAGCAGGCAGCGGCCGGCGTGACCAAGGTCTGGATGCCCACAGCATCGAGCACCCGGGCAGCGGCCGCATTGATATTGGGCAGCATCACTGGCTGCACGCAGCCGGCCAGCATCAGCACCTTGCGCTCATGGGCACGCGTCGGCCACTTGCCGGCACGCGGTACGCGCGCCAGCTTGGCCTTCAGCGCGGCAGGCAGCACCGGGCGGGCCAGCCGCCCCAGCGCCAGCGCCGGGCCAAAGGCCTTGGAGACCATGCCCTTGCGCAGCGCCCAGCGCTGCAGGCGCTCGGCCGTCGGGCGTTCCACCTTCTGGTCAACGATGTGGCGGCCGATATCGAGCAGCTTGCCGTATTGCACGCCGCTGGGGCAGGTCGATTCGCAATTGCGGCAGGTCAGGCAGCGGTCCAGGTGGGTCTGGGTCTTGCGTGTGGGCTCCTGGCCCTCGAGCACCTGCTTGATCAGGTAGATACGGCCGCGCGGGCCGTCGAGCTCGTCGCCCAGCAGCTGGTAGGTGGGGCAGGTGGCCGTGCAAAAGCCGCAATGCACGCACTTGCGCAAAATGGCCTCGGCCTCCTGGCCTTCGGGGGTGTCTTTGAATTCGGGGGCTAATTGGGTTTGCATGGTGCAGGGGTGCCTCGATTAGCTTAGTTCAGCGCCCAGTCGCCCAAGCGCCCAGGGTTGAAGATGCCATGGGGGTCAAACGCGTGCTTGAGCCGCTGCTGCACTTGGCGCAGTGCGGGCGAGGCGGGCGTAAAACCAAAATCATCGGATGCGACCAGGCCCACCTGGGGGCCGGGCCTGAAGCACACGGCGCTGCCGCCGACACTGGTGGCCAGCGCCTGCAAGGCCTGGGCATGCTGCATGGGGGCCTGCACCCAGCGCAGCGCGCCGCCCCATTCCATCAAGGGTTGCAGGCCTTCTTCGGTGCAGGGCAGCACCGGCGTGGTGGCCGGCAGCGACAGGCGCCACAGCGCATGGCTCGGGTCCATGGCACTGAACCAGGGCAGCTGCTGCTCGCGGCAGGCCAGCCAGGCGGCATCGGCCTGGCCGTGGTCCAGCATGGTGCCGCCCATGCCATCCAGGGCCGACTGCACCGCTGCCACTGCGCCGCGCAGCCGCACCAGCAGATGGCCTTGCTCACCGTCGTCCGATTGCTGCCACAGGCTGGCATTGATGGGCAGCGGCTGGGCGCGCCAGGCCGAGAGCTTGTCCAGCGCCTGCTGCGCCGTGCATTCGTAGTACAGGGTGGCTTGGGCGCGCTGCATCGGCAGCACCTTGAGGCTGATGTCGGTCAGCAGGCCCAGGGTGCCCCAGGCACCGGCCATCAGGCGCGACACGTCATAGCCCGCGACGTTCTTCATCACCTGGCCGCCAAAGCGCAGCAGCTCGCCCTGGCCATTGATCAGCTCCAGGCCCAGGATGTAGTCACGCACCGCGCCCACCGCCGCCCGCGAGGGGCCGGACAAACCGGCAGCCACCATGCCGCCCACAGTAGCGTCCGGGCCAAAATGCGGCGGATCAAAGGCCAGGCATTGGCCGCATTCGGCCAGGCTCGCTTCCAGCGCCGCCAGCGCTGTGCCGGCCCGCACGGTCACGACCAACTCACTGGGCTCGTAGCTGATGATGCCGCTGTAGCTGCGGGTGTCGAACACCTCGCCGCCCAGGCGCGCACCATAAAAATCCTTGCTGCCACCGCCCCGGATGCGCAGCGGCGTCTTGTGGGCATGCGCCGATCGAACGCGCTCCTGCCAGTCGAGCACGGTGGGGGAAAGAGAGGCAGCCACAGCTTGGTCCATGGCCCCATGGTAGCGGCAGTTGCGTCTGGCGTGGTCCGCTCAAGTTAGATGGGAGACTGAGGCCCAGCCCCGCAAGGCCCATGCAGCCTGCGCCTGCGCTTAAAACCCATGCCCGATTTCCCGCCAAGGCTGGGTTGGCAGGCCCGCCACACCGACGCGCATCGCAAACACGCAGCCCGACAGCGGCAGCTGGGCCAGCTCGTCGCGGCTGCGGCCGTGGCGGGCGGAGGTGACGTACAAGGTGCGGCCATCGCTGCCACCAAAGCAGGGCATCGTGGGGCAGAGCGCCGGCGTGTAGTGGCTGGCGAGGATGCGGCCCTGGGGGGAGATCTGCAGCACGCGGCCGCCTTCGTACATCGCGCACCAGTAGTTGCCCTCAACGTCCACAGCGGCGCCATCGGGCCGGCCGCCATAGCCGGGCTCGCCCGGGGCCCAGCCCTCGGGCTTGGCATCAAAGCGCATGAAGACTTCGCCCTCGCCTTGCGGATAGCCGCTCACGTCGCAGGCGAATTTCTTGATCGTGTGGCTGGGGGTATCGGCCCAGTACATGGTGCGCCGGTCGGGCGACCAGGCCAGGCCATTGGCGTTGGAGACGCCATCTTGCACCTTGCGCACCGTCGTGGTGCCCGTCAGCCCATCGATGCAGTAGAGCGCGGCCACCGGCTGGCGCGGGCCGCTGGCGGGCTCGTGGATGGTGCCCACCCAGAAGCGGCCCTGGGCATCGCAGCGGCCATCGTTGCCGCGCTCGGTAGCCGGGTCGATCGGCAGGCGGGCGATGTCGTGCAGGGTGCCGCCCCAGTGGGTGGCGCGGCAGATGCGGTCGCGCAGCACGACGATCCAGCCGTCCAACGCGCCGCCGCTGCGGGCTGGCGCGATGCAGCCGGGCTCGGCGGGCATGTCCCAGCGGTCCATATAGCCCGATCCGGGCATCGTGCGCCACAGCTGTTTGCCAGCGACATCGACGCCATAGAGAACACCACCGCTGGCTTGCCAGAAAGGAGACTCCCCCAACGCAAAGGGCTGGCTGACCACGGTATGCCAGATCATGGCGTTCCTTTAGAAATAAATTGCATGGAAAACCCTAAGCATTATCTGTGCCACCTGGGTTGCAGCGAGGCGGGCTTATGGAATATAGGACAGCGGCAAGGCGGTGGTGAACTTCAGCTCTTCCATCGCAAAGCTCGACGACACATCGAGCAACTGGGTATCGGCGATCAGGCGTTTGTAGACCTTGTCGTAGGCGGCGATATCGGGCACCACCACGCGCAGCAGGTAGTCCACCTCGCCGCTCATGCGGTAGAACTCCACCACCTCGGCAATGGCCGCCACTGCCGCGCGAAAGCGCTCAAACCACTCCTGGCTGTGCGTGCTGGTGCGCACTGCCACAAACACCGTCACGCCCACATTGACCTTGTCGCGGTCCACCAGCGCCACCTGGCGCTTGATGACCCCGGCCTCCTTGAGCCGCTGGATACGGCGCCAGCAGGGCGTGGCCGACAGCCCGACCTGGGCCGCCAGATCGGCCACCTGGGTCTCCGCATCGGCCTGCAGCAACTCCAGCAGTTTGCGGTCAATAGAATCCAATTTCATTTTTTTCCTATTTTTTGGAATAGAACTCCAATATTGTGCAGTAGCTGGCGAATTTTGCGACTGTATTCCCCGGCCCGGGCTGGACAATTTGGGCATGGAAATCTACCTCGACGCCAACGCCACCACCCCCGTCCTTCCCCAAGCCCGCGCCGCCGCCCTGGCGGTGATGGCCGATGCCTATGGCAACCCCAGCAGCATCCATGGCAGCGGCCTCAAGGCCCGCGCGCTGCTAGACGACGCACGCGCGGCAGCACGCCAGGTGCTGGGCGTGCCCAGCGGCCAGCTGCTGTTCACCAGCGGCGCGACCGAGGGCATCCAGACCGCCGTGCTGTCCGCGCTGAGCGCCCTGCGCCAGCGCCGCGAGGCCGGCGACAACACTGTGCTGCAGCTGCTCTACGGCGCCACCGAACACAAGGCCGTGCCCGAAGCCCTCAAGCACTGGAATGCCGTGCTCGGCCTGCAGCTGCCGATCGCCGCCATCCCCGTGGGCCGCGATGGCAGCCATGACCTGGCCTGGCTGCGCGCGCAGGCGCCCTCGGCCGGCCTGGTGTGCACGATGGCCGCCAACAACGAGACCGGCGTCATCAGCGACCTGGACGGCATTGCCGATGCGCTGCGCGGCAGCCCGGCGCTGTGGCTGGTCGATGGCGTGCAGGCGCTGGGCAAGCTGGCGCTCAAGCCGGTAGAGCGCGGCATCGACTACGCGCCGTTCTCCGGCCACAAGCTCTATGCCCCCAAGGGCGTGGGCATGCTCTATGTGCGCGAGGGCGCGCCCTTTACCCCGCTGCTGGCCGGCGGCGGGCAGGAAGGCGCGCTGCGCGCCGGTACCGAAAACATGGCCGGCATTGCCGCGCTGGGCGCCGTGCTGCGCGCGCTGCAGGATGGCAGCAGCTTTGCCAGCGCCACCACGATGGCAGGCCACCGCAGCCAGCTCGAAGCCGCACTGCGCGAGGCCTTTGCCGGCCTGGTGTTCAATGCGCCCCCGGCGCTGTGCCTGCCCACCACGTTGAATTTTGCCGTGCCGGGCCTCAGCGCCAAGCTGCTGCTCGATCTGTTTGATGCTGCCGGCCTGCGGGTGAGCGGCGGCTCGGCCTGCAGCGCCAGCAAGGCCCAGCCCAGCTATGTGCTTGAAGCCATGGGCCTGCCCGCCTGGCAGACGGCTGCTGCGGTGCGCATGTCCTTTGGCGCGGCCGATTCGGCCGAGATGATTGCCGAGGCCTGCCAGCGCATCCGCGCCTGCGGCGCGGCACTGCGCGCGAACTGTCTGGTGGAAGCGCCCGAAGACACCGCCCATGGCACCGCCCCGCTGCTGACGCGCTTTGTCGTCGACGGCGCCTGCTGCTACCTGCTGGCCGATGCTGCCAGCCAGCGCTGCGTGGTGGTCGATCCGCTGCCCGAGCTGGTCGAGCGCCTGGCGCAATGGCTGCGCTGCCGGGGCTTTACCCTGGCCGCTGTGCTCGATACCCACAGCCATGGCGACCATGCCTCATCGGCGGCCGAGCTGCGCGCTGCCGTGCCCGCTGCGCTGCAGGCCACGGGCGCGGTCGATACGCTGGGCTGGCCCCAAGGCGCCACGCAGATCGCGCTGGGCGCCTACCGCTTAAGCCGCCTGGCGCTGCCCGGCCACACCGAAGATTCCACCGCCTACCTGCTGCACGAAGGTGCGCAGCTGCAGCTGGCCCTGGTGGGCGATACCGTGCTGCCCGGCGCGCTGGGCCGCAGCGATTTTGCACAGAGCGCGCCGCTGGCCTATGCGGACAGCCTGCGCCTGTTGGCCCAGACCGTGGGCCCGCAGACCCTGCTGCTGCCCGGCCATGACTATGACAACCGCTTTGCCTGCACCTTGGCCGTAGAAGCTGCAGCCCAGCCGCTGCTGGCCGGCGTGCTGCAGGGCCAGCTGGATGCCGCGGCCTTTGCCGCTGCCAAGGCCGTGCTGGAGCAGAACCTGGCCCCCACCGCCTACCAGACCATGGCCTGCGGCGCCCGCGTCGATGCCGCCACGCCCGCCGTGTGTGTGGAGCTACCGGTGGCCCGTGCCCAGGCGCTGCAGCAGGCCGGCAGCGCCGCGCTGCTGGTCGATGTGCGCGAGCCCTATGAGCAGCAGCTGGGCCAGGCACCTGGCATGGACGATGGCGCCAGCAGCCAGGCCGTGCCGCTGTCGGGCCTGCTCAATGCGCTGCCGCAGTGGCTGGCCTTGCCGGCCGATACCCCCGTGGTGTTTTACTGCCGCAGCGGCAACCGCAGCGCCCAGGCCGCCCATGCATTGCGCCGGCTGGGCCACCAGCAGGCCTTCAGCGTGGCCGGCGGCCTGGCGCTGTGGCCAGAGCGCGCCATGACACCCGTCTAAGCTTTGTCTTCAGCGCCAGTTCGGCGCATAAAAAAAGGCCGGCCGGGTTGTGCACCCGTCCGGCCCCCCAAGGAGTATCCGCAAGAATCAACGTCCGTAGGCCGCTTCGCCGTGGGAGGTGATGTCCAGGCCTTCGCGTTCGGCTTCTTCCGTCACACGCAGACCACCGGTCAGCAAACCTGCCACCTTGTACGAGATCCAGGCCACCACACCCGACCACACGATGGTGATCAGCACGCCCTTGGTTTGCACCCAGATCTGGTGGGCCATGTTGTAGCCTTCTGGCTCGACACCACCGAGGCTGGAGGCGCAGAACACACCGGTCAGGATGGCACCCAGGATACCGCCCACGCCGTGCACACCGAAGACGTCGCAGGTGTCATCGACCTTGAGCAGGCGCTTGAGACCGGACACACCCCACAGGCACAGAGCACCGGCGAGCAGACCCATCACGATGGCACCCATGGGGCCGACAAAACCAGCGGCTGGGGTGATGACCACCAGGCCACCGACGGCACCCGAAGCGGCACCCAGCATCGAGGGCTTGCCCTTGTGCAGCGTCTCGCAAACCAACCAGCTCACGCAGGCTGCTCCGGTGGCCACGATGGTGTTGATGAAGGCCAGGCCCGCAATACCGTTGGCAGCACCTGCCGAGCCGGCGTTGAAGCCGAACCAGCCCACCCACAGCAGCGATGCGCCCACCATGGTCAGAGTCAGGTTGTGGGGCGCCAGCGCTTCGCGGCCAAAGCCCAGGCGCTTGCCCAGCACATAGGAGCCCACCAGACCGGCCACACCGGCGTTGATGTGCACAACGGTGCCGCCGGCAAAGTCCAGCGCGCCATCCTTGCCCAGCAGACCACCGCCCCAGACCATGTGGGCAATCGGCAGGTAGCTGAAGGTGAACCACAGCACGGCGAAGATCATCACGGCCGCAAACTTGATGCGCTCGGCAAAGGCACCGACGATCAGCGCCACGGTGATGGCGGCGAACGTGGCCTGGAACGAGACGAACACATACTCCGGCACGGTGGCCATCGCACCCGACAAGGTATCGGGGGTGATGCCCATCAGGAACACCTTGCCGAAGTCGCCAAAGAAGTTGCCTTCACCGGAGAAGGTCAGCGAGTAGCCGTAGATGGTCCACAGCACGGTGATCAGCGAGAAGATCGTGAACACCTGGGCCAGCACCGACAGCATGTTCTTGCTGCGCACCAGACCGCCATAGAACAGCGCCAGACCCGGAATGACCATCAGGATCACCAGCATGGTCGAGGTCATGATCCAGGCGGTATCGCCTGCATTCAGAACGGGAGCTGCTGCATCGGCCGCAGCCGCGTTGCCCGCAGTGGCCAGTGCCACTGCCGCCAGCCCTGCCAAGGAAAGAAGTCGTCTCATGTTGTTCACACCTTCAAGATAAATTGGCTTGTTGCGCGCGCCTTGCCAGCGCGGAGCGCTGTTTTTTAGATCGCGTTCGGGCCGGTTTCGCCGGTACGGATACGCACCACCTGCTCCAGCGGCGAGACAAAGATCTTGCCGTCGCCGATCTTGCCGGTGCGCGCTGCGTTCTCGATGGCCTCGATCACCCGGTCCACCAGGTCCTCGGCCACCGCGATCTCCAGCTTCACCTTGGGCAGGAAGTCCACCACGTACTCGGCGCCGCGGTACAGCTCGGTATGGCCCTTCTGACGGCCAAAGCCCTTGACCTCGCTCACCGTGATGCCTTGCACCCCAATATCGGACAGCGCCTCACGCACTTCATCGAGCTTGAAGGGCTTGATCACCGCCACTACCAGTTTCATGTTCATAGTCTCTCCTGTCGTCACTTATTGCAGCGGCGCTGCATCAAAAAGCCTTGGTCAGCGACACGATCGCGCGACCCTTGTTCACAAAGCCAAAGGCACCGGTCTTGTTGGCGCCCACCCAGGCGGCGCTCAGCGAGAAGCCGTCACCCAGGTCGTAGGCACCACCCACGCTGTAGTCCACATAGTTGGGCACGCCCAGGTCCTTGATGTCGCTGGAAAAGCGCGTGTAGCCCACGGCCAGCTTCAAGGTCGTCTTGGGCGCCACTTCCTGGGCGAATGCCACATTCAGGTAACCGGTGTTGCGGCCCTTGTACGTGCTGTCGTACTTGGTGCCGGCCCAGCCAAAGTAATCCTTTGACACGGTGTGCGAGTACTTCACGGTCACGGGACCCAAGGTGCCCGAGCCATACAGTTCGGTGGTGTTGCCCAGCGTGTTGCCGGGGTAGACATAGGTCAGCAGACCCACATCCCAGTCCACATCGGCGGCCTTGAACTTGTAGCCACCGTAGAAATCCATCTCCAGCTTGTTGTTGTCGAGCCAGTCGACGGTGGAGTTCCAGTTCCCCACATAAAAGCCGCTGTCGCCAAAGGCGTAGTCGACCCCTCCCTGGAGTGCGGGCTTGACCCATTGGGCACTAGAGGACTTCTGGTCCTGACCGCGGAACTTGTAGTTCGTGGTCACGCTCACATTGGCGGTCAGCTGCGCGCTTGCCACCATCGGCAGCGCCAGGAACGCTGCACCCGCCACCACCATCCAGCCTCTGTTGCTCATTGCCATTGCCACACTCCTTGTTGATGAATTCGACCCATCCGTTTGTGGCAAGCACAATGCACAGAGCGTGCCAAACCCAGCGCCACCCGCTGCGTTGCGCGCACCAGACAAGCGCAGCGCGCTATATTTTTTTGCAAATGCTTACGTTCTGAGCCGCCACGGGGCGGCCGGGAGCGCGGAATGGCAGGCCGACGCCGCCGCCACGCCGGCCCCGGGCTGTCGCCACTTGTTGCTGCCAGCGACTTTTGCGATGCTGGTGGCAGCCGTGCCTCCAAGAGGTGCTTCGTAATGCACCAAAAAGGTGCAAAACCACAAGGAAGCCCGCCCATGAGTCTCGCCGTGGTGCACAGCCGGGCCCTGGTCGGGCTCACCGGCCATCCCGTCAGCGTCGAAGTCCATCTGGCCAATGGCCTGCCCAGCTTCACCCTGGTCGGCCTGGCCGATCTGGAAGTGAAGGAAGCGCGCGAGCGCGTGCGCTCGGCGCTGCAAAACAGCGGGCTGGAGTTTCCGCACAACAAGCGCATCACCGTCAACCTCGCTCCCGCTGACCTGCCCAAGGAGTCGGGCCGCTACGACCTGGCCATTGCGGTCGGCATTCTGGCGGCCAGTGGCGCCATCGATGCAGACCGGCTCCAGGACTATGAATTTGCCGGCGAGCTGTCGCTGTCTGGTGCATTGCGCCCAGTGCGCGGTGCGCTGGCCGCCAGCATGGACCTGCACCAGCGCGGCCAGCAGGTGCGCCAGGTGCTGCCCCCGGGCAGTGCAGAGGATGCCGCCCTGGTGCCCGATGCCGAGGTCTACCGCGCCAGCCACCTGCTGGACGTGGTGCAGCACTTTGCGCCCCAGGCCGCCAGCGCCGAGCCCGAGGCAGCGCCCAGCCAGTGGCAGCGTATGCCCGCCCAGCCCCGCCCGCCCGAGGTCCCCGGCGCCGACATGGCCGATGTCAAAGGCCAGGCGGCCAGCAAGCGGGTGCTGGAGATCGCTGCCGCAGGCGGCCACAACCTGCTGATGCTGGGCGCACCGGGCGCTGGCAAATCGATGCTGGCCCAGCGCTTTGCCGGCCTGCTGCCGCCCTTGAGCGTGGCCGAGGCGCTGGAGAACGCCGCCGTACACAGCCTGGTCGGCAGCTTTGATGCCCAGCGCTGGGGCCAGCGCAGCACGATGGCGCCGCACCACACCGCCAGCGCCGTGGCCCTGGTGGGCGG
The DNA here is from genome assembly GCF_037479315.1 of Comamonas sp. MYb69. Classification (NCBI taxonomy): domain Bacteria; kingdom Pseudomonadati; phylum Pseudomonadota; class Betaproteobacteria; order Burkholderiales; family Comamonadaceae; genus Comamonas; species Comamonas sp. MYb69. The sequence continues at coordinate 22,744 of NZ_JBBGZG010000002.1, forward strand.
CGGCAGCCCGCCCCGGCCCGGCGCGATATCGCTGGCCCATTGCGGCGTGCTGTTTTTGGACGAACTGCCCGAGTTCCCGCGCAGCGCGCTCGAAGCACTGCGCGAGCCGCTGGAGACCGGCCAGATCAGCATCGCCCGCGCGGCGCAGCAGGCCACCTTTCCTGCCCGTTTTCAGCTCATTGCCGCGATGAACCCCTGCCCCTGCGGCTTTCGGGGCTCGCGCCAGCGCGCCTGCCGCTGCTCGCCCGACCAGGTCAGCCGCTACCAGGCCCGCATCAGCGGCCCCCTGCTCGACCGCATTGACCTGCACCTCGAAGTCAGCCCCCTGCCCGCCGATGAGCTGCTGACCGCCCCGGCCGGCGAATCGACTGCCACCATCCGCGAGCGGGTGACCGCCGCCCGTGCCCGGTCACTCCAGCGCCAGGGCATGCTCAACCAGCAGCTGCAAGGCCAGGCGCTCGACGATTACTGCCAGGCCGAGCCCGCCGCGCTGCAGCTGCTGCAAACCGCCGCCGCCCAGCTGGCCTGGTCGGCACGCGGCATCCACCGCAGCTTGCGCGTAGCCCGCTCGATTGCGGATCTCGCGCAGTCGGAGACCATCAGCCCGGCCCATGTGGCCGAGGCGGTGCAGTACCGGCGGGCGCTGCTGGGTACGAGCGGCATGTAGCCAGCGCTGCTGAACGCTCACCCTTATGCAGAAAACGCGTTTGCTAAGTCAGAAAAATTAGTTCCTCCCGCAACGCTGACTTCGCACAATCCCCCTTTTGCGCCGCGCAGCCCTGCTGCGAACGGCGGTTTTTTGAAAGCGGATATGGGCGTGAGCAAATGGGGCCAGTGGCGAGTCTTGGGCGTGGCGGCGGCGTCGCTGTGTGTGGTGGCCGGTGCCAGTGCGGCAGGCGCAGCCAGTGCCCCCAGCGGCGCCCCCATCCGTATCGGCCTGCTGGCCCCGCTGACCGGATCGGGCGGCGCCTATGGCAAGGAAGAGGAAACAGCGGCCAAGGCCGCCGCTGCCCATATCAATGCCCATGGCGGTGTGCTGGGCCGGCCGCTGGAGATTGTGGTGGCCGATGACGAGACCACGCCCACAGCCGGCGTGTCGGCCGCGCGCAAGCTGATCGATGTGGATGGTGTGGTGGCGATCACCGGCGTCTGGAGCAGCGCGGTGGCACTGGCCGTGCGCCCGGTGGCACTCGAGAAGAATGTTGCGCTGCTGCCCGTGGGCTCGGCCGATGAGCTGACCGAGGGCGACAACAAGGGCCTGGTCTGGCGCTTCCAGACCAATGGCAAGAACTGGGGCCAGGCCTTTGCCAATGTGGCCTACAAGGATGGCGCGAAGACCGCCTCCATCCTGGTGCTGCAAACGCCCTTCACGCTCAGCACCGTCAAGCCCTTTGCCGAGCGCTTTGCGCAGCAGGGCGGCAAGGTGCTCGACACCCTCTACTTCAACCCCAACCAGCCCTCGTACCGGGCCGAAGTGGAGAAGATCTTCAGCAAAAAGCCCGATGCGGTCTTCCTGCCCAGCTATATCCCCGAGTTCAGCGCCATCGTGCGCGAGATCTACCGCAGCGGCTACGAAAGCAAGCTCTACACTTTCAGCCATGCGGCCGACAGCGGCGGCAAGTTTGTGCAGAACGTGGGCAAGGCCGCCGCCGAAGGCGTGAACCATGTGCAGGCCACGCCGGTGGGCAACAACGCCAGCTACCAGCTCTACCTCAAGCAGACCCAGCAGCCCGAAGGCACCATCGTCGCCTTTGGCGCCAATGTGTTTGACGAGATCAATGTGCTGGCGCTCGCGATCGAAAAGGCCAAGAGCGCCAAGGCGGCCGACTTCAGCAAGGAAATCGCCAACGTGGTCAACGCCAAGGGCCCCGATGTACACGACCCCGTGCAGGGCCTGCAGCTGATTCGCGCGGGCAAGCCTTTCCGCTACTCCGGCGCGACAGCGGACTTCCGCTTTGCGCCCAATGGCGACCAGGTGGACCTGGACTACGGCCACTACCGCGTGCTCAACGGCGTGAGCAAGCTGGTGGGCACCACCAAATGAGCCTGCAGACAGACGATCTGCTCAGGGTTCAGGATGTTCATGTAGGTTTTGGCGAGTTCACCGCGCTGGACGGTGCCCACCTACGCATTGCGCGCGGTGGCATCACCGGCATGGTGGGGCCCAATGGCGCGGGCAAGTCCACCTTGTTCAATGTGCTGGGCGGCCAGCAGGCGCACAAAGGTGGCCGGGTGCTGTTCGACGGCCAGGACATCACGCACTGGTCCGTGCACCGGCGCGCCCAGGCCGGGCTCACCCGCACCTTTCAGATCTCGCGCGAGATGGGCGCGCTCACGGTGCTGGAGAACCTGCTGCTCGCCGCCCCGCAGCAGCCCGGCGAAAAGCTCTGGCATGCGCTGCTGAACACGGCGGCCGCCCGCCAGCACGAAGCCCAGGCGATGGCGCAGGCCCAGTCCCTGCTCGAGCGCGTGGGCCTGTGGCGCCTGGCGCATGAGCGGGCCGACAGCCTCTCGGGCGGCCAGAAGAAACTGCTGGAGCTGTGCCGCGCGCTGATGCTCAAGCCCCGGCTGGTGCTGCTCGATGAGCCGGCGGCCGGCGTCAACCCGGTGCTGGTCGGCGAGATTGCGGACTTCATCCGCAGCCTGCAGGCCGAAGGCATGAGTTTTGCCATTGTGGAACACAACATGGACATGATTGCCGCGCTGTGCGACCCGGTGTATGTGCTGGCCCAGGGCAAGGTGCTGACCCAGGGCAGCTTTGCCCAGGTATCTGCCAACGCGCAGGTGGTCGAAGCCTACCTCGGAGGTGTGGCATGAGCGCCGAACTGCGCCTGGACAGCGTCGTGGCCGGCTACGGCGCGCGCGCCGTGCTGCACGGCGTGAGCCTAGAAGTCGCACCCGGCTCCAGCTTGGTGGTGGTCGGCCCCAACGGCTCGGGCAAATCCACCTTGATGCGCGTCGTGACCGGGCTGATCCGCCCGCAGTCGGGCCGCGTCATCTGGGATGGCCGCGACATCACCGCCCTCGATGCGCCGGGCCGCGCACGCCTGGGGCTGGGCTATGTGCCGCAAGAGGCCAATGTGTTCCGCAACCTCTCGGTGCTGGACAACCTCAAGCTCGGCCACGAGTTCATCGCCAGCGGCGGCGCCAAGGCCTTGCGCGAGCGGCTCGATGCGGTGCTGGCGCTGTTTCCCGAGATCGTTCCCAAGCTGAATGTCGCCGCTGGCTTGCTCAGCGGCGGCCAGCGGCAGATGGTGGCCATGGGCGCGGCGCTAATGCCCTCGCCCCGGCTGCTGGCGCTCGATGAACCCTCGGCGGGCCTGTCGCCGCTGAATGCATCGCGCCTGTTTGAGGTGGTGCAGCGCGTGGCGCAAACCGGGGTCACCTTGTTCATGATCGAGCAAAACACCCGGCTGGGTCTGGCCGCTGCCGACCAGGGCCTGGTGCTGGTCGCCGGCCAGGTGCGGGCGCGCGCGCCCAGCCAGGAGCTACTGGCCAATGGCCAGCTGCAAAGTCTTTATCTGGGAGCGCACTGATGCTGGCGCAGCTCATCTTCAACGGCCTGGTATCGGGCCTGCTCATTGCGTTGCCTGCGCTGTCGCTGGCCTTGATTTTCAGCGTGCTGCGCTTTGCCAACTACGCCATTGGCGCGATGGTGACCACCGGCGCTTACCTGGTCTATGCCTTCAACGGCCCGCTGAACTGGCCCTTGCCGCTGGCAGTGGCTGCCGGCATGGCGCTCAGCATTGCGCTGGCGCTGCTGCTGGACCGGCTGGTGTTTGCGCCGCTGCGTGGGCGCTCGGGCGTCACCTTGCTGGTGGCCTCGATCGGCCTGGGCCTGGTGCTGGAGAACCTGGTGCGCCTGGTCGCCGGCAATGCGCCGCGCGGCTTTGGTGTCGAGATTGCCCGGCCCGCGCGCCTGCTCGGCCTGCGCGTCAACCAGGAGCAGCTCATCACCCTGGCCTGCGTGCTGGTGGCGCTGGCTCTCGTGTGGCTGGTGTTCCGCTTCACGCGCCTGGGCCGCGCCATGCAGGCGGTGGCCGACAACCCCGATCTGGCGGATGTGCGCGGTATCTCGCGCAAAAAGGTGACGGCCACGGTCTGGGCGCTGGCCGCCGCAATGGCGACCTTGTCGGGCGTGCTGATCGGCCTGGATTCGAATGTGGACCCGCAGATGGGTTGGAACTACCTGCTGCCGGTATTTACCGCAGCCATCCTGGGCGGCATCGGCAGCCCGATGGCGGCGGTGGCGGGCGCGCTGCTGCTGGGGGTGACCGAAGAGCTGGCCACCCTGTTGCTGCCGCCCCACTACCGCACGGTGGTGGCCTTTGGGGTCATGGCCTTGCTGTTGCTGCTGCGCCCGCACGGTCTGTTTGGTGCCAAGTGGGTGCGCAAATGACAAGCTATCTGATTGCAACCCTGGTGCTGGTGGTGATCGCCACCTTGTCGGGCCTGGCGCTGAACCTGCAATGGGGCCTGGGCGGCCTCGTTAATTTTGGCCTGTTCGGCTTTTACATGCTGGGTGCCTATGCCTGCAGCCTGCTGCAGATGCAGGGCTTGCCGCCGCTCGCTGCCATGCTGCTGGCCCTGCTGCTGACGGCTGCGGCCAGTGCGCTGGTCAGCTTGATATCGGTACGGCTGAGCGAGGACTACCTGGCCATCGTCACCTTGGGCTTTGCCGAATCGCTGCGGCTCTTTATCAGCTACGAGGAATGGCTGACCCGGGGCACCCTGGGCATCCCCAATATCGTGCGGCCCTTTGCCGACCTGGTGCCCAGCGCCTGGCGCGATCTGTTCTTTCTGGGCTTTTGCCTGGTCTGGCTGGCGCTGGTGTTTGTGGTGCTGCAGCGCCTGGCGCGCTCGCCCTTTGGCCGCCTGCTGCGCGCCACGCGCGAGGACGCGGGCGTGGCCGAGGCGCTGGGCAAGAACGTGCTCTGGGTGCGGGCGCGCAGCTTTGCGCTGGGCGGCGCCATCCTGGGCATTGCCGGCAGCCTGCACGCCTTCTACTACACCTATATCGACCCGACCCAGTTCAGCACCATCTTGACGGCCTACGCCTTCATGGCCGTGATCCTGGGCGGGCGCGGCAGCCACACCGGCGTGCTGGTCGCCGGCTTCACGGTGATCCTGCTGCTGGAGGGCAGCCGCATGCTGGCCGGCGTCGTGCCCTGGCTCGATGGCACGCAGCTGGCCGCCATCCGCCTGTCGCTGGTCGGCGTGCTGCTGCTGGCGATGCTGATCTTCAAACCCAACGGCCTGCTGCCGGAATACCGGCTGGGCCCCCGCTCTCAAGGAAAATAGCCATGACCCGAATCACCCGCAAATCCCGCGAAGACCTGCCCGCCGCAGAGCAGCCGCTGTGGGACCGCATGCTGGCCGCCGGCGATTTTGCCGACCAGGCCGGCGTCATGGCGCAGCGCCTGCCGATCTTCTCGCAGACCTGGGCGCTGCTGCTGCAGCTGGGCCAGGAAGCGGTGCTGCCCAGGCGCTACACCGAGCTGGCCATCGTCACCGTCTCGCTGCTCAATGCATGCGAGTACTGCATCGACCACCATGGGCCCAAGCTGCTGGTCGAGGGCCTGTCGGCCGAAGGCGTGCGAACGCTGCTGGACTATGCCAACCACCCCGAGCTGAACGAGGTGGACCGCCTGGTGGTGGAGTACGCGATTGCCGTGACCCGCAACTGGAGCCAGACACGCGACGAGATCTTTGGGCGCCTGCACCAGCATTTCAGCGAAGCGCAGATTGTGGAGCTGACCTGGCGCACGGCACTGTGCGGCGCGTTCAACCGCTTCAACGACATCCTGCAGGTGCAGACCGCGCCGCTGGCCAGCCCTGCGGCCAGCGCTGCCGCTGCGCAGGCCTGAAGAACGACCCCAGCGTGACGGATCCCATCGCATGAGCAGACAGCCCCGGCGTGAACTGCGCCTCAACAGCTTCCAGATGGCTGCGCCTTCCCACAACTGGGCCGGCCTATGGAAGCACCCGCGCGACAACCAGGCGCAATACCACCAGTTGCGCTACTGGGCGGACATGGCCCGCACGGCAGAGCGCGGCCTGCTCGACGGCATCTTTATCGCCGATGTGTTTGGCATCTACGACGTCTATGCCGGCAATGCCGATGCGGCCTTGGCGGCAGGGGCCCAGTCCCCGCAGCTGGACCCGACCATGCTCATCTCGGCGATGGCCCTGGTGACCGAGCACATCGGCTTTGGCGTGACCGCCAGCCTGAGCAACGACCACCCCTTCTCCTTCGCACGGCGCTTTGGCACCTTGGACCACCTGACCAACGGCCGCCTGGGCTGGAACATCGTCACCGGCTACCTGGAGAGCGGTGCGCGTGGCCTGGGCCGCGACAGCCTGCGCGACCATGACGAGCGCTATGACGTGGCCGAAGACTTCATGGCCGCGATCTACCAGCTCTGGGAAGGCAGCTGGGAGGCCGGCGCTGCCGTGCGCGACAAGGACAGCGGCGTGTTCAGCCACCCAGAGCGCGTGCATGCGGTGGCGCATGACGGCCCCTACTACCGCGTGCATGGCCGGGCACTGGCCGAGCCCTCGCCCCAGCGCACGCCCCTGCTGTACCAGGCCGGCAGCTCCGCGCGCGGCCAGCAGTTTGCCGGCCGCCATGCCGAGGCCTGCTTTATCAACGGCCCCACACCCGCAGCAGCCGCCAAATCGGTGAAGGCCTTGCGCGCATCGGCCCAGCACGCCGGCCGCGATCCCTACGATCTGCTCGCGCTGCTGGGCGCCACCGTGATCGTTGCGCCCACCACCGCCGAAGCCCAGGACCTGCGCGACGAATACCGGCACTACCTCGACAGCGCCGGCCAGCTGGCGCTGGTCTCGGGCTGGACCGGCATGGACCTGTCCCAGCTCGGCCTGGACGATGTGCTGCCCTTTGCCAAGACCAATGCCATCCAGTCCACCGTCGAGCACCTGACCCGCAACACGCCGCAGCCGCCCAAGGTCCGCGACCTGCTGGATTTCAGCCCCGTCGGTGCGCGCGCGCCGGTCTTCATCGGCTCGCCAACGGAAGTCGCCGACCAGATGGCCCATTGGGTCGCCGAGAGCGATATCGATGGCTTCAACCTTGTGCGCACCGTCATGCCCGAGAGCCTGAACGCCATCGTCGACCTGCTGATCCCCGAGCTGCAAAACCGGGGCATGTTCAAGACGCGCTACGCAGAAGGCACCTTGCGCGAGAAGCTGTTCCCGGCAGGGGGCAAGCTGCTGCCGGCCAGCCACCCGGGCGCAGCGTACCGGCGCTGATGTTCCAGCAGACAGCCGCAAGGACCACCCACAAAAAACAACCCCCATCGCCCGGCAACAGACAATGGGGGTTGGCACATCAGCGCAGACAGCCGCTTCAGGCTTCCGGCATCAGCGGCTCGCCCAGGTTCAGCATCAGGCGGTTGGCCCAGGCAAAGATGGCGTCCGAGTGCAGCAGGTCCAGCACCTCACCGTCGTTCAGGCCCTCGGCCTTGAGCGCGTCGATGTCGGCGGCGTTGATGGCGGCGGGCTGCTCGGTGATCTTGATCGAGAACTGCACGATGGCTTTTTCCCGCGCGGTGGTGCCGGCGGTGGCGGGCTCTTCGAACACCTGGGCGATGGTGTCGCTGCGCTTGGCCAGCTGCTCAAAGCGCTGCGCATGGACCGACGCGCAGTAGACGCAGCCGTTGATGCGCGATACCACCGTGGAGCCCAGCTCGCGCTCGGCCCGCGAGAGGCCGCCGGGCGCATACATGATGGCGTTGAAGGCGGTGGAGCGCTCGCGCAGGATCAGCGGCTGGTGCACCAGGAACAGGTAGTAGTCCGAGGTCTTGGCCTTGGGGTGGCTTTCTTCGAGCACGGCCATCTGGTCGGGCGTGGCCTGGCCCAGCTGGACCACATCCAGCCAGGCCTTCCATTCCAGCGATTCGTTGGTGAAGCCGTGGGCGCGGATGACCTGGGCGGGTTGGAATGCGGCGGGCGTGCTCATGCGGTGGCCTCCTCGGATGCTTTCATGGCTTGCAGGCCGGCCACAAGGCGGACCTGGTAGGAGAGAAATGCGATCAGCTGCGACAGCGCCACGACAGCCGGGGTGCTGATGCCTGCGGCGGGCAGGGTTTCCAGCGCCGCCTTGTCGCCCTCGATCGGGTTCTCGATCAGGGTGCGGGTAAAGGCCAGCATGGCGGCCAGGCGCGGGTCTTGCGCGTCCTGGGGCTGGCCGGTGTCGGCGACGGCGATCAGTGCGGCATCGACTGCCAGCTGCTGCAGGCGTTCGCGGTAGTGGGCAACCAACTCGGGCGCGGGGGTCAGGCGGCAGGCGTAGAGCGCAACCAGCAGGCGCTCGCCCAGGCTGATGCCCGGTAGCGCCGGATCAAACAGCGCCTGGTAGCTGCCCTGGGTAGCGGCCACCACCTTTTCACGCTGGTGGCGCGCCGCATAGGTGCGGCTGCCCGGTGCCAGACCGACCAGCCGGTCGATCAGGTCATCGCTGGGGGATGTGGACATGCAAGACTCCTTGGATTTATGGTTGTGCAGCGCCGGCCTGGGCCGCCACCGCGCGTTCTAGAAACTGCAGCACGCCCTGCCAGGACGCGGCATCGGCATGGGCGTTGTCGGCCGGGTTGCCGCCGCCGGTGCTGACCTTGCCCGAGACCGGGTGCGCATAGACCAGCTGCGTGGTCGGCACATAGGGGAAGAGGATCGCGTGGCCGGCGCGCTCAAAGTCCAGCCACTGCACATCGTGCGGGTGCTGCACTTCGGCGAGCTTGTCGCGCACCATCTTTGAGTACACGCTTGACGGCCAGGAGCCATCGTCAGTCGCCGACAACAGCATCACCGGGCCCTGGATGCGCTCCACCAGGATGCGCGCACGCGCCACGGCCTCGGCATCGCGCAAGGCGGTGCGCATCGCACGCTCATGGCGGTGGGGCGATGGGCCTTCGTCAAACGGGGCCCAGCTGGCCGTGCGGTTGTTCTCCCAGATGTGGGTGAGCGGCTTGCCGCCCAGCAGCCAGGTCGGGCCTTCGCGGCCCACCTGCGGGTCGCAGGCGTTCTGGCCGCTGTGCACCAAGGCGCTGGGCACATAGCCCACCACGGCCGATACCTGCTGTGCAAAGGTGGCCCCCAGCAGCAGCACCAGTTCACCGCCGCGCGACTGGCCGCTGAGCGCGACAAAGTCATGCGCCGGTTGCACCGTGCGGCGCAGCCATTGCAGGCCTTTTTCAAAATACTCCAACGGGGTGTTGGAGATGTAGGGCGACAGGCCCGGCGCCTTGAAATACGCCAGCGCAAAGGCCGCATAGCCGCGCGATGCATAGAGCGCCGCGCGCGGCTCATTGATGCCGCCGCCCGAGCCGTTGACGATCATCACCGCCGGGTGCGGTCCGGCGCCAGCGGGCAGGTACAGGGTGCCGACCAGGCCGTCCTCGCGCACCTCACGGCGGGTCACGCCGGGGGCAGCGAGCTGCTGGCTCAAGCGCGCCTGCGCCTGCGCAGTGCCCGCGCTGGCTTGCAAGCTCGTCAGCAGCGCCTCCGTCACCGGCTGGTTGAACAGCTCGCGGCTGGTGGATGCCACCGGGCTTTGCGACCAGACCAGGCCCATGCCATCGGCACCGGCATAGCTGCCGGAGACGGGCGCATCGCGGTTCAGATCAACCGTACCCTGCGCATCGGCGATGAAGCGCGCCTGCGCGCGCCACAGCACGCCGCTGCGCGGGGTCTCGGCAGTCACCTCCACCGCCTGACCGGGCTGGGCGCCTTCGATACGGATGTGGCGCGCCACATCGATCAGCGCGTCCGCCTGGTCAACCGTGATGGACAGCTGGGCCATCAGGGTGCCACCTTGGTCACCATCGAGGCGGTGGTGCGGTCGCTGCTGAACGGGGTGACCTTCAGGCCCTTCTTCGCGGCCCAGATATTGCGGTAGTGGAACAGCGGGATGATGCCCACATCATCGGACACCACCTTGGCCGACTGGCGCAGGATGCTCTCGCGCTTGGCCATGTCGAACTCTTCGGTGGATTCGGTCAGCGCCTTGTCCACGGCCGGGTTGCTGTAGTGGCCCCAGTTGGAGGCGCCCAGGCCCTTCTTGGCATCGACCGTGGCCAGCACGTTCACCAGCGCATAGCTGGCCTCACCGGTGCCATTGCCCCAGGCGAGCATGCTCATCGCATATTCGTTCTTGTTGGCGCGGCCCGAGTACACGGCCCATGGCACCACCTCCACCTGGGTCTTCACGCCAATGCGGGTCCAGAACTGGGCCACCACCTGGGCCGTTTCCGGGCCCTGTGGATAGCGGTCGTTGGGCACATGCATGGTCAGCTTGAAGCCTTCGGGGAAACCGGCATCGGCCAGCAGCTTCTTGGCCTTGGCGGCATCAAAAGGAATGTTCTTGATGTCGGGGTTGTAGCCATAGGTGTTCTTGGGCATCCACTGGTTGGCCTCGGTGGCCGCGTCCTGCAGGATGCGGTCCACGATGGCGCCCCGGTTGATCGCCAGGTTCAGTGCCTCACGCACGCGCTGGTCCAGCAGCGGGTTCTTCGCCAGCGGCTTGCCGGCGTTGTCGGTGATGAAGGCATTGGGCGCCGGATTGAAGCTGGGCTGCAGCAGCATCACGCGCAGGCCGTCGTAGGGGTAGACGGTGACGTTCGGTGCGTTCTTGAGGCGAGCCAGGTCGGAGACCGAGACCTTGTCGATCACATCCACATCGCCGGCCAGCAGCGCAGCGGTGCGCGATGCGGCATTGTTGATGTAGCGGTAGTTGACCTTGTCCCAGATGGCCTTGTCACCCCAGTAACCCTCATTGCGCTGCATCACCACGCGGTCACCCGGCGTGTAGGAGACCCATTTGTAGGGGCCCGAGCCGACCATGGCCTTGCCCGAGTTGTAGTCTTCGGTGGCCGATTTTTCGCCCACATGCTTGCTGACGATGTGTACCGAGGCCAGGTTCAGCGGCAGATCGGGGTTGGGGATGGTGGTCTTGATGATCAGCGTGTGCGGGTCCTTGGCGGTCACCGATTCGACGGTGCGCAGGTAGCCGGCAAAGGTGGCCACGCTGCCGGGCACGGCGCGGGCGCGCTGGTAGGAGTAGATGACGTCCTCGGCGCTGAAGGCCTTGCCGTCTTGCCACTTCACATCGGTGCGCAGCTTGAACTCCCAGGTCTTGGGGTCCAGGTTCTTCCAGCTCGCAGCCAGGCCGGGCTGCAGCTTGTTGTGGTTGTTCTGCACCAGCAGATCCCAGAAGTGCAGGTCCACCGAGCGGTCGCCGGCGTGGTTGTTGAGCTGGGGGTCCATCGACGAGACCGGGTCGGCAAAGCCGATGTTCAAGGTCTGCGCATGGGCAGCCAGGCCAGCGCCCATCAGGGCAGCGGTGAGGGAAGAGACGATGATGCGTTTCATGGCGAACTCCTGGTGAAACTGTAAAAGCGGGGCAATCAAATACGTAGAAAAAGGCGGCGCTCAGCTGAGCGCTCAGGCGTCGTTCAAATGGCAGGCGCTTTGGTGCTGGATGGCGATACCCTTGAGCTGGGGTGCCTCCACCTTGCAGCGCGGCATCGCACGCGGACATCGGGGATGGAAGTGGCAGCCGCTGGGGGGGTTCAAAGGGCTGGGGATTTCACCCTGGATGGCCGAGTAGGTCTTGTGGCGCGCGTTCATGTTGGGCACCTCGGCCAACAAGGCCTGGGTGTAGGGGTGGTTGGGCCGGGCAAACAGCTCTTCCACCGGTGCGGTCTCGATCACGCGGCCCAGGTACATCACCACCACCCGGTCGCAGATATGCTCGACGACGCCCAGGTCATGGCTGATGAACAGATAGGTCAGGTGCAATTGCTCGCGCAGGTCCATGAACAGGTTCAGGATCTGCGCCTGGATCGACACATCGAGGGCGGCCACGGCCTCGTCGCAGACCAGCATGCGGGGTTGCACGGCCAGCGCGCGGGCAATGCCGATGCGCTGGCGCTGGCCACCGCTGAACTGGTGCGGGTAGCGGCTGCGCAAGGCCGGGTCGAGCCCGGCGCGCTCCATCTGCGCGCAGACGTAGTCGTCAAAACCGGCCGGATCGACCAGGCCATGGATACGGGCTGCCTCGCCGACGATCTCGTCCACGCGCAGACGCGGGTTCAGGCTGGCGTACGGGTCCTGGAAGATCATCTGGATGCGCAGGCGCTCGGCATGGCGCTCGTCCGGCGTCAGGCTGGCCATGGCCTTGCCGGAGAACAGCACTTCGCCATCGGACGGTGGCAGCAGCCCCGCCGCGATGCGGCCCAGGGTGGACTTGCCGCAACCGGATTCGCCCACCAGGCCCACCACCTCACCGGGGCGCACCAGCAGATCGACATGGTCGACCGCGCGGGTGACCGGGTGGGGCTTCTCGAGCCCCAGGCTTTGCAGCAGGCGGCCACCGATGCCCGGCTTATGCTCGCCAAAGCGCTTGCTGACCTGGCGCAGCTCGACCACCGGGGTGTTTGCCGCGCTATCGGCCGCTGTGGTATTCGTCATCTCGTTCATACGCGGGCCTCCAGGCCTTGCGGCGCGGTGGCACCAGAGGTGCTAACGGCGCTGGGGGCGCTGCCGGTCAGCGCCGGGTGAAAGCAGCGTACCAGGCGGCCGGGCAGCGGCTCGGTCTGCTCGGGCTGGGCCTGGCAGGCGGCAGTGGCGCGGGCGCAGCGCGCGGCAAAGGCGCAACCGGGAGGAAGCTGCAGCATATTGGGCGTCATGCCGGGAATCTGCTGCAGGCGGCTGCCGCGCCGGTTGTTGGCCGGCAGGCTGCCGATGAGGCCAGCGGTATAGGGGTGCAGCGGGCTGTCCAGCACGGCATCCACGCCGCCTTGCTCGACAATGCGGCCGGCATACATGACTGCCACTTCGTCGGCCAGACCGGCCACCACCGACAGGTCGTGCGTGATCCAGATCAGCGCCGTGCCCTGCTGGCGCGCGAGCTTTTGCACCTCGGACAGGATCTGCGCCTGGATGGTCACATCCAGCGCCGTCGTGGGCTCGTCGGCAATGATCAGATCGGGTTGGTGCAGCATGGCAGTCGCTATGGCCACGCGCTGGCGCATGCCGCCCGACAGCTGGTGCGGGTAGGCCTGCAGGCGCTCGTCGGGGCTGGCAATGCCCATCATCGCCAGGGTCTCGCGGGCCCGCTCACGTGCCTGGGCCTTGCTGGCGGAGGTGTGGGCGCGCACCGCTTCGATCATCTGCGTGTCCACGCGCAACACGGGGTTGAGCGTCATCATCGGGTCCTGGAAGATCATCGCGATGCGGTTGCCCTGCAGCTGGCGCAGCTCGCGCGGCTTGATCTTGGTGATGTCGCGGCCCTGGAACAGCACCTCACCGCCGGTCACGCGGCCCGGCGCATCGACCAGGCCCATGATGGAAAAACCGGTGACGGACTTGCCCGAGCCGGACTCGCCGACCAGGCCCAGGATACGGCCACGCTCCAGGGTGAAGGACACATCATTGACCGCGCGCAGGGTGCCGGCGCGGGTCGCAAACTCGGTGCGCAGATTGCGCACCTGCAAGGTGGGCACGCTGCTCATCGGGTGTTCCTCGGGTTCAGGACATCGCGCAGGCGGTCGCCCACCAGGTTGATCGCCACGATGGTGACCAAGAGCGCAATGCCGGGGTAGAAGCTGATCCAGTACTGGCCCGAGAGCATGAACTGGTAACCGTTGGAGATTAGCAAGCCCAGCGATGGCTCGGTGACCGGCACGCCCAGGCCCAGAAAGCTCAGGGTGGCCTCCAGGGTGATCGCGCGGGCGATCTGCAAGGTGCCGATCACGATCAGCGGCGGCAGGCAGTTGGGCAGGATGTGGCGCACCATGATGCGCCAGTTGGGGATGTCCAGGCAGCGCGCCGCCTCGACATACTCGCGCCGGCGCTCGACCAGGGCCTGGCCGCGTGCGGTGCGGGCGTAGTAGGCCCATTCCAGGATCACCAGGGTCAGCACCACATTGCCCACGCCCTTGCCCAGGTAGGCGAGGATCATCATCGCCACCAGGATCGAGGGGAAGGACAGGATCAGGTCCACCACGCGCATGATGATCGTGTCCGTCTTGCCACCGGCATAGGCGGCCAGCAGGCCCAGCAAGGTGCCCACCACACCGGCAATCAGCGCCGAGCCCACGCCCACCAGCAGGCTGATGCGCAGGCCGTAGAGAATCGCCGAGTACAGGTCGCGCCCCTGGCCATCGGTGCCCAGCAGGTAGTGAAAGCTGTCCAGCCCATTGGCCGAGCCCGGCGGCAGGCGCGCATCGAGCACATCGAGCTGCTGCAGGTCATAGGGGTTCTGCGGCGTGATCCAGGGCGCGACGAGCGCTGCCAGGATCAGCACGACGGCGACGACGAGGCCAAACAGCGCCAGGCGCGAGGCCAGAAAATCGGCCACATGCGCGCGCCAGGGCGAAGGCTGGCGCAGCGCCGCTGCCGGGGCGGTGCCTACGGGGGCGTTGGCAGGGGTGTTAGCAGGGGTATTGGTGCCGCTCATGCTGCGCCCTCCAGGCGCACGCGGGGGTCGAGCACCTTGTACAAGATATCCACGATCAGATTGAGCGTGACAAACAGGCAGACCACCACCACCAGGTAGGAGACGATGACGGGACGGTCCAGCGCATTGATGCTGTCCAGAATCAATTTGCCGGCGCCCGGCCAGGAGAAGATGCTCTCGGTCACCACCGCAAAGGCGATGGTCGAGCCCAGCTCCAGGCCCAGCACGGTGACCAGCGGAATCATCGTATTGCGCAGCACATGCAGGCCCACCACGCGCAGCGGTGACAGGCCCTTGGCGCGGGCAAACTTCACATAGTCGAGCGGCAGCACCTCGCGCACACCGGCGCGCGTCAAACGGATCACCAGCGAGATCTTGAACAGCGACAGGTTGATCGCCGGCAGCAGCATGTGCCTGAGGCCATCGGCCGTCAGAAACGACCACTGCGCACCCAGGAACTCCACGGTCTGGCCGCGCCCGCTCGATGGCAGCATGCCCAGCGAGACGCTGAAGGTCATGATCAGCATCAGGCCGACCCAGAAGGTGGGCAGCGAAAAGCCCACGATACTGCCGGCCATGATGGATTTGGAGAACCAGCTCTCGGGGTAGAGGCCGGCCAGCAGACCCAGCGGCACGCCCAGCACCACGGCGATGACCAAGGCGGCAACCGCCAGCTCCAGCGTCGCCGGCAGGCGCTGCAAAATCAGCTCGATGGCCGGCACGTTGTAGACAAAGCTCACGCCCAGGTTGCCCTGCAGCGCGCCGCCGACAAAGCCCAGGTACTGCCGCCACAGCGGCTGGTCAAAGCCCAGCTGGGCGATGATGCGCGCGCGCTCGACCTGGTCCACGTCCTGGCCGATCAAAATATCGACCGGGTTGCCGATGGCATGCAGGCCGACGAAGACGATCACCGTCATCAGCAGCACCACCACCACGGCCTGCGCAAGGCGGCGCAGCAGCCAGCCGATCATGGTGCGCCCGCCTTGTCCAGCAGTGCGGCGGCTTCGCCAGGGGGCTCGGCCGGTGTCCACTCATCGCCAAACACCTCGGGGTCGCTGAAGGCCTGCAGCTTCTCGAAATGCCACTGCACATCTTCGGCATACAAGCGGCTGCTGATGCCCTGGGCCAGGCGCTCGGCGCCCACGCTGATCGCAGGAATATCGCCGGACACCGTGCCATGCGTCAGCGCGGCCGGGTAGGAGAACGCATGGATGCGCTCCAGCCCCGGGCAGGCGCCGGGAATCTTTTGCTGCAGCTCGAAGGCCGGGCCCAGGTCGGGCGAATCGGAGAGCTCCTGGTCGTCCTCGCCCTCGGGGTGGCGGTAGCGGTCGCCCCAGTTGCGCACATGGGCGGCAAAGGGCGCAAACTCGCTGCGCGCATTCCAGTCGATGCGAAAGCCGGTGGAGAACACGACAAAGTCCAGGTGGAACACGCCCTTGGAGGTGTGCACGCGGATCTCGTCGCCGGTCCATTCCATGCGCTCGATCGCGCAGCCCAGGTTGAAGCGGGCATTGGCATGGCGCGAGACGCGCAAGGTGCTGCCCCGGGGTGGCGGCACCTGCTGCACATTGATGTAGTGGCGGATCTTCCACTTCCAGTCATCGGGCAGCTGCAGGTGGCCATGGGTCAGACCCGGGCTGCCGGCGCCCTTGCCCTTGTTGACGCGGGGAATGTCCTTGCGGCGGATCAGCAGGTCGACGCTGGCCGCGCCGCTCTCCAGCGCGGTGGCGGCGCTGTCCATGGCCGAGGCACCGGCCCCGACCACGCCGATGCGCTGGCCGGCCAGCTGGGCGTAATCGGTGCTGTCCGAGGAATGGGCCCAACGGTCGCGCGGCAGGCTGCGCGCCATCTCGGGCACATAGGCGCCGCCCAGGCCGTCGCGGCCGGTGGCCAGCACCACATGGCGCGCCAGCACCTTGCGTGCGCCGCCGGGCGTCTCCAGATCGAGCTGCACCACGCCATCGGCGCCGCGCGGGCGCACGGCCAGCACCTTGTGGCCGTTGTGCACCGGCAGCGCCAGCACCTGGCGGTACCAGCGCAGGTAGTCCATCCACTGCAGGCGCGGGATCTTGTCGAGCGCCTCCCAGGCCTCCAGGCCGAACTGCGACTCGAACCAGGCGCGGAAAGTGAGCGCCGGTTTGCCCAGCGCCGGGCCGGTGAGCTGCTTGGGCGAGCGCAGCGTTTCCATGCGCGCTGTCGTTGCCCAGGGGCCTTCAAAGCCCGCCGGCGACTGGTCAAAGATCTCGGCCGGCACGCCCATGAAGCGCAGCGCCGCGCATGCGGCCAGGCCCGACATGCCGCCGCCGATGATGGCCACGGGCAGCACCGGCTCGCCCTCCAGTGCGGTCTCGGGCAGCCAGTCCTTGGCGGGCAGGTCCAGCCAGGCCAGGTCCTGGCGCACCCGGGCTTCGAGTGCGGCCAGCCCCTGGGGCGGCAGTAAGCGTTCGTCGTTCATGCGTGGTTCTCTCAAAATTCTGGTGTGCCCGTAGCGGGCCGCTGGCCCTCGGGCAGCATTTCTTCCAGCAGCGCGGCGTGGGCGCGTGCGTCATGCAGTACAAAGCCGGGCAGCAGCGCCTGCGCCACCTCGGTCAAGGCCTGGCACAGCGCATCCATCGCTGGCGTGCAGGGCGTGGCCTGCTGGCTGACCACGCCAAACAAAAAGGGGATCTCGGTATCGAGCGGGCGCACCACCACACCTTGCAAGGGCAGGCCCAACGCCGTCACCGGCTCCAGCACCGATACGCCCAGGCCCGCGCGCACGGCGGCCATCGCATTGACCGAGGCATTGGTTTCCATGAACTGGGTCTCGCCCGGCTGCGCACCCGGGCGGGCGGCGGCAAAGGCCTCATCCAGGCGGCCGCGCAAGCGGTAGGGATTGGCCATGGTGATGATGCGGCGCTCGGCCAGTGCCAAAAGCGGCACCACCTCGAGCGCAGCCAGTGGGTCCGCTTCGGGCAGCACTGCGACGCAGGGCGCGCGGCCAATCCAGTGCACCTGCAGGCCTCGGTGCTCCAGCGGCAGGCTGCTCACGCCCAGTTGGGCGGCACCCGTCAGCACGCCCTGCGCCACCTGCTCGGGCGAGGCGCTGCGCAACTGGATGTGCGAGATGCTTTGCGCCATCGCGCCTTCGAGCCGCGCCAGCGCCGCAGGCACCAGGCCCGCAGCCAGCGCCGGCGTGGCCAGCAGGTTCAGCGGGCGCTGGCTGCCGCCTGCAATCTCGCGGGCGCGCTGGCGGATCTGCTGCAGGCTGTGCAGCGCATGGGCCACATCCTCGTACAGCAAAAAGCCTTGCTCATTGGGCGTAATCCGCGGGCCATTGCGGCTGAACAGCGCGTAACCAATCTCCTGCTCCAGCTCCTGCACCAGGCGGCTGATCGCGGGCTGCGAGCGGCCCAGCATGCGGCCGGCGGCCGTCACGCTGCCGGTGGAGATGACAGCCGCAAAGGCCTCAAGCTGGCGAAGTTCCATGGTATTTGATGCGAAAAACGCATTCTGAACTATTGAGTATGCGATCTACAAATACTAAATACACATATCCAAATAGCAGAAGCGTATTTACCCGAGTACGCGGGGGCGCGCCAGCCGCCCTGCAGACGCAAAAAAGGGAGCATGTGCTCCCTGTGTGGCGGCCGTTTCCGGCTGCTTTTAGCTTAAAACTCGCTCAGAGCCCCAGCTTCTTGGCCACATAATCAGCGTCCTTGTCACCCCGGCCAGAGAGGTTGACGAGGATGTTCACCCCCTTGTCCAGCTGCGGCGCAATGCCCATGGCCCAGGCGACGGCATGGGCGCTTTCCAGCGCCGGGATGATGCCCTCGACCCGCGACAGGGTCATAAAGGCGTTGAGGCAGGCCTGGTCGTTCACGGCCTGGTAGTCGACCCGGCCCAGGTCCTTCAAGTAGCTGTGCTGCGGGCCGACACCGGGGTAGTCCAGGCCCGAAGCGATCGAATGCACGGCCGCAGGGCTGCCATCGGCGTTCTCCAGCACATAGCATTTCATGCCATGGATGGCACCGGGCTTGCCCACCGACAAGGTGGCGGCATGCTTGCCCGGCTGGTCCACGCCCTCGCCCGCTGGCTCCACGCCCACCAGCTTCACACCGGCATCGGACAGAAAGGCCGTGAAGATGCCCATCGCATTGGAGCCCCCGCCCACGCAGGCCGCCACATAGTCGGGCAGCTTGCCGTGGCGGGTCTGGAACTGCTCGCGCGCCTCGCGCCCGACGATGGACTGGAAGTCGCGCACCATCTTCGGAAACGGGTGCGGTCCCACCACCGAGCCAATCGCATAGAGGTAGTTCGTCGGGTCCTTGAGGTACTCCTCAAACGCGCTGTCGACCGCCTCCTTCAGAGTCGCCTGGCCAAAGCTCACCGGCACCAGCTTGCAGCCCAGGATGCGCATCTTGGTGACGTTGGGGTGCTCTTTTTCGATATCGACCTGGCCCATGTGGATTTCGCAGGGGATGCCCACCAGCGCGCAGGCCGTCGCCAAGGCCACGCCATGCTGGCCGGCGCCCGTCTCGGCGATCACCTTGGTCTTGCCCATGAACTTGGCCAGCAGTGCCTCGCCCAGGCAGTGGTTGATCTTGTGGGCCCCCGTGTGGTTGAGGTCTTCGCGCTTCAAATGGATCTGCGCGCCGCCCAGCTGTTCCGAGAGTCGCTTGGCATGGAAGATCGGGCTGGGGCGGCCCACATAGTCCTGGAACAGCTGCTGGAGCTCGTCCTGGAAATCCTGGCGCTGCACGATCTGCTCGTAGGCCTCGGCGATATCGTCCATCGCCTTTTTCAGATGCGGGGGCACCAGCTGGCCGCCATAGTCACCAAAGAAACCGTTGGCATCGGGCATCTCAGCAAAGTTCATCATTGTTGTCATAGGCTGCTTTAACTCTGTGATGGCAAAGCCTTGTTGATACCACAGCACTCCGGGCAAAACCTTGCAGGTTTTCCCGATGCCACAATAGCTGCCATGAAAGCTGACGCCGTTCGTGATATCGCCCTGGCCCATGCCATCGAAACCTCACCGCCCCATGAGGCCCTGCCCAGCGCTGCGCGCTGCGAGGCCATCACGCAGGAGGTGCTGCACACCTTGGGCAAGCCCGCGCTGGGTGGCAAGGCCGGCCAGGCCGCCTTTGCCCAGTTTCTGCAGCTGCGCGCCAAGCGCATCATCCAGGCCAGCCAGCTGCCCGCTGATGTGCGCCAGCTGTGGCAGCATGCCCCGGGCCTGGCGCGCTGGGCACCGCTGGCCATCGGCCTGCTGGCGCTGTGTTTTGGCTTTGCCAGCCACCGCATTACCGACCCGCACCGGGTCGATCTGCTGTCGCTGTCGCTGATGGGCATCGTGCTGTGGAACCTGCTGATGTATGCGGTGCTGCTGGTGCGCAGTCTGCTGCGCCTGGCACGGCGCCAGCCAGCGCACGTGGCGCCCTGGGAGCCTGCGCAACAGACTGCGGGCAGTGCAGACACCGCCAGCGCCACCGCCGACGAGCAGCCCGGCTGGCTGGCCCGCCTGCGCGGCAAGGCCATGCCTGCGCTGCGCGGCAGCGGCCTGCGCAAGATGGCGCTGCGCTTTGAGCGCAATTGGTGGCAGGCCAGCGAAGGGGTGCGCAACGCCCAGCTGCTGCAGTGGCTGCACCTGGGTGCGGCCCTGGTGGCGGTGGGCGCACTGGCCTCGCTCTGGCTCACGGGCCTCACCAAGGAATACCAGGTCGGCTGGGAGAGCACCTTCCTGTCGGCCCCGCAGGTGCAGCACTGGCTCAACATCCTGTTCGCCCCCACCCAATGGCTGCAGTGGACGACGCCCTGGAGCCTGGCCGACATCCAGGCGCTGCAAGGCTGGGTGACCAGCAGCATGCCGGCGCAGTACCCATCGGCAGCAGCCCAGGCGCCGCAGCCGGGTGTGCTGAGCGCGCCCGTGTCCTATGTTGGGGAGCGCTGGGTCTGGGCCTATACCGCCTTGCTGGGCGCCACCGTGGTGGTGCCGCGTCTGCTGCTGGCCCTGTGGCAGGGGCTGCGCGCGCGCTGGCGCCGCCAGCACCTGCAGCTGCCGCTGAACCAGGCCTACTTTGCCCGCCTGCAGCGCGACTTTGGCGGCCTGGCCACGCGCCTGGTGCTGCTGCCGTTCAGCATCGATGTGACGCCCGAGCGCCGCGCGGCGATCGACCACCATGCCATCGGCCTCTATGGCGCCGGCGCCCATGTCGACTGGCTGCCGACCCTCGCCTATGGCGCAGCGCTGCCGGCCGTCGATATCGCGCCCGCTGCGCAGGCCATTGCGCTCATCAACCTGTCAGCCACGCCCGAGGCCGAGGTGCATGGCGAGCTGCTGGCCCAGCTGCGCAGCCGCTTTGGCGCCAACGGCCAGCTCTGGCTCTGGGCCAGCGACTTTGCCGCGCGCAATGCCGGCGCCCCGCGCCGCCTGCAGGAGCGCGAAGCGCTGTGGCAGGAGTTTGCCCAGCAGCACGGCTTCAACGCCCAGCTGATCACCACCGGCGCCTGACGAGACCCGCACGATGACCGAGATGACGAACGCTCCCCCACTCCCCACCGCCGTGCCGCAGGCAGCGGATGCGGCCAACGACCAGACCATCGCCTGGTGCCTGCTGTCGCACACCAATATCGGCAAGACCACGCTGGCCCGCACCCTGGTGGCCGAGGACATTGGCGAAGTGCAGGACGCCGCCCATGTCACCAGCCAATCGCAGCGCTACCTGCTGCAGCGCACCGAACAGGGCGATGAACTCTGGCTCTGGGACACGCCGGGTTTTGGCGATTCGGTGCGGCTCTACAACCGTTTGAAGCAGCAGGGCAACCCGCTGGGCTGGTTTCTGTCCAACGTCTGGGACCGCTGGCGCGACAAACCCTTCTACATGAGTCAGCGCGCCTTGCAGGCCGCGCGTGACCATGCCGATGTGATGCTCTACCTGGTCAATGCCGCCGAAGACCCGGCCGACGCCGGTTACTGGGCCAGCGAGATGCGCATCCTGCAGTGGATGGACAAGCCCGTGCTGGTGCTGCTCAACCAGATCGGCAGCGACACCACAGCCGCGCAAACCGCTGCCGACCTGCAGCGCTGGCGCGCGGCGACGGCCGAGTTTGCCGGCACCGTGCGCTCGGTGCAGGTGCTCGATGCCTTCACACGCAGCTGGTGGCATGAAAAGCAAGTGATGCAGTCCATCGCGCCGCTGCTGCCCGATGCCAAGCAGCCGGCCTACCAGCGCCTCTTGCAAACCCGCGCGCAGCGCCAGCAAGCGCGCGAAGCGGCCAGCCTGCAGGCCCTGGCCGAGCAGCTGCTACTGGCGGCCACCGCGCAGGAGACCGTGCAGGCCAGCGACAACAAGCTCTGGCAGCGCGCCTGGAACAAGGTCAGCGGCTCGGTCGCGCAAGCGATCCGGGGCAGCGGCGCTGAGGGCGCTGAGCTCAGCCCCGAGCAGACCGCCGCGATGCAGCGCCTGACCCAATCCCTGCAGCAGGCCGACCTGGCCAGCACCCAGGCCCTGCTGGCGCTGCACCAGCTCGATGGCCAGGCGGCCAGCCAGATCCAGCAGCAGCTCAAGGACCACCTGAAAACCAGCACACCGCTGGACCCGCAGACGGCCAGCCTCTGGGGTGCGCTCACGGCAGGTGCTGCGACCGGCCTGGGCGCCGATATGGTGGCCGGCGGCATGACCTTGGGCGCAGGCGCGCTGGTCGGCGCTTTGGTGGGCGCCGTCACCTTTGCCGGTGCTGCCTGGAGCGCCAACAAGATGTTTGACCAGCAGGCCCAGCGCTTTCACCTCTCGCCCGAATACCTGAGCGCCTTGACCGGCCAGCTGCTGCTCAAGTACCTGGTGATCTCGCACTTTGGCCGGGGGCGCGGGCGCTACACCAGCCCCAGCGCGCCAGCGCAGTGGAGCGAGGCCGTGCAGGCCGCCGTGCAGCACCGCGCCACCCAGTGGCAGCAGCAGTGGAAAGCGCTGGGCAGCCTGGCGCCCGACGCGGGCCTGAGCAGTGAGGCACGTGCCGCCCATCTGCAGGCGCTGCAGCTGCAGCTGGGTGAATGCCTGCACCAGGCGCTGGGCCGCCTCTACCCCGACATGGATCGACCGACGGTCAATGCTGATGCGAATAATCAATAAAAACAAGCAATTACAAAATTATTGGCGATAAAAAACACCGATCCGCATTGACCCGCTTGTTTTTTGCAAACGCCCGTCGCAGCATGGAGATGCCATGGCCCAGCAAGCCAGGCATCCCAGCAACTCAAGGACAGGAGAGTTTTATGCGCAACACCTGGAAAGCCTGGATCAGCGGTATCGCCCTGTGCAGCACAGCGGCCGTTTTTGCCCAAACACCGGCAGCGGGTACGGCACCGGCGGCCAAACCAGCCCCTGCCGCCAAGGCCGCGCCAGCGGCCCCCGCAGCCGCAGCGCCAGCGGCCGCTGCCGACAAAGCCAAGGCCAAGACCCCCGCCCCTGGCGGCGGTGCCGGCAAGGTCTGGGCCAATACCAGCTCCAAGATCTACCACTGCCAAGGTGACCGCTACTACGGCACCACCAAGCAAGGCGAGTACATGACGGTGGCCGATGCGAAAGCCAAGGGCATCCAACCGGCCAAGGGCAGCAAGGCCTGCAACAGCTGATCAGGCCTACCCCAACACACTCCCCCCGCGCACCCTGGCGGGGTTTTTTATGCCCCGCGCCGCTGCAGCAGCCACTGCCACCAGCGCTTGCCATAACCGGCAATGCCCTGCGGGAACAGCAGCACCAGCAGCAGAATCACGGCGCCCAAGGTGGCACGCCAGTAATCGGTGTTGCGCGCCACGGCATCATGCAGCCAGGTAAAGCTGAAGGCGCCCAGAATCGGGCCGACCAAGGTCTGCACACCACCCAGCAGCACCATGACCAGGCCATCCACCGACTTGGCCACCGACATGGTCTCCGGCGAAATACTGCCCTTGGAGAACGCAAACAAGGCGCCCGCCAGCCCGGCCACCGAGGCGGCCAACACAAAGCCCATCCACTGCACCCGTGCCACCGCAATGCCGATGGCCTCGGCGCGCAGCGGTGCGTCGCGGCTGGCACGCAGCGCATAGCCCAGCGGCGCATACAGCACCCGCCACAGCGCCAGCACGCTGGCGGTGGCCAGCAGCAGGGTCAGCAGGTAGAACCAGCGCTTGTCCTCCAGCCAGGCCGCCGGCCAGACACCCGTGAGGCCATTGCTGCCGCCGGTGACCGAATCCCACTGGAAGGTGGTGGCCCAGATGATCTGGGCAAAGGCCAGGGTCAGCATCGAGAAATACACGCCCGTCAGCCGCACCGCAAACCAGCCCGTCAGCAGGCCGCCCAAGGCCGCCAGCAGCGGCGCCAGCAACAGCGCCCACAGCATCGGCAGGCCGGCCGCATTCAGCAGCAGCGCAGCGCCGTAAGCCCCCAGGCCAAAAAAGGCCGCATGGCCAAAGGAATGCAGGCCCGCCGGCCCCATCAAAAAATGCAGGCTGGTGGCAAACAACGCGGCAATGACCAGGTCCACCATCAGCACCAGGGTGTAGGACTGCGCATCCACCGCCCAGGGCAGCGCCAGCAAGGCCAGCAGCACGGCGGCGCCCACGGCCTTCAACGCAGGCGGGGGCGCGCGCAGCGGCTGCTCGCGCAGGCCATGGCTGCGGCTCGCGGCCTGCGGCTTGCCCAGCAGGCCCCAGGGGCGCAGCACCAGCACCACGGCCATCACCAAAAAGTCCGCCACCAAGGTGAGCTGCGGAAACGCGATGTCGATACCGGCGATCTGCACCACGCCCAACCAGATGCACAAGGCTTTCACCGTCGACACCAGCAGCGCCGCGACAAAGGCGCCGGTGAGCGAGCCCATGCCGCCGACCACCACCACGACAAAGGCCGAGCCAATGGTCTGCAGATCGAGCTCCAGGGTCGCCGGTTCGCGCGGCAGCTGCAGCGCGCCGCCCAACCCGGCCAAGGCGGCCCCCAGCGCAAACACCGCGGTGAACAGCCAGGCCTGGCGCACGCCCAGCGCACCGACCATTTCGCGGTCCTGCGTGGCGGCGCGCACCAGCATGCCAAAGCGGCTGCGGTGCAGCAGCAGCCAGGTGGCACCCAGCACCAGGGGGCCCACCGCGATCAAAAACAGGTCATAGCTTGGAAAGGCGCGGCCCAGGATATCGACCGCGCCGCCCAGCCCTGGTGCGCGCGGGCCCAGCAGCTCATCGGGCCCGCACAGCCACAGCACCGCATCCTTGATCACCAGCACCAGCGCAAAGGTGGCGAGCAGCTGAAACAGCTCGGGCGCCTTGTAGACGCGGCGCAGCAGCAGCACCTCGACCACGCCGCCCAGCAGGCCGACGGCGATGGCCGACAGCGGCAGCGACAGCCAGAAACCCCAGCCACCGCCCAGCGGTGCCATGGCCTCGGCCAGCGCATAGGCCGCATACAGGCCCACCATGTAGAAGGAGCCGTGCGCAAAGTTGACGATGCGGCAGACGCCAAAAATCAGCGACAGCCCGGCGGCCACCAGGAACAGCGACGAGGCGCCGGCCAGGCCATTGAGCAGTTGCACCAGCAGACCGGAAAAACTCATGCGCCTCCCTGCGCTTGTTGCCATGCCTGGCCGCTCTGGCGCCCCAGCCAGCGGGGCATGCGCGCCCACCGACCTGCGGCGCTTGCGGGGGCCAGGCAGCGGTCCATCGGCTTATTGCGGGCGCATCTTGCGCACTTCTTCATCGCTGGGCAAGTAGTCCTTGCCATCGCGGTAGACATAGTCCACCAGCTCGCCCTTGCCGCCCACGTTCTTGAGCTTGCCCACATAGGCGCCCATGGTCGATTGGTGGTCCTGCGCGCGCCAGGTGATCGGGCCAAACGGCGACACGACCTGCAGGCCTTCAAAGGCCTTGATCAGCGCCTCGGTGTCGGTGCTGCCGGCCTTCTTGATGCCCTCGGCCAGCGACTTGATACCGGCATAGCCAACGACCGAGCCCTGGCGCGGGTAGTCCTTGTACTTGGCCTGGTAGGCGTCAAAAAAGGCCTTGTGCTCGGGCGTCTTCAGGCTGTGCACCGGGTAGCCGGTGACGATCCAGCCATTGGGCGTTTCGGCCTTCAAGGTGTCGAGGTACTCGGGCTCGCCGCTCAGCACGCTGACGACCTCGCGGTCCTTGAACAGGCCGCGCGTATTGCCCTCGCGCACAAACTTGGTCAGGTCGGTGGCAAACAGCACGTTGAAGATCGCATCGGGCTTGGCATCGGCCAGCGCCTGCACCACGCTGCCGGCATCGACCTTGCCCAGCACGGTGGCCTGCTCGGTGACAAACTCCACATCGGGCTGCGCCGCCTTCATCTGCGCCTTGAAGGTGGCGACCGACGACTGGCCGTATTCGTAGTTGGGGTAGACCAGGGCCCAGCGCTTTTTCTTGAGCTTGAGCGCCTCTTCGACCAGCATCGACACCTGCATGTAGGTGGAGGGGCGCAGGCGGAAGGTGTAGGCATTGCCATTGCTCCAGACCATCTTGTCCGTCAGCGGCTCGGTAGCCAGGTAGAAGAACTTGCGCTGCTTGGCAAAGTCGGTCAGCGCCATGCCGGTGTTGGACAGAAAACCGCCCGCCAGCACATCGACCTTTTCGCGCGCGATCAGCTCCTCGGCCACGCGCACGGTATCGCCCGGGTTGGCGTTGTCGTCGCGCGTGATCAGCTCGAGCTTCTTGCCGTTCACGCCGCCTGCGCGATTGACCTCGTCCACCGCCAGCTTCATGCCGCGCTTGTAGGGCTCCAAAAACGCGGGCTGGTTCTTGTAGCTGTTGATCTCACCGATCTTGATGACACCAGCCGCCTGGGCAGCCGAGGCCCCCAGGCCAGCGAGCAGCAGCGCACTGGCCGTGCGGGACAACAAAGGGGTGCGGGCAGAAATACGCATGCAAAAGTCTCCAGGTGAGACCGGCCCCACAGCGGAGGCAGGCGCTGACAGTCAGGCCGCTATTGTGACGGCTTCCGCGCGCTGTGAACGCCCGGGACTGCAAAGGGCTGCCCGCATGCAGATCTGGACGCGGCTGCCGGTGCGGATGCCGATCAGGTTTTGACCGCTTGGTGCGATGGGTTTTGCTGCCTGCGGCGCCCTAGCCAGATCTTTTGACTAATTGCCATTCGATCACATGTATTCGTATTTCATCTAATACTAATCTTATTAAGAATTAGCCATCATCGAGTCCTCTCTCCCAGACTTTGGACCCGTGGGCATATGGCATTGATTCAGACCTTCATCGCGTTGCTTGGTGATAGCGCAGTTCTCCGCAGCAAGGAGGACCTGGCCGGCCATGTGACCGACTGGCGCGGACGCTACCAGGGCCAGGCCCAGTGCGTTGTGTTTCCGTCGACGACGGCGCAGGTGGCGGAGGTGGTCCGGCTCTGCCATGCAGCGCAGGTGCCGGTGGTGGCCCAGGGCGGCAATACCAGCCTCTGCGAAGGCGCGATTCCGCGCGCGGATCTGCCCGAGACCGTGGTGATCCACCTGGGCCGCATGCGCCAGGTGCGCGCGGTCGATCCGGCCAACAACTCGATGGTGGTCGATGCCGGCTGCGTGCTGCAGACCGTGCAGGAGACCGCCCGCAGCCATGGGCGCCTCTACCCGGTGAGCCTGGGCGCCGAAGGCTCCTGCCAGATCGGCGGCAATATTGCGACCAATGCCGGCGGCACGGGGGTGCTGCGCTATGGCAATACCCGCGAGAACGTGCTGGGCCTCGAAGTGGTGCTGCCCGATGGCCGCATCTGGGAAGGGCTCTACGGCCTGCGCAAGAACAACACCGGCTTTGATCTCAAGCATTTGTTCATTGGCTCCGAAGGCACGCTGGGCATCATCACCGGCGCCACGCTCAAGCTCCACCCGCTGCCCACGGCGCGGGCGATGGCCTGGCTGGCGGTGGAGTCGCCCCAGGCGGCGATCGACATGCTGGCCCGTTTCCAGAGCCGCTGCAGCGCCTCGCTGTCGGCCTTTGAGATGCTCAACGATGTGCAGCTGAACATTGTGCTGAACCATGTGGCCGACCGGCGCGCGCCGCTCAGCCCCAGCTACCCCTGGCATGTGCTGGTGGAGCTGACCGACACCTGCGACGAGGCGCTGCTGTCCGCTGCGCTCGAAGAGACGCTGTCGGCTGCTGCCGAAGAGGGCCTGCTGCTGGATGCGGCCATCGCCACCAACGGCAAGCAACAGGCCGACTGGTGGGAGGTGCGCCACAGCGTCTCCGAAGGCAACAAGAAGGCCGGCATCGGCATCAACACCGACCCGGCCGTGCCGCTGTCGGCCATCCCGGCCTTCATCAGCCAGGCAACGGCTGCGGCGCACGGCATTGTGCCGGGCGCGCCCATCATCATCGTGGCCCACCTGGGCGACGGCAATGTGCACTTCATCCCGCAGCTGCAGTTTGCGCAGTGGCAGGCGCTCTCGCCCGCTGAGCAGGACCAGCTCTCGCACCGCGTCAAGCAGGCCGTCAACGAAGTGGCCTGCGCGCTGGCAGGCACCTTCAGCGCCGAGCATGGCATCGGCCAGGTGCTGACCGACGAGATGGCGCTGTTCAAGCCCGCCGTCGAGCTCGACCTGATGCAGGCCATCAAGCGCGCCATCGATCCGCAGCAGCGCTTCAACCCCGGGCGCCTGCTGCCGCCCGCCCCCTGATCCCTCCCCTCCCTTGACTTCCCCTGCCTCTTCCTTCGAAAGGACACTTTATGACTGAGATCACTACCTCCCGTCGCACCGCACTGAAGGCGGCCGTGGCTGGCGCAGGCCTGATTGCTGCACCTGCCGTACTGCGTTATGCCCGTGCCACGTCCAAGCGTATCGTGGTGCGTGATGACGGCGGCATCTACACCAAGGCCTACGGCGCGGTGTACTACAAGCCTTTCACGCAGAAGACCGGCATCGAAGTGGTGGGGGTACAGGCAACGGCCGAGCCTGTGGCGCAGATCCGCAGCATGGTCGAGACCAAGAACTACACCTGGGACATGGCCAAGATCAGCCAGCCCGCCATTCTGCTGCTGACCGAAGGCGGCAAGGTGCTGCTGGAAAAGCACGGCCTGGAAAACGACCCCTTCGTCAAGACCATCCCGGCGCAGTACATGTCGCCCTACGGCGTGGGCACCAATGTCTACAGCACCGTGCTGGCCTACCGCGAAGAGGCCTTCAAGGGCCGCGCCGCACCCAAATCCTGGGCCGATTTCTGGAACGTCAAGGACTTCCCCGGCCGCCGTGGCATCCGCAAGCACCCGTTCGACACGCTGGAGCAGGCCGCGATGGCCTCGGGCGTGTCTGCTGCGCAGCTGTACCCGCTGGATCTGGACCGCGCCTTCAAGGCCCTCGATGAGATCAAGCCCAAGATCGATGTCTGGTGGAACTCCGGCGCCCAGGTCGAGCAGATGCTCAAGTCCGGCGAAGTCGACATGATCGCCACCTGGGTGTCGCGCCCGCAATCGGCCAATGCCGATGGCGCCAAGATCGGCATCGTCTGGAACCAGAACATCTGGGGCGTGGACAGCTGGTCCATCCTGGCGGGCACGCCCAATGCCGACGCCTGCCGCGAGTTCATCAAGTTCGCGTCCGAGCCCCAGCGCATGGCCTCGCTGACCCAGTACTTTGCCGCCGGCGTCACCCAGCCAGAAGCCTTCAAGTTCATCAAGCCCGAGCTGGCCAAGGAATCGCCCACCTATCCCGACAACATCAAGAACGGCGTGCAGATCGATGCCAAGTACTGGGTGGCCAACCAGGCTGCGGTGATCGAGAAGTTCAACGGCTGGGTGCTCAAGTAAACGCTGCCCGCCAGCGATGACGAAGCCTGCAGCGGCACGCCGCTGCAGGCATGTGGGAGTCTCTGCAAAGCTCCCTGCCCCGGACGAGGGTTTTGCAGAGCCTCCGTTGGTTCATTCGTTGCACCCCGGTGCAATGGAGAAGATTGAAATGAAGAATATAAAACTGTCGATTGCGGGCCTGACCAAGCGCTACGGCTCCTTTGTCGCGCTGCACCCCACCAACCTGGAAGTGCCCGAAGGCGAGTTCCTGACCTTGCTGGGCCCTTCGGGCTCGGGCAAGACCACCTTGCTGAGCATGATCGCCGGCCTGTCCGTGCCCGATGGCGGCCAGCTGCTGATCAATGGCAAGGATGTGACCTATGGCGCGCCCTATGAGCGCGACATCGGCATGGTGTTCCAGAACTATGCGCTGTTCCCGCACATGACGATTGCCGAGAACATCGCCTTTCCGCTGAAGATGCGCAAGCTAGACCGCGCCACTGCGATGAAGCGCGCCATGGAGGCGCTGGAGCTGGTGCACCTGCCCCATGTGGCGCAGCGCTTTCCCAAAGAGTTGTCGGGTGGACAGCAGCAGCGCATTGCGCTGGCGCGCTGCCTGGTCTACAAGCCCTCGATCGTGCTGATGGATGAGCCCCTGGGCGCACTGGACAAGAAGCTGCGCGAACACATGCAGCTGGAGATCAAGCGCATCCACCGCGAAGCCGGCACCACCATCGTCTATGTGACCCACGACCAGGAAGAGGCGATGACCATGTCGGACCGCATCTGCCTGATGAACGGCGGCCGCATCGAGCAGCTGGGCTCGCCCGCAGACCTGTACTTCCGCCCGCGCACGCCGTTTGTGGCCGATTTTCTGGGCGAGAGCAATCTGTTCAAGGGCACGGTGGTGTCCAGCCAGGGCGGCCAGGCCCGTGTGGCCTTGAACGGCACCAACACCGAGCTGCTGGCCTCGGCCGACCAGCCACTCACCACCGGCGCCAAGGTCTGCGTGATGGTGCGCCCGCAGAACATGGCCGCTGCTGCTGCGGCCCAGGGCGCCAGCGAGCGCTTCAGCGGCCAGCTGCTCGATACGATGATCACCGGCAGCCTCACCAAGCTCTACCTGAAGGCGCCAGCGCTCAGCAGCGAGCCGGTGGTGCTGTCCTTCCCGACCTCCATCGCCAAGCATGACCACGCGCTGGGCAGCACCTTGGACTTTGGCTGGTCCAGCAGCGACGCCGTGGCCGTCCCGGAGCCCGCATGAACAGCGCCGCCACCCCCCGTGCCGCCTGGGTGAGGCCACTGATGATGGCCGCACCGCTGGTCATGCTGTTTCTGGTGCTGCTGGTCTACCCGGTGGGCCAGTTGCTGCTGCTGAGCATCTACAGCGATGGCAGCTTCAAGTGGAACAACTACAGCCAGCTGTTCAGCTCCTCGGTGTATCTGGACACCATGTGGATCACCTTGAAGATCTCGCTGGTCACGGCGCTCTTGTCCATCGTCGGCGGCTACCCGATTGCCTACCTGGTCTCGTCGCTGCAAAAGGACAAGAAAAGCCGCTGGGTGTTCTGGATTCTGCTGTCGTTCTGGACCAGCTTTCTGGTGCGCGCCTTTGCCTGGATCGTCGTGCTGGGCCGCAATGGCCTGGCCAACCAGCTGCTGCTGGCGCTGGGCCTGCAGGATGCGCCGTCGAACATGCTCTACAGCTTTGGCGCCGTGCTCGTGGGCATGGTCCATGCGCTGATGCCGCTGGCCGTGCTGACCATGCTCTCGGTGATGGAGAACATCGACCGCAACCTGCCGCGCGCCGCGCTCACGCTGGGTGCGCGCCCGGGAACGGCGTTCTGGCGCGTCTACTTTCCGCTGTCCATGCCCGGCGTGGCAGCGGGCGCGATCATGGTCTTTGTCACCGCCGTGGGCTTTTTCATCGTGCCCCAGCTGCTGGGCGGCCGCAAGGAGACCATGATCACCCAGTTGATCATCGAACAGGTGATGCAGGTGATGAACTGGGGCTTTGCCGGCGCCATCTCGGTGCTGCTGCTGGTCGTCGTGCTGATCGTGTTTGCGGTCTATGACAAGGTGCTGGGCCTGTCGACCATGACGGGCGCGCAGTCGGACAAGAGCAACCACAGCAGCGGCTTCATGCGCCAGCTATCCGAGATGGTGCTGGGCTTGCTCGGCAGCATCAGCGACCGGCTGATCGCGCTGGTGCCGCGCTCGCGCAAACGCGATCTGCAGCAAGGGGATTCCTTCGTGCTGCGCGCCAGTGTGGTGGCCCTCTTGGTGTTCCTGAGCGTGCCTGCACTGCTGATGATCCCGATCTCTTTTGCCGACAAGTCGGGCCTGAACTGGCCGCCCCAGGGCTTTACCCTGCAGCACTACCAGGACATGCTGGCCTCGCCGCTGTGGATCAATGCCACGGTGCGCAGCTTTGTCGTGGGCTTCTTTGCCGCGCTGGCGGCTATGGCCGTGGGCACGCCGGTGGCCTTCTTGCTGGTGCGCGGCCAGATGCGCGGCAAGGCCTTGCTGCTGGCCTTTGTGCTGTCGCCGCTGATCATCCCGCGCATGATCATTGCCGTGGGCATGTTCTATTTCTTCTCCAAGGTGGGCCTGGTGGGCACCTCGCTGGGTCTGGTGCTGGGGCATACCGTCATCGCCATCCCCTATGTGGTGATGACCATGATGGCCGTGCTGCGCAACTACGACACGCGCCTGGACATGGCCGCCCAGAGCCTGGGCGCACGCCCCTGGCAGACCTTGCGCTACGTGACCTTCCCGATCATTGCCGCCGGCCTGACATCGTCCTTCCTGTTTGCCTTTGCCACCTCGTTTGACGAGCTGACCATCTCGCTGTTTGCCTCCGGGGGCCTGAGCTCCACCCTGCCCAAGCAGTTCTGGGATGAAGTGACCCTGCAGATCTCGCCGGTGATCGCCGCCGTCTCGACCTGCCTGTTCGCCTTCATTGGCATTTTGATCACCTGTGCGGACTGGCTGCGTCGCCGCTCCGCCGCTTCTTTGAATTGATGAACCATGACTACACGTATCACCTCTGAGCAACTCCGCGGCATCTTCCCGGCACTGGCCACGCCCGTGACCGCCGACGGCCAGATCGACACCCAGGCCGTGCGCGCGCTGCTCGCCCACCTGCAAGGCAGCGGCATCAGCGGCACCGTGCCACTGGGCGGTACCGGCGAGTACGGCGCGCTGTCCCGCGCCGAGCGGGCCCGCATGGTTGCCACGGTGCGCGAGCACCAGTCCGCCGACCTGCCGGTGCTGGCCGGCGTGCTCGACCCCGGCTACCACGACGCGATCGCCTCGGGCCAGGCGCTGGCCGATGCCGGCGCGGATGCGCTGATGCTGCTGACGCCCTACTACACCACGCCATCGCAGCAAGGCATCCGCGACTACTTCATGCGCTATGCCGATGCGTCGCCGCTGCCGGTGGTGATCTACGAGATCCCTTACCGCACCCGCATCTCGATTGCGCCCGAAGTGCTGCATGAACTGTCGCGCCACGAAAACATCATCGGCATGAAGGCCTGCAACACCGACATGTACCACTTCCTCAAGGTGGTCCAGGGCGTAGATGCCAGCTTTGCGGTGCTGAGCGGCGAGGACACCATCTTCCCCGCGCAGATGCTCTGCGGCGCCCAGGGCGGCATCATCGTGACGGCCAACCTGCTGCCCAAGACCTGGACCCGCATGTACGAACTGCTGACCAGCGGCAAGACCGAAGAAGCGCTGGCCCTGCACCAGGAGTTGATTGGCCTGTTGGACCTGGCCTTTGCCGAGACCAACCCCGGCCCGATGAAGTCGGTCTGGGACCTGGTGGGCGTGCAGGCCCCGCACCTGCTGGCCCCGCTGGTCGACTGCAACCCCGATTTGTCCGCCCGCCTGCGCCAGGCGCTGGCGACCCGCCTGCAGGCCGAGCGCCAGCTGGCCTGAGCGAGCATCCGCCATGCTGCCCGCCATCAAAGACTACCGCGCGCTGGCCCGCCGGCGCCTGTCCCGCTTTGCCTTTGACTACCTCGAAGGCGGCGCCGAAGACGGCCGCAGCATGGCCCGCAACCTCGCCTCCTGGGGCGATGTCACCTTCTTGCCGCGCACCATGGTCGATGTCAGCCAGGTGGATACCAGCATCGAGCTGTTTGGCCGCAAGCAGGCGATGCCCGCTTTTGTGGGCCCGACCGGGCTCAACGGCCTGTACTGGCCGCAGGCTGAGCAGGTGCTGGCCCGCGCAGCGCATGCCGCCGGCCTGCCCTTTGTGATGTCGACCGCGTCCACGTCGCTGTTGGAAGATGTGCGCGCCGCCAGCCCGGGCGATCTGTGGCTGCAGCTCTATGTGCAAAAGGACCGGCGCATTGCGCAGAGCATGA
Organism: Comamonas sp. MYb69; assembly: GCF_037479315.1. Lineage (NCBI taxonomy): Bacteria > Pseudomonadati > Pseudomonadota > Betaproteobacteria > Burkholderiales > Comamonadaceae > Comamonas > Comamonas sp. MYb69. The sequence goes on from NZ_JBBGZG010000002.1 coordinate 56,346, forward strand.
TGGCGCGCGCGCAGGCGGCGGGCTTCAGCGCGCTGATGCTGACGGTGGACACCATGGTGCATGGCAAGCGCGACCACGATGTGCGCAACGGCTTTCGCATGCCCGTGCCCTGGACGCCCCGGCTGCTGGCCGACCTGCTCAGCCACCCGCGCTGGTGCCTGCGCATGCTGCGCCAGGGCGGCTCACCGCAGCTGGTCAACCTGGCGCGCAGCGCCGGGGTAGAGAGCAATATCCAGAAGCAGGCCGCCGCGATGAGCCGTGAGATGGACATGGCCCTGCGCTGGGAAGACCTGGCCTGGGTGCGCCGCCACTGGCAGGGCCCGGTCATCGTCAAGGGCCTGCTGAGCGCGGGCGATGCCCAGCGTGCGCTGCAGGCCGGCGCCGATGGCATCGTGGTCAGCAACCACGGCGGGCGCCAGCTGGAGTGCGCACCCGCACCGATGGCGCAATTGCCGCAGATTGCCGACGCCGTTCATGGCAAGATGCATATCTTTGTCGATGGCGGGGTGCGCCGCGGCAGTGACATCGCCAAAGCCCGGGCGCTGGGGGCCGATGCCGTTCTGCTGGGGCGCGCGCCTCTGTACGGGCTGGCCTCGCGCGGGCCCCAGGGCGTGGCCGAGGTTCTGGAGATACTGCGCGCCGAGCTGGAGACCACCCTCCGATTGCTGGGCGCCCCACAGGCCACCAGCCTGGACGCGACCTTTCTGCAAAAATACTAGACAGTGACCCGAGACAGCCGCTTTTTACGATGCCTAAAACCACACACAGCATTGCCGAGCCCGTAGCAAGCGTTGAACCCACCGCCCGTGAATCCTCATTGTTTGTCGGCTCGCTGGCCAAGGCCTTCCAGGTGCTGGAGGCCTTTCGCGACACCCACCGCGAGATGTCGCTCGCCGAGATTGCCCGCGCCGCCCAGCTCGACCGCAGTGCCACCCAGCGCATCATCTTCACCCTGGAGAAGCTGCGCTATATCCGGCGCCTGCCCGGCTCCAACCTCTACACGCTCGCGCCCGAGGTGCTGCGCCTGTCCTACAACTACCTGCGCTCGCAACGCATCGTCGAGCGTGCCTACCCCTACCTGATCGAGATGACCCACACCCTGGGCGAGACCTCGAACCTGCAGGAGATGGATGGCAACGAGGTGGTCTTTATCGCCAAGGTGCCGGGCCGCTACATCTACAACTCGGACTTTGCCGTGGGCTCGCGCCTGCCTGCGGCCTATACCGCCTCGGGCCGCGCCATGATGGCCAAGCTGCCGATGGACGAGCGCCTGCGCCTGATCGAGTCGACCCCGCTGGTCAAGATCACCGCGCAGACCATGACCGACCCCGAGGAGCTGCTGCGCTGCATCGAAGACGCCGAGCGCGACGGCTATGCGATTGTGCAGAACCAAACCGTGGTGGGCGATATCTCGGTGGCTGCGGCCATCACCGGCCGGGGCGGTGTGCCCATTGGCGCGATCACCATCTCGGCCCCCTCCACCCGCTGGGGCACGGCCAAGGCCGAGGCCGAGCTGCTGCCCCATGTGCTGCTGGCGGCGACCTCGATCTCCAACATCCTGGATAACTTCTAGACGATCAACGTTATTCGGCCAGGTCGAAAATAGGCATGGATTCAGCGAAAAACCCCGCTCACAACGCGCCGATATGTCCATATGACGTTTAAGTTGTATGAATAGTGAACAATAGCGTTTATAGATATACACAAGACCAACTGACTACTGCACTGCTATGAGCGCCTTTCTCGAAGAACGTGTCCTGTCTGTTCACCACTGGACCGATCGTTTGTTCTCCTTCACGACCACCCGTGATCCCGCGCTGCGTTTTTCCAGCGGCCACTTCACGATGATTGGCCTGAAGGTCGATGGCAAGAACCTGCTGCGCGCCTATTCCATCGCCAGCCCCAACTACGAGGAGCACCTGGAGTTCCTGTCGATCAAGGTCGATGACGGCCCGCTGACCAGCAAGCTCCAGCACATCCAGGTGGGTGACACCATCATCGTCGGCAAAAAGCCCACGGGCACCTTGCTGGTCGATTACCTGCTGCCGGGCAAGAACCTGTACCTGATCGGCACGGGCACGGGCCTGGCGCCCTGGCTGTCGGTAGCGCGCGACCCCGAGACCTATGACCACTTCGAAAAGGTCGTTGTGGTGCACGGCGTGCGCCAGGTCCAGGAACTGGCCTACCAGCAGCTGCTCGAAGAAGAGTTGCCCAACCACGAGTTCCTCGGCGAAATCGTCAAGGACAAGCTGGTGTACTACCCGACGGTGACGCGCGAGCCTTTCCGCAACCAGGGCCGTATCTCCAACCAGATCACTGCCGGCACCTTCCCGCAGAACATCGGCCTGCCCGAACTGAACCCGGACACCGACCGCGTGATGCTCTGCGGCAGCCCCGCAATGCTCGCTGAGCTCAAGGAACTGCTCGAAGCCAAGGGCTTCAAGGAAGGCAATACCTCGACGCCGGGCGACTTTGTGGTGGAACGCGCCTTCGTCGAGAAGTAAGCAGCGCCCCCAGCCCAGCAAAAAACGACCCTCGGGTCGTTTTTTGTTATCTGTAGCGCGGGCGGCTTAGATCAGCTGCTCGGTGTAGAAATTGCCACCGTGGTAGAGCAGCGGCGGCACGCCCACCACATGCTGGCAGTGCGCCACCTCGCCAACCAGGATCACATGGTCGCCCGCATCATGGTGCGGGCCGTTGCGGCACTCAAAGCTGGCAATGGCGCCGGCGAGCAGCGGCACGCCGGTCACGCCCACTTCATACTCCACGCCCGCCCAGCGGTCGATGCCCTTGCGGCTGAACTGCAGGGCCAGCTCCTTCTGGTGCGCGCCCATCACATTGATCGCATAGTGGCTGACGGTCTCGAACACCGGCATCGAGCTGGCAGTCTTCATCAGGCTCCACAGCACCAGTGGCGGCGTGAGCGATGCGGAATTGAAGGAGCTGATGGTCAAGCCGACCTTGTTGCCATCGGGCGCCAGTGCCGTCACCACGGCCACCCCGGTGGCGAACTGGCCCAGCGCATTGCGAAACTCGCGTTCGGAAAACGAGGCAGAAACAGGCGATTGCAGGTGTTCAGGGGGGAGGGAGCGGTTCACGGGGCAGGCAGACGGCAGGGGCAGACGCCATGCCGTCAAAAGCATGGATAGCGGTCATTATCGGCCAGGGGGCGAGGCCCCTGCGCGCGTAGGTGCTTGAAAACAAGGCAGGCGGGCCGCATCTGCGGGGGAAATACACGGCGAGAAGCAAACCTATGTCCTTGATTCCCAACTTTGCCATGCTGGGCAGTGGCCCGACGGTGCTGATGCTCCACGATGCCGACACCGACCACCTGGGCTTTGCCCCGCAGGTGGAGCTGCTCGCCAGCCAGGGCTACCGCGCGATTGCCTGGGACATGCCTGGCTACCATGCCAACCCGCCGCCCTATGGCGGCTACAGCCTGAAGGCGCTGGCCGCCACGGCGGACGGCCTGCTCGAAGCGCTGAAGATTGGCCGCGCCCATATCGTTGGTCACGGCATGGGGGCGATGGTGGCCGCCGAGCTGGCCCTGCGCCACCCCACCCGCGTGCGCAGCCTGAGCCTGGTGGCTGGCGGCCCGGCGCTGGAGGCGGACAGCCAGCAGCACTGGGTGCAGACGCGCCAGCAACTGCTGGCCCAGTCCCAGCAGCAGGCCAGCACCGAGGCGGTGCAGATGCAGCGCTTTGCCGAGCTGCTGGTGCAGCTGCAATCGGGCCAGCAGGCCTTGCCTGAAGGCTTGCAGCTGGCGCGCCATGCGATCACCCAGATCCAGCCGCTGGCCTATGGCCGTATGCTGGAGATGCTGGCCGGCCCCAGCACCCTGGCCGAGCGCCTGCCCCACCTCAGCCAGCGCTGCCTGCTGGTGAGCGGCGGCCAGGATGTCTGCATGCCGCCCCAGCGTATGCAGGCGCTGGCAGACCAGCTGCCCGACGCTCGGCATGCCTGCCTGGAGGGCGTTGGCCACTGGCCCCAGCTGGAGAGCCCCGATGCCTTTGAAGGCCTGCTGCTCGACTTTTTGGCGACCCAGCGCGCCACGGTGCACTAGGAAAAACCCGTAAACCGGCGGCCTGCGGCGGCGGTTTGCCTCTGCAGGTGGTTGACTTGCCATCCTGGCAATGCAGCCCGCTTGGCGCCACCGGGGCAAAAAACTGGCATGCTATGGGGTTTGGCGTGCAGCCCGTCACTTTCCTGGAGCCTCTCCAGGCTGGCGGACGGCCACCATGATCGGCAGCGGCTCCCCACAGGACGCTGCTGTCCCTGTTGCCAACTGAAGGATTAGTCCCGTGTCCCCCTCCTCCCTGACCTTTGCCGTCACCCCATCGAGCCAGCCACGCAGCGCCCAAGAGCGCGCCAAGATTCTGGACAACCCGGGTTTTGGTCTGCACTTCACCGACCACATGGTCTCGGTGCACTGGGACAAAGAGGGAGGCTGGCGCGATGCGGCCGTGACCCCGTACGGCCCGATTGCGCTGGACCCCGCCGCTGCCGTGCTGCACTACGGCCAGGAAATCTTTGAAGGCATCAAGGCCTACCGCCATGCCGATGGCTCGGTCTGGACCTTCCGCCCGCAGGCCAATGCCGAGCGCCTGCAGCGCTCCGCCCGCCGCCTGGCGCTGCCTGAGCTGCCGGTCGATATTTTTGTGGAATCCCTCAAGCAGATCATCGCGGTGGACAAGGACTGGGTGCCCAGCGGCAACGAAGCGAGCCTCTACCTGCGCCCCTTCATGATCGGTGACGAAGTCTTCCTGGGCGTGCGCAGCGCCCACAAGGCCACCTACTACGTGATCGCCTGCCCCGCCGGCCCCTACTTTGCCAAGGGCGTGGCGCCCGTGGCGATCTGGCTGTCCACCGACTATGCCCGCGCGGCCAAGGGTGGCACGGGTGCCGCCAAGTGCGGCGGCAATTATGCCGCTTCGCTGCTGCCCCAGCAGCAAGCGCAGGACAACGGCTGCTCGCAGGTGCTGTTCCTCGATCCTGCCGAAGGCAAGTACCTCGAAGAGCTGGGCGGCATGAATGTGTTCCTGGTCTACGGCAAGCAAAACAAGCTGGTCACCCCTGCGCTGTCGGGCAGCATTCTGGAAGGCATCACGCGCGACTCGCTGCTGCAGCTGGCACGCGACCGTGGCATGGTGGTCGAAGAGCGCAAGATCGCTGTGGACGAGTGGAAGCAGGGCGTGGCCTCCGGTGACATCACCGAAGTGTTTGCCTGCGGCACCGCTGCCGTCATCACCCCCATCGGCCAGCTCAAGGGCGAAGGCTTCTCGGTGGGCGACCTGTCGGCCCCCGCTGGCGAAGTCACGATGGCCCTGCGCAAGGAACTGACCGACATCCAGTACGGCCGCGCCCCTGACCGCCACGGCTGGCTGGTGCGCCTGGACGCCTGATCCGTCCGCAATAAACGCTAAAAGGGCTGCACACTGTGCGGCCCTTTTTCATGGCGTTGTCCGTTGCCGTTCAGGCGGCGACTGCGGCCCGGCGCTTGGCTTCGCTTTCATAGCCGTAGAAGCCAAACTGCATCTCTGGCATGCGGCCACTCACCAGCTCGGCCATGGCCTTGCCGCTGCCGGCGCCATGGGTCCAGCCCAAGGTGCCGTGGCCGGCATTGATCCAGAGCTTGCTGATCTTGGTGCGGCCAATGAACGGGATATTGGTGGGGGTGGCGGGGCGCAGGCCGGTCCAGAACTGCGGGTTGCCGCCCTGCTCGGGCAGGCGGGTGTCGCAGACGCCGGGCATCAGCTCCTCGATGCGGCGCGCCAACATATGGCAGCGGGCCTTGGCCAGCGGGCTGTCCAGCGAGCTGTCAAAACCGTTGAGCTCGATCGTGCCGGCCACGCGCAGCTGGTTGCCCAGGCGGCTCATCGCCAGCTTGTTGCCATCGTCGATGCAGCTGACAAAGGGCGCGGCCTCGGGCTTCAAGATCGGCAAGGTGGCGCTGTAGCCCTTGCCGGGGTAGATGGCGACATTCAGGCCCACGGTGCGCAGCAGCGGCGCGGTGTAGCTGCCGCAGGCGACGATGACGGCATCGCCCTGCAAGGTGCGTGGGCTGCTGTCGGCGCCCGCTGCGGTGGCACGCACGGTGACCGAATCGATCGCGCCGCCGGCCACATTCAACCGCTCGACCCGGTGGTTGTAGAGAAACTGCACACCGCCCTGTGCGCAGAGCTGGGCGAGCTTTTGCGTGAACACGCGCGCATCGCCGCTCTCGTCGCTCTCGGTAAAGGTGCCACCCTTGATATGCGCGGCATAGGGCTTGAAGGCGGGCTCGATCTTCAAAAACTCTTCGGTGCTGACCATGCGGCGGTTCACCCCGTACTGGCGCATCAGGTCGACGGCCATCTGCGCATCCTGCACCGCTTCGTAGCTGGTGAAGAAGTGGGCGATGCCGCGCTCGAGCCGGTTGAACTGGATGCCGGTCTGCGCCACCACGGCCTTCAAGGCGTTGTGGCTATAGGCACCCAGCGCAACGATCTGCTGCACATTGCGGGCAAAGGAGCGGTCATTGCACTCGGCCAGAAACTGGGTGAGCCAGCGCCATTGCTGCGGATCGGCATGCGGGCGCAGCAGCAGCGGGGCCTCCTTGTCGAACATCCACTTGAGCGCCTTGAGCGGGGCATGCTTGTTGGCCCAGGGCTCGCAGTAGCTCACCGAGATCTGCGCGGCATTGGCATAGCTGGTCTCCAGCGCCGCGTCCGGTTGGCGATCCACGACGGTGACGTCATGGCCGAGTTGCAGCAAATGCCAGGCAGTGCTGGTGCCGATGATGCCGGCGCCGAGGATGATGACTTTCATGCCTCTCAGTGTCTGGCATCTTGGCTGCAACATAAAGTGCAATTAAACTTCTTCAAGATTCATCAGTTCTTCTAATACTGGAGCCCCATGAGCAACCTGGACCCGGTCGCGCTGGAATGCCTGGCCGCCGTGATTGAAGAAGGCGGTTTCGAGAAGGCCGCGCTGCGCCTGAATGTGACGCAATCGGCCGTCTCGCAGCGGCTGCGCGCGCTGGAGGCGCAGATCGGCTCGGTGCTGGTGGTGCGCAGCCGCCCGCTGCGGCCCACCGCTGCCGGCCAGCTGCTGCTCAAGCACACCCAGCAGCTGCGGCTGCTGCGCACCGACCTGGAGCAGGAGCTGCACAGCCTGCTGCCCCACGCCATGGGCCGCAGCGCGCATGACGAGGCCATCTCGATTGCCATCAATGCCGACAGCATTGCCACCTGGGCGCTCGATGCGCTGCAGGACATTGCGCTGCAGCAGCTGCCGCTGGAGATCATCACCGACGACCAGGACCACACCTTGGAGCTGCTGCGCACCGGCGAGGTGCTCGGCTGCGTCACCACCATGCCGCAGGCGCTGCGCGGCTGCCGCGTGACCGCGCTGGGCGCGATGCACTACATCGCCGTGGCAGCGCCCAGTTTTGCCCAGCAGCATGTGCCGCAAGGAATCAACCGCAGCAACTTCAAGCACCTGCCGTTTTTGAGCTACAACCGCAAGGACGACATGCAGCGCGTGTTTGTCGCCCGCGCGATGGGCCTCAAGACCGTTGGCCTGCACCAGCTCTATGTGCCCAATTCCGAAGCCCAGGTGCGCGCCGTGGCCGCCGGCTGGGGCGTGGGCGTGGTGCCCGAGCTGCTGGCCCGCCCTTATCTCGCCGATGGCCGCCTGGTCAATGTGGCCGAGGCCCAGGTGCTGCGCGTGGACCTGTACTGGCACTGCTGGAACCTGCAGTCGGCCTTGCTGGGCGCCCTGAGCGATGCGATGGTGCACAGCGCCAAGAGCAGCCTGGCGCCGCCGACTGCCGCCGCGCGCGCCACCGTCAAGGCATAAAAAAACTGCCTGCACCCCAGGGGGATGCAAGCAGTTTCCGGATGTCCACAGGCATTCATCGCACCGGTGGTTCCATCCCTCCCTCATCAGTGAAATCCATTGCTTGTGCAGTATCCACGCCAAGTATTGCTATATGGTGAATAGCAAATGACAGACGCATGATCTGATCCATTTACCGAATCAGCAATACCGGCAGCTTGCTCTCGGCCAGCACCTGGGTCGCCACCGAGCCCAGCACCAGCTTGGCCAGTGCGCCATGGCCCCGGGTGCCCATGATCAGCAGGTCATAGCCGCCCTTATCGGCCGTCTCGGCAATGGTCTGCGAGATCGGGCCGACAGCAGTCTCGGCCACGGCCTTGACCTGGTGGGCGGCCAGAAACTCCTGCACCGGCACCAGCACCTTCTGCGCCTCCTCGCTGTGGTAGTCATCCACCAGCGCCTTGCCCAAGGCCTTGGCAGCCCGGGGCGGCAGCAAGGGCTGCACCGTGAGCACCGTGTAATGGTGGTTGGGCGTCAGCCACTCTGCGTGCGCTGCCAGGTAATCGAGCATCTTCTGGGTGTAGGGGCTGCCATCAACGGCCAACAAAATACGCATGCCTTGACTCCTTCAAAAAGGGGTGAGGGACCCAACACCGGTGGCGCCACCAACGCTGGACTGTGGCCTGGCAAACCCGCGCTCCATCAGCGAGAACGCGCTTTACAGGCTAAATCATGTGTATCAGCTTATAGATTTACCGTCAAACGGGCATTGATGTGCATCAGGTGCGGCGATAAATTTAGGTAAAAACCCTTGGATTTGATCGAAGATGCTAAGCACGCCTCAGAGAAGAACTGTCGACCGTAAACATTTTGCTGCTGAAATGCGCCTCAATAACTGTTTTAGGGACACGGTATGCAAAATGGAGATGAATACGCGGGATATAAGCGGCCGTTCAAGACATGGCGGCGCCGCAGAGGCTAGTCAGCGCCAAGCACACAACCTTACCGTACCCATGTTGTGGAGCCGCGCGAGAAGTAGTGGCGCGCTAAGCAGTCCCTGAGAACCTGTCGCTTTACACCGCCACCAAGCAATGCGGATTGAAGCTTTCCTGCTCGCCCTTGCGCGCATAGCCCAGCGGGTTGGCCACAACTCGGCATTGCCAGGGGCGGCCATCGCTGTGCTGGCCTTTGGCCAGGTAGTCGCTGGGCGCATGCAGATGGCCGTGGATCCAGAGGTCGGCATAGGGCAGCAGGTCATCGAGCACATTGCAAAAGCCGGCGGTGCCCGGGGTCAGCCCATAGCGCGGATCGGCGCTGCGCAGGCTGGGCGCAAAGTGGGTGATGACGACGGTCTTGCCATCAAAGGGCTCGGCCAGTGCGGCGCGCAGCCATTCCTGGCAGCGCAGCGCTTCGTCGCGCATCTCGGCGGCCAGAAAGGGCTGGCCATTGCGCTCGGTCTGGGCCTTGGTCAGGTAGAAGTTGGCGGCCTTGAAAGCCTTCTCGCGCTGCTTCATCAGCGCACCCAACTCGGTCACGCCGTTGTGCAGCGCAATGGCGTCGTAGTCGGACCAGAGGGTGGTGCCAATAAAGCGCACGCCGTCGATGGCCAGGGTGTCGCAGTCGAGCATGGTGATGCCCAGCTTTTCGCAGCTGGCACGCAGGCGCAGCCGGGCGGTATCGAAATCCTGGTTGTCGAACTCATGGTTGCCGGGCACCAGGATCACCGGTTCGGGCCAATGGCCGCCGGCCTGTTGCGGGCTGAACTGGGTGAGGCCAAAATCGGCATCGTCCAGCATCGAGCCATTCTGGTAGGAGCCAATGTCGCCGGCCAGCACCAGCAACTGTGCGCCGGGCGCAGGCTGGGCACGGAAATGGGGGTGGGTCTCCAGATGCAGGTCGGACAGAATTTGCAGGTGCATGGTCGCCAAGCCTACCATGGGCTTTGGCGCCTTGCAGCCCCGCTACATCGGTAATTCCAGGTCAGGAAAAGCCGCCCGGGCCGAGCGCTCCAGCGCGTGCAGCATCCATTCCAGCGCCGAGGGCGGAATATGCCCGCTGCGGCTGCGCCAGAGCGCATCCACATGCACGGCCTCCACGCGCAGCGGCAGCGGCTGGAAGGCCAGCAGATCGGCGATGCCGGTGGCAGGCACAAAGTGGCGCGGCAGGACGGTCAGCAGATCGGTGCGCGCCACCACGCGGGCGGCGGTGAAGTACTGGTTCACCGTCAGCACCACCCGGCGTTTGCGGCCGATCGATGCCAGCGCCTCGTCCAGAAAGCCAAAGGGCTGGCCGGAAAAGCTCACCAGCATATGGCGCGCATCGCAGTAGCGCTCCAAAGTAAGCAAGCCCTCACTCAGAGGGTGATCCTTGCGCATCACGCAGAGGTATTCGCCGTCATAGAGGCGCCGGCTCTCGAAATCCACCAGGTCCCCCGACTGGGCGCGGGCCGTCATCTCCGCGAGCACAAAGGGGAAATAGCCCACGGCCAGGTCGGCGGTCTCGGCTTCCAGCTCCTCGCGCGGATCCCGGGTAGTGAGTGGTTGCACATGCACAGAGACGCCTGGTGCCTCGGTCTCCAGAATATGCATCAGGCTGGGCAGCAAGGTGGCGGCGGTAGCATCGGCCATCGCCACGACAAAGGCCTGGGTCGCATGGGCGGGGTCAAAGCGCTCCGGCGCAAAGCTGGCCTGCAGGCGCGCCAGCGATTCGCGCACCACCGGCCACAGCGCATTGGCCAGCGGCGTGGGCTCCACGCCCTGGCCACTGCGCACCAACAGCTCGTCATGCAGCGCCTCGCGCAGGCGCCGCATCGCATTGCTGACCGCCGGCTGGGTGATGGCCAGCTTGTCGGCCGCCCGGGTCAGGCTGCGCTCATTCATCACCTCGTCGAATACACGCAAGAGGTTCAGGTCCAGGTGCCGAAATTGGTGGGGCAGCATTTTCAATCCTTTGCAACGCTGGGCGAACCGCAATACATCACTGGCATGAATGATACAGATTCAAAAGATAAATTTGAGAACGTCTAGGGTAAACCCTATACTTCGTTCATCGCTTCAAAGAAGCATTAATACCAAAGACATCCATCATGACCAACAGTTTTGTACACACTGACATGGCTACCGAACACACGGGCGTTCTGCGTGTGGAACGTGCTGCTGAACATCTCAAGACCACCTTCGGCACCAAGGGCGTTGGCGCATCGCTGATGCTGGCCGCGCTGGTCGCTGCCGTGCTGGTGGTTGCTACCCGCCTGGTGGACTCCGTCGCTGGCGGTAGCCACTGGATCGCTGGCTGGGCCCTGCTGTGGGCTGTCGCCTTTGTCGCCATCGCCCTGCTGGCCGCCCCTGCCCGCAACCTGAGCAGCAGCCTGCGCGCCGCCCGCCGCAGCTGGGACGAAGGCCACCGCCGCGCCCTGGAAGACGACAAGACCTGGCAAGTGGCCCTGCAAGACAGCCGCGTGATGGCTGACCTGAACCGCGCCATGAGCGACGCAGCGGTTTCGTTCTACCACAAGAACTACTGATCAACGCCGGGGTTCCTCCAGAGCCCCAGCGCCGGCAGCCACGATCTGCCTTTTCAAGAGCCACGGCATGCCGTGGCTTTTTTGTTGCTGGTGGCTGCATCTCATCCAAAGTGGATCAGCGGTTTGGGATTGCGGAACACCTCCGCCTGCGCAAGCCGCAGGTGCTAGGAAAACGCTTGGCAAGCACTTTCCTGCCCCGCAACATGCTGGCTGTATGCAACAAACCACAGTTCCATCGATGCGCTGACGCTGAGTCCAAGCGCGCTCACAACAAACCAAGCACCCAAAACAAAACCCCGCATGCCTAAAACATGCGGGGTTTTGCTGTGTTGCGCTATCCCAGCCACTGGCAGCGGGGCTACCAGCGAGCTCGCCAGCTACCGATCAAGCAGCGACCAGGCGCTTTTCCAGATCGGCCTTGATGTCCAGCAGCGCCTGGGGCAGGCGCTGGGCCAGGTGGTCGAAATGGGCCTGGTGCGATGCCAGCTCTTCGGTCCAGACGGCGGTGTCGATGTTGGTGACGGTCTTGAACTGCTCGGCATTGAAGTCCAGGCCGGTCCAGTTGATCTCGGCGTACTGCGGCGCGACACCAAAGGCGGTCTGCGTGCCCTGCACCTGGCCTTCGAGGCGGTCGAGCATCCACTTGAGCACGCGCATGTTCTCACCGTAGCCAGGCCAGACGAACTTGCCAGCGGCATCCTTGCGGAACCAGTTGGTGGTGTAGATCTTGGGCAGCTGCGCGCCAGCGGCTTCGAGCTTGTCGCCCAGGTTCAGCCAGTGGGCGAAGTAGTCGCTCATGTTGTAGCCCATGAAAGGCAGCATTGCGAACGGATCGCGGCGCACCACGCCTTGCGCGCCAAAGGCGGCAGCGGTGGTTTCCGAGCCCATGGTCGCAGCCATGTAGACGCCTTCCTTCCAGTTGCGCGCCTCGGTCACCAGCGGCACGGTGGTCGAGCGGCGGCCACCAAAGATGAAGGCATCGATCTTCACGCCCTTGGGGTCGTCCCAGGCTTCGTCGAGCGCCGGGTTGTTCGTGGCAGCGACGGTGAAGCGGGCATTGGGGTGGGCGGCCTTGGCGCCGGTTTCCTTGGCGATCTGGGGCGTCCAGTCCTTGCCTTGCCAGTCGATCAGGTGGTCTGGCAGCTGGCCGCTGTCCTTTTCCATGCCTTCCCACCACACATCGCCGTCATCGGTCAGCGCAACGTTGGTGAAGATGACGTTCTTGTCCAAACTGGCCATGCAGTTGGGGTTGGTGTGGTAGTTGGTGCCAGGGGCCACGCCAAAGTAGCCGGCTTCGGGGTTGATCGCGCGCAGCGAGCCGTCGGCCTGGGGCTTGATCCAGGCGATGTCGTCGCCAATGGTGGTGACTTTCCAGCCTTCAAAGCCGGTGGGTGGCACCAGCATCGAGAAATTGGTCTTGCCGCAGGCGCTGGGGAAAGCGGCGGCCACATGGTACTTCTTGCCCTGGGGGTTTTGCACGCCCAGAATCAGCATGTGCTCGGCCAGCCAGCCCTGGTCGCGGCCCATGGTCGAGGCGATGCGCAGCGCAAAGCACTTCTTGCCCAGCAGCGCATTGCCGCCGTAGCCCGAACCGTAGGACCAAATTTCGCGCGTCTCGGGGTAGTGCACGATGTACTTGGTCTTGTTGCAAGGCCAGCTGGTGGTGTCCTTTTCGCCGGCCTGCAGCGGCGCGCCGATGGTGTGCACGCAGGGCACAAATGCACCATCGCTGCCGATCACGTCGTACACGGCACGGCCCATGCGGGTCATGATCTTCATGTTGACCGCGACATAGGCGCTGTCGGACAGCTCGATGCCCACGTGGGCAATGGGCGAGCCCAGCGGGCCCATCGAGAACGGCACCACATACATGGTGCGGCCCTTCATACAACCGTCAAACAGCGGCTGTAGAGTCGAGCGCATCTCGGCAGGTTCCATCCAGTTGTTGGTCGGGCCGGCATCTTCCTTCTTGGCCGAGCAGATGTAGGTGCGGTCTTCCACGCGGGCCACGTCCGAGGGATCGGACCAGGCCAGAAAGCTGCCGGGGCGCTTGGCGGGGTTGAGCTTCTTGAAGGTACCGGCATCGACCAGTTGCTGGCAGAGGCGGTCGTATTCTTCCTGGCTGCCATCGCACCAGTAAACGGCGTCAGGCTTGCACAGTGCGGCCATATCGGCCACCCAGGCGATGAGCTTGGGGTTCTTGACGTAGTCGGGGGCCTGAATGGCGACACCGGCCTGGATGTTTGCGTTCATGGGAAGGCTTTCAAAGTTGTAAACGGTTCATCAAAAACCGCTGCGACAAGCTCCTTGGCCGACAGCAACCCATTTTTGAAAAACCGTCTCCACAGCGTCGGACAAGGCGCAATGCCTGTGCGCAACAATGCCTACGCTGGACTGGCGATTTTAGCAGTCAGCCCCCAAAACGGTGATTTTCAGTCGCCACATCTATGCATTTGATGCATGACAAAATGCATAACTGTATTGATACCGGTTTCTTGGGCAACAGCCCTGTCGCGCAGGTGGCGCTGGGCCCGGCACCACCCAGGCACCACCCAGGCACCACCCAGGCACCACCCAGGCACCACCCAGGCACCACCCAGGCACCACCCAGGCGTCAACCAGACGTCACCCAGGGGCCTGGCCAGCACAGGGCCTTGCCAGCCTTCGTCAGCGAACGCCAGGCAACAAAAAACCCGCCAGCGGCGGGTTCAGCAACGGGGTTTGGCGCGCAGCGCTCAGGCCATGTGTACGGCGATAAAGGCCAGCAGGAACATCATCAATGCGCCCACCAGCGGCAGCACCACGGGCATCAGCGGAACAATGGCTTCCACGGTATCCATCGGGGCGTGTTCGGTGTCGGCGTCGGTGTGCGGGCTGGACATGGGCTCTCTCCAATGCAAAGGCTGAGGACCATTGTAGCGAGCGGGCGCCGGGCCTGCATGCCGGGCGAACCCTGAGCCTGCCACGGTGCAAGGCCCTGGGTCGGCTCGCCCGCTGTCAGCCCTCCAGCACCGGGTAGAGCGACAGCACCAGCAGCGCCGCCATGCACCAGTTAAAGCGCTGCAGCGCCCGGGGTGTGCGCAGCGCGCGGCCCACGGCGCTGCCAAACAAGGTCCAGACGCTGACGCTGGGGTAGTTCACCAGCCCAAGCACCAGAGCGGCGAGCAGCAGGTTGGCGGCATAGCCATCGCGCGGGGTGTAGGTGGCCACAATGCCGATGGCCATGATCCAGGCCTTGGGATTGACCCACTGGAAGGCAGCGGCCTGCCAAAAGCCAAAAGGTTGCGCAGCCGCCTGCCCGGCACCCGCCTGCCCGGAGCGGGCAATCTTCCAGGCCAGCCACAGCAGGTAGGCGGCGCCCAGGTACTTGAGCCAGGTGTAGAGGCGCGGCTCGCGCTCAAAGGCCACGCCCAGGCCCAGGCCCACCAGCAGCAGCATGGCCACCACCCCCAGGCTGATGCCCAGCATATGCGGCACCGTGCGGCGGTAGCCAAAGCTCGCGCCCGAGGCCGTCAGCATCACATTGTTGGGGCCTGGCGTGACCGAGCTGACAAAGGCGAACAGGGCCAGGGGCAACACAAAGGCGGAGGTTTCGGGCAAAACAGACATGGCAAGCTACGGAAAAAAAGGAGAAAAGAAAAGCTGCTGCCATGCTAAGGCCGTTATGCAGTACAGTACCGGTACACTTTATCTGGCCAGTTCAAGAATTGGCCTGCTCTTATGACCCAGACACTTTCGCCGACTGCTGATATCGCCGATGTCGCCTATACCGCTGCCCCCAGCCCCAGCGCCCCTCCGCTGGCCGCAGCTGCCTGGGGCTGGCAGCCAGTGCGCACCGGCAGCGCATCGCTGGTCGAGCAGCTGGTGGCGCATTTCAGCGACCGCATCCGCAACCACGGGCTGCGCGCGGGCATGCGCCTGCCGTCGGTGCGGGCGCTGGCCGAGCAGGCGGGGGTAAGCCGCGACACCGTCGTGCAGGCCTATGACCGGCTGGCCGCGCAGGGCCTGGTGCAGTCGCGCCGGGGTGCGGGCTTTTTTGTCTGCGCCCAGCGTGCGCTGGCCGAGGCGGCCGCAGCCCCTGCCGCCAGCCTGGCCCAGGGCGCGGCCTTTGATACCTCCTACCTGCTGCGCGGCATCTTCCGCGAGGATGCCGATGGCTCCGGCCACACCGGCAGCGCCGGCTGCCTGCCCGCCAGCTGGATGGACGAGGGCCTGATCAGCGGCGCGCTGCGCACCATCCTGAAGCAGGGCCTGCGTGCCGAGCGCAGCCTGCTGGGCTATGGCCTGCCCCAGGGCCTGGCGCCGCTGCGCCGCCAGATCGCATCGACCTTGCAGGCCCAGGAAGTACCCGCCCATCCCGAGACCCAGTTGATGACGGTGAGCGGCGTCACCCACGGGCTGGACCTGATCGTGCGCTGCTTTCTGCAGCCCGGCGACACCGTGCTGGTCGAGGACCCGGGCTGGTTCCTGATCTTTGGCCGCCTCAACACCATGGGGGTCAACGTGGTGGGGGTGCCGCGCCTGCCCGGCGGCCCCGATGTGCAGGCGCTGCAGGCACTGGCCGCGCAGCACCAGCCCAAGCTCTTCATTCTCAACACCGCCGTGCACAACCCCACCGGGCTGAGCCTGTCGGCCGGCGTGGCGCACGAGGTGCTGCGCATTGCCGAGCGGCATGATTTTCTGCTGGTCGAGGACGACACCTATTCTGAGTACCTGGGCAATATGCCCTTGCGCCTGGCGGCCATGGACCGGCTGCAGCGCGTGCTGCTGGTGGGGGGTTACTCCAAAACGCTGTCGGGCGGCTTGCGCGTGGGCTATGTGGCCGCGCGCCCCGAGTTCATCCACCAGCTGACCGATCTGAAGCTGCTGGGGGGCCTGACCTCGGCGCTGCCCAGCGAGCAGATCGTGCACCGCATCCTGGCCGATGGCAGCTACCGCAAGCATGTGGACCGGCTGCGCGAGCGGGTGGACAAGGCGCGCCACCGCTGCCTGCGCCAGCTCGAAGCGCTGGGCTGCCACGCGGTGCATGAGCCGGTCGCCGGCACCTTCGCCTGGGTGGACTGCGGTATGGATTCGGAACTGCTGGCGCGCCAGGCCAGCGAGCATGGCCTGCTGCTGGCGCCTGGCGTGCTGTTCTCGCCACGCCAGGCGCCGTCGAGCTTGCTGCGCATCTCGGTGGCGATGGCCGAGCAACCGGCGGCCTGGCAGACCTTGGCCCTGCTGCTGGAGCGCCACCGGGGCGCTTGATCAGACCCCTGAACGCCCGCGCCCCTCGGTCAGCAGCACCGCGGCCTGCACGCGCGATGACAGGCCCAGCTTGCGCAGAATGTGCTGCACATGGATCTTCACCGTCGTCTCGGCAATCGCCAGGCTGCGCGCAATCTCCTTGTTGCTGGCACCGTCGGCAATTTCGCGCAGGATCTCCAGCTCGCGCGGCGACAGCTGCTCCAGCGGGTCGGCCGGCTCGGGCATGGCCGGCGGCGCCGCAGCCGGCTCCAGCGGCCGGTTTTGCAGGGCGCTCACCAGCTTGTCGGTCATCTCCATGCTCACCGTCGATTGGCCGCGCAGCGCGCGCTCGATCGCGGCCACCAGCACCTCGCTGTCGGCCGTCTTGAGCAGGTAGCCCTGGGCGCCGCGCTGCAAGGCCAGCGCCAGCGTGCCCGCGTCTTCGCTGGCGGTGAGCACCAGCACCCGCGCCGCTGGCGCTGCTGCGCGCAGGTCCGGCAACAGGTCCACGCCGCTCACGCCCGGCATATGGTGGTCCAGCAGCACCACATCGGGCTGCAGCTGCGCGGCCTGGCGCAGCGCCTCGCCCGCATCGCCGGCCTCGGCCACCACCTGCAGCTGCGGCTGGGCGGCCAGCAGCGCGATCACACCGCGCCGAAAAAGCGGATGGTCGTCCACCACCAGCAGGCGTATCGCGGGGGTAGGCGCTTGCGCTGCCGTCATGCGGGGCTCCTGGAGGTGGCAAGGGTTACGGCCGTGGGCGGCTGAAATGTCGGTAGGGGCTGCAGGGTTTGCAGAGGCTGCAAGCGGGGCAGGCTCAGGCGCACGCAGGTGCCGGCCCCGGGGACGGAATGGATCTCCAGGCTGGCGCCAATGCCAGCAGCGCGCTCGCGCATGATGCGCAGGCCCACATGGGTTTCATCCAGCGCCAGGGCGGCCTGCGCCATGCCCTGGCCATCGTCGCGCACCTCCACCGCCCACTGCGGGCCTTGCTCCACCTCCACCCACACCTGGCTGGCCTGCGCATGCTTGCGCACATTGGACAGCGCCTCCTGCACCACATGCAGCACCTGCACCTGCACATCGGGCGGCAGTGCCATGCCTTCGCCGGCAATCTGCAGCTGCGCGGGCAGGCCGGTCTGGTGCTCGAACTTGGTCAAGGTGGTGCGCAGCGCAGGCACGATGTCCTCGGCATTGGTACGGGTGCGAAAGTGCAGCAGCAGCTCACGCACATCGGACAGGCTTTCGCGGATGCCGGTATCGAGCTCGCCCAAGGTTGCCTGTACGCGCGCGCCATCCGGGGGCAGCCGTGCCATGTCGCTGCGCAACAGCCCCGCCTGGATCTTCAAGAACGCCAGGCTCTGCGCGATGGAGTCGTGCAGCTCGCGCGCCAGCAGACCGCGCTCGTCGGCCACCGCCGCTTCGCGTTGCAAGGCGTCGGCGCGCAGGCCCTCCATGCCGCCGGCCAGGTGGCTGGCCAACGCATCGAGCAGCGCGCGGTCATCGGGCGCCAACGTGGTCGCATCGCGAAAAAACAGGTCCACTTCGCCCACCATGCGCTCATGCAGCCGCACCGGCACGCTCAGCACGCTGACAAAGCCAGCCCGCCGACATTGCCCGGCATCCACCCGGCCGGCCGCTGCCGGCACGCCACGGCGCCAGTCCTCCAGTGCCACCAGCTGGGTCTGCGCCTGGGCCTGGGGCTGGCCGCAAAAGCAGTCACCGGTGGGCAGGCAGTGCTCGGCATCGGCCATCTCCTCGGGCAGCCCTTCGGATGCGAGCAGCACATAGCGGCGGTTGTGCTCGTCCGACCAGCGCAGCGCGACCGCATCGGCCTGCGCCGTCTTGCGCATCTGGGCCGCAAAGCCCTGGGCCAGCACCGGCAGCGCATCGGCGCGCGCCACCAGCGCGGCAGCCTCGTACAGCACCGCCAGGCGGGCGCGTTCGGCCTGCAGGTGTTCGGTCTTTTGCTGCACGCGGCGCTCCAGGCTGGCATACAGGTCCTGCAGGCGCACCGCCATGCGGTTGAAGCCCCGCGCCAGCGCACCAAACTCATCGCCGCCATCGGCTGGCACCCGCACCGACAAATCGCCCGCCTCCACCTGGGCCAGGGCCGTCTGCAGCCGCGCCAGCGGCCCAAACACCAGCAGCTGCGCCGCATACAGCAGCGCCAGCGCGGCAGCAATGGCCAGCGCCATCATCACGAACTGGGCGGTGTTGAGCCAGGTCGTCCAGCGCGCCAGTTGCTGCTCGATGCGGCCGACCAGCTGGTCCACCTCACCGACGAAGCTCTGCGCCTGCTGGGCCGTGACCTCGGCCTGCACCACATGGCTGCCAGTCACCGGCTGCTGCCAGGCTGCGCGCAGCCGCTGCCAGCGTTGCTGCACGGCTTGCAGGGCGGCACGCGAGGCCGTATCGCGCGGCACCGACAGCGGCCGGGCGGCATCGCCCTTTTCCAGCAAGGCCAGGCTGGTGTCGAGCTGGCCGATCAGCAAGGCCAGGCGCTGCGGGCTCGCCTCCGGCAAGGCCTGCGCCAGCTGCCAGGTCTGCATGCGCATGCGCCCCGCTTCATTGACCGCCGCAGCCCCCCCTTCGAGCGACCAGGTCAGCCGCAAGGTCAGGCCAATCGCGACCAGCGCCATCAGCAGCAGCGCGCAACCAATGGCGCCGATCTTGACGGCCAGCGGCCGCTGGCGTGCTGGCTGCAGTTCCCCTTTCATGGCCCCGCCTCCGGGTAACGCACCCCGCGCCGCTGCGCCATCTCGCGCCCCATGGCGGCTTGCACGGCAGGCTCCAATTGCGCTTGCGCGCTGGGGTAGGCCTGCGTCTCCTCTGCCGCGATATGGCGCGTATAGACCTCGGCAAAATCCGCCCAGCGGCGCCGGGCCGCCACCAGCGCCTCGCCCGTCGGTGCATGGCCTGCTTGCACTGCCTGCAGATCCGCCCGTATCGCCGGCCACAGCGCCTCCATCTGCCGGTGCTCGGCCTGCAGCTGGTCGGCCAGCGCGCCCTGCCCCGCCGCCCGCAGTACGGGCAGCACATGCTGCTCTTCATCCTGGTGGTGCAAGGGCGCCGCCAGGTCAAAGTAGCGCTGCACATCAGCCGCCGCATCGCGCGCCTGGCCCTGCGCATCGCCGCCGCCCTGCTCGGCCAGGTAGGCACCCAGGCGGCCCAACAGATCCAGGCTGCGCGCCACCCGGCCGTGGCAGGCCTGCAGCATGCCGAAAGGCTCGTCAAAGCCTGCTGTGGGTGGGGTGTTCAGGAGCTGTGTCACAGCCTCTATTTTCGCTGCCCATCGCTGGCTGTGCGTTGCGGTGTACGCCAAGCATGATCCAGGTCAAATTCTGCTGACTGGCGCAGGCGCACAGTGGTGCGGTACTGCTATATCTTTGCCCTGTTAGCTCTTTATGGCCAAAAGTTTTCCTATCCATCCTGCGCATCCGGAGCGGACTTGCTGGGGGTGTGACCGTTATTGCGCTGCGTCGTCCATGGCTTGTGGCAATGGATCGGAGCGGTCGGCGCACCCGGTGGAGTTGTTTGGGCCCGATTGGGCGGAGTGGGATCCTTTGGCTTCTCAGCCTGCTGAGGGTGATGGTCTGCCAGGGCAGTCCTGATGGTTCGGCCAGCGGTCGGCATTCCATCGCTCTTGGCCATGCAGCCTTCTGCTGTGGCCTTCAGGCCGGAGGCCGGTTTTCGCCCGGCAGGCGACTCACTTTCTTGCTCGTGCAAGAAAGTAAGCAAAGAAACACGCCCCTACCGTCTGCGACCCCTTCGCTGCGCTGCGGGGCAACCTGTGGTGTGACGTTTGCGGTCTGCGCCGTGGAACTCACTCCGCGCCAAGGCGCTTCGTTCAAACAGCCACGGCGAGTCAGTTCACGAAGCATGCGCGCTTAGGCGCGCATGCCAGCCCGCAAACGCCCCACCACAGGCGCATACAGAAGGGGGGATACCCCGATGCCGAGCGCAGCGATGGCTCGCAGGTTGTCGGGCCCCTTCTGTCCGTGCCGAGAAGCACAGGCCCAGGGGCGGGCGTGTGCCGAAGGACACACGCTTCGTAAACATGCTTGCCGCATCTGTTTGAACGGAGCGCCCTGGCGCGTAGTGAGTTATGCGGCACGCCCCTGGGCCGAGCATCGCAGGTTGCCCCGCAGCGCAGCGAAGGGGACACGGACAGCAGGGGCGCACTTCTTTTGCTTACTTTTCTTTGGTCCGGCACTCCGGTGCGAGCAAGAAAAGTGAGTCGGCTGCCGGACGAAATCCGGCTTCTGTCCTTCAACAACAGAAGAAGTAGAAACCAGCCGCTGTGGCCAACGCTTCTCCATTAACTCGGCAATACCGTGCGATGGTCGGCCTTCCATCGCTCTTAGCCATGCAGGCTCCTGCTTTGGCCTTCAGGCCGGAGGCCGGTTTTCTCCCGGCCTCTGTCCTTAAACAAAAAGCAGGCGGTTAACAAAGAGCCGACGGTGAGACATAGCCAAGCGGCAATCAAACAAGCGAGCTACTGCACCAAAGGCGTCTCCGCCCCTTCCAAATCCACCCCCACCACCAGCGCCCGCCCCGCCAACAACCGCAAATACTGCGACAAGCCCGTCGCAAAACTCTGCTGCCGCAACTGCTGCAACACAGCGGCCCGCACCTGCTCATAAGGCGGCACGGTGCCCGCCTCGCGCTCCTGCACCTCTACCACATGCAGCCCAAAGCGGCTGTGCACCAGGCGCGGCAACACCCCCACCTCGGCATGGCCGAAAAGCTCGCGGGAAAATTCGGGGGCGCAGTCTTCGATGCGCAGCCAGCCCAGCTGGCCGCCCTGCGCGCCGCTGGGGCAGTTGCTGCTGGTGCTGGCAGCGGCGGCAAAGCGGTCGCCAGCGGCCTGCTCTTGCGGGGTGGCGCTGCGCACATCCAGCAGGCAGGCCTCGGCGCGCTGGCGCAAGGCGTTGATGTCGACGCCGGGCGTCACCGCAAAGAGCACATGGCGTGCCCGCACGCGCTCGCCCCGGGCGTAGCGGGCGGCATGCGCCTGGTAGTGGCGGCGGCCGGCGCTGTCGTCGGGCTCGGGCAGTTGCAGCTCGGCGTCCAGCAGCTGCTCGATGGCGCTGCCGGCCGCTTCGCTGATGGCGCCGGCGCGGGGCACCGGGTCGTCGGCAGCGAGCAGGCCCTGGGCCTGGGCGGCCTGGCGCAGCAGCTCGGTGCAGGCGCGCTGGCGCAGCTCCATCGGGTCCAGCAACTCGTCGGCATCGCACAGCGCAATGCCGTTGACCTGGGCAGCAGCCAGCGCATCGCGCGGGGCGCCCAGCGGCGCCTCGATGCGGGGCAGGCTGGGGGCGGCGGGGCTGTCCTGGCAGCTGCAGGCTGCGCTGCCGCAGCCACCGGTGGGGGTGTGCAGATCGGCGTTCATGGGCGGCCTCCTGGCTGCTTGCTGGGCAGGTTCAGACGGCGCGCGCGCACCAGCTGGTAGGGCCGGGCCAGGTAGGCCACGGAGGCGAAGCCGCTCCAGACATGCACCAGGCGGCTGAAGGGGAAGAGCAGGAAGATTGTCATGCCCAGCACCATGTGCACCTTGAACGGCCAGTCCAGCGCCACCAGGCCTGCCGCATCGGGGCGGAAGGTGACGATGCGCTGGGCCCAGTCGGCCAGCACCAGCATGGCATGGGCATCGGCCCGGTGCGAGAACGAGGCGGGCAAGGTCGCCAGGCCCAGCACCAGCTGCACCCACAGGATGATGAGGATGGCCAGATCGGTGCGGTGGCTGGTGCGGCGGATGCGCGGATCGGCAATGCGGCGGTGCAGCAGCAGGCTCAGGCCAATAAAGCAGACCAGGCCGGCGGTGCCGCCGGAGATGATGGCCAGCATCTGCTTTTGCGGCGCGGTGATCAGCCACTCATACATGAAGTGCGGCGTGAGCAGGCCCACCGTGTGGCCGAACAGCAGGAACAGAATGCCGATATGGAACAGGTTGCTGCCCCAGCGCAGCTGACCGGCGCGCAGCATCTGCGAGGAGTCGCTCTTCCAGGTGTACTGGTCGCGGTCAAAGCGCGCCAGGCTCCCCATCAGAAAGACGGCCAGGCAGATGTAGGGATAGACATTAAACAGGAAGTTGTGCAATGCAATGGGCATGGCGGTCTCCTCGGGGTTCAGCGGGCCGCGCCAGCGGGTGGCTGGCGCCGCGTGATGTGGATGGGTTGGGCGCTGCCCGGTGCGGCCTGGCCCTGGCTGTTGCAGCCGCCAAAGGCGGCGGGCTCTTCCCAGCTTGCGTCCAGCGGCTCGTCGGCGGGCAGCGGCGCAGCGGGGGTGTCGGCCACCAGCGGCTGGCCGGCCAGATCGAGCACGGCCGACACGACGGCGGCGTAGTCGCTGTGCCGGCGGCCGAGCGCCGCGGCGATGGATTGCAGGATGTGCGCAAACTCACCGATGAAGGCGCGCGCCTCCAAGGTCGGCTGGGTGGAGGCGAACTCCAGCAGCACGGTCATGTGGTCGGGCAGCTCGGCAGGGTCGAGCAGCAGGCCGGCCTGCTCATAGGTCTGGACCAAGTCGACCATCGCCGGGCCCCGGTCGCGCGAGTCGCCATGCACATGCTCGAACAGGTGCAGCGCAGTGCCACGGCCCCGGTCAAACAGGTCCACATAGATGGCCTCGGCATCCATGCCTTCGGCCAGCAGGCGGTCCATCAATGCGTCCAGCTCGCTGCGGCGCACATGGCCCAGCGCGTTTTCGGCGTTGAGCGCCGTGTGGATGTCGACCAGGTGGCCGCGCATCGCGGCGTCGGGGTAGCGCAGCAGGTGGGCCAGTGCGCGCAAGGTAAAGCTGATGCTGTCTTTCATGTCGTCTCTCCTCAGAGGCTCGCCTGGATCGGGATGGTGCGTTTTTTCTCGCTGCCGAACAGGCTGGTGTCGGTCACGCCTTCGCTGCAACCATTGCCAAACGAGAAGCCGCAGCCGCCGCGCACATTGAAGGCGTTCTCGGCGTATTCGCGGTGCGTGGTGGGGATCACAAAGCGGTCCTCGTAATTGGCAATGGCCATGGTCCGGTACATCTCCTCGGCCTGGGCCACCGACAGCTGGGCCTGCTGCAGAGCGGCCTCGTTGGGCAGGCCATCGACATGCTTGCCGCGCTGATAGGCGCGCATGGCCAGCATGCGCTCCAGCGCGCGCACCACCGGCACCGTGTCGCCTGCGGTGAGCAGGTTGGCCAGGTACTTGACGGGGATGCGCAGCTGGTTCACATCGGGCAGCTCGCCATTGGCGCTCACATGGCCGGCCTGGGCGGCGGCGGTGATCGGCGACAGCGGCGGCACATACCAGACCATCGGCAAGGTGCGGTACTCGGGGTGCAGCGGCAGGGCCACCTGCCAGTCCACCGCCATCTTGTAGACGGGGCTGTTGCGGGCCGCGATCAGCCATGCCTCGGGGATGCCATCGGCCCGCGCCTGGGCGATCACCGCCGGGTCGTGGGGGTCGAGGAAGATATCGAGCTGGGCCTGGTACAGGTCCTTGTCCTGGGTGACACTGGCCGCTGCTTCAATGCGGTCTGCGTCATACAGCAGCACACCCAGGTAGCGGATGCGGCCCACGCAGGTTTCGGAGCAGACGGTGGGCTGGCCCGCCTCGATGCGCGGGTAGCAGAAGATGCACTTCTCGGCCTTGCCGCTTTTCCAGTTGTAGTAGATCTTCTTGTAGGGGCAGCCCGAGACGCACATGCGCCAGCCCCGGCATTTGTCCTGGTCGATCAGCACAATGCCGTCTTCCTCGCGCTTGTAGATGCTGCCGCTGGGGCAGCTGGCCACGCAGGCGGGGTTGAGGCAGTGCTCGCACAGGCGCGGCAGGTACATCATGAAGGTGTTCTCGAACTGACCGTAGATGTCCTTTTGCACCTCGTCGAAGTTCACATCCTTGCTGCGCTTGCTGAACTCGCCGCCCAGGATCTCTTCCCAGTTCGGGCCCCAGACGATCTTGTCCATGCGCTGGCCGGTGATCAGGCTGCGCGGCCGGGCCGTGGGCGCGGCCTTCATCTCCTTGGCAGTTTGCAGGTGCTCGTAATCGAAGGTAAAGGGCTCGTAGTAGTCGTCGATCTCGGGCAGGTTGGGGTTGGCGAAGATCTTCATCAACAGCTGCCATTTGCCACCCTGGCGCGGCGCAATGGAGCCATCGGCCTTGCGGACCCAGCCGCCATTCCAGCGCTCCTGGTTTTCCCATTCCTTGGGGTAGCCGATGCCGGGTTTGGTCTCGACGTTGTTGAACCAGGCGTACTCGACGCCGGGGCGGTTGGTCCAGACGTTCTTGCAGGTGACGCTGCAGGTATGGCAGCCGATGCATTTGTCCAGGTTCAGGACCATGCCGATTTGTGCGCGAACCTTCATGTTGGGTTCTCCGTGGGGGTTGGTGTGGGGGTCGGTGCGAAAAGCAGGACCAGGGCCGAGGCGGCCTCCTGGGCATGCACGGCGTGGGGCTCGCCCGCGGCGATATGGCAGCAGTCACCGGGCGCCATGGCCAGCTGGCGGGCCATGGTCTCGAACAGGAACTGCCCCTCGATGCACTGGATCACCATGCGCTCTGGCACCTGGTGGCGCTGCAGCGACTGGCCGGCCTGCAGCACCAGGCGGAAGATCTGCAGATCGCCATCGCGCACCAAGGTGTACGAGCGCGACTCGCCCAGCGCGGCCGCCAGGGGCCGCGCCGAGAAGATGGCGCCAGCAGGGGTGTGGGTCAGTGCCATGGCGGGGACTCCTTTTGCGCGGCGCTCAGGGGTTCTCGCCCTGGGCCTGGTAGGCGGCGGCCAGGTGGTCATCGCGCGGCGTGTCCAGCCAGTCCACCTTGGCCATCTTGCGCACCACGACGAACTCGTCGCGGTTGGTGCCGATGGTGCCGTAGTAGTTGAAGCCGTAGCTGTACTGCGCGTAGCCGCCAATCATGTGCGTGGGTTTGAGCACAATGCGCGTAACCGAGTTGTGGATACCGCCGCGCACCCCGGTGATCTCGCTGCCGGGCGTGTTGATGATCTTCTCCTGCGCGTGGTACATCATCACCATGCCGGGCTTGACCCGCTGGCTGACGACCGCCCGCACGGCAACGGCGCCGTTGAGGTTGAACATCTCCATCCAGTCGTTGTCCTCGATGCCAGCGCGCTGGGCGTCCTCCTCGCTGATCCAGGCCACCGGCCCACCCCGGTTGAGCGTGAGCATCAACAGGTTGTCGGTATAGGTGCTGTGGATGCCCCATTTCTGGTGCGGCGTGATGAAGTTCAGCTGGATCTCGGGGTGGCCATTGGGCTGGATGCCCTGCATGCCGGCCGTGGCCTTCATGTCCACCGGCGGACGGTAGCTGGAGAAGCCCTCGCCAAAGGCCACCATCCAGGGGTGGTCCTGGTAGAACTGCTGGCGGCCGGTGAGGGTGCGCCATGGGATCAGCTCATGCACATTGGTGTAGCCGGCGTTGTAGCTGACGGTCTCGCTCTCGATGCCGCTCCAGGTGGGCGAGCTGATGATCTTGCGCGGCTGCGCCTGGATGTCGCGGTAGCGGATCTTCTCGTCCTCGCGGTAGATCGCCAGGTGCTTGTGCGCGCGGCCCGTCACCTTCTCCAGCGCCTCCCAGGCTTTCACCGCCACATGGCCATTGGTCTCCGGGGCCAGCTGCAAGATGGTCTCGCAGGCGTCGATGTCGCTGACGATGCGCGGGCGCCCCTCGGTCACGCCCGGCTCGGTGGTCAGGCCATTCAACTGGCCCAGCTGCTCGACCTCGGTGCCGGTCTGCCAGCCAATGCCCTTGCCGCCATTGCCCAGCTGGTCCATCAGCGGGCCCAGTGCGGTAAAGCGCTTGTAGGTGTTGGGGTAGTCGCGCTCCACCACGCTGACCTGCGGCGCGGTCTTGCCGGGGATCAGCGCGCATTCGCCCTTTTTCCACTCGGCCACGCCATAGGGCTGGGCCAGCTCGGCGGGGGTGTCGTGCATCAGCGGGGTCAGCACGGTGTCGCGCTCCACGCCCAGGTGGCCCACGCAGACCTCGCTGAAGGACTGGGCAAAGCCCTTGTAGATCTCCCAGTCCGAGCGCGATTCCCACACCGGATCGACCGCTGCCGACAGCGGGTGGATGAAGGGGTGCATGTCGCTGGTGTTGAGGTCGTTCTTCTCGTACCAGCTGGCCGTGGGCAGCACGATGTCCGAGTACAGACAGGTAGTGCTCATGCGGAAGTCCAGGGTGACCAGCAGATCGAGCTTGCCCTGGGGCGCATCGACATGCCAGGTCACCTCTTCGGGCTTGGCGTCATCCGGGCCCAGGTCCTTGCCCTGCACGCCGTTGTCGGTGCCCAGCAGGTGCTTGCAGAAATATTCATGGCCCTTGCCGCTGGAGCCCAGCAGGTTGCTACGCCACACAAACAGGTTGCGCGGCCAGTTCTCGGGCGCGTCGGGGTCTTCGCAGCTCATCGCCAGGCTGCCGCTTTTGAGGCCCTGGGCCACATAGTCGCGCGGCGCCAGGTTGGCGGCATCGGCGGCGGCTGCTATCGACAAGGGGTTGGTCTTGAGCTGCGGCGCGCTGGGCAGCCAGCCCATGCGCTCGGCGCGCACGTTGTAGTCGATCATGCTGCCGCCGTACTGGCTGCGGTCGGCCAGCGGGCTGACGATCTCTTCAAGGCCGAGCTTCTCATAGCGCCACTGGTCGGTGTGGGCGTAGAAGAAGCTGGTCGAGTTCTGCTGGCGTGGTGGGCGTGCCCAATCGAGCGCAAAGGCCAGCGCGGTCCAGCCGGTCTGGGGGCGCAGCTTTTCCTGGCCCACATAGTGCGACCAGCCGCCGCCGCTTTGGCCCACGCAGCCGCAGAGCATCAGCAGGTTGATAACGCCCCGGTAGTTCATGTCGCAGTGGTACCAGTGGTTCATCGCCGCGCCGATGATGACCATGGACTTGCCCTGGGTCTTGTCGGCATTGGCGGCAAACTCGCGCGCCACCATCGTGATCTGCTCGCGCGGCACGCCGGTGATGCTCTCGGCCCAGGCGGGCGTGTAGGCGGCATCGTCGCCGTAGCTGGCAGCGCCGCTGCCCAGCCCCCGGTTGATGCCGTATTGCGCGGCCTGCAGGTCGAACACGGTGGCCACCAGGGCCTCGTGGTACTCACCATCGCTGCCCAGGCGCAGGCGCACGGCCGGCACCTTGGCGCGGCTCACATCGCCTTGCTGTTCGTTGGCGGTGAAATGCGGCGTGGCAATGCCGCCAAAGTAGGGAAAGCCGACATCGACAATCTCATGGGCCTGGCTGCCGTCTTCCAGCACCGAGAGCTTGAGGGTGACCTCGTCGCCATGGCGCGCTTCCTTGGACTCCAGGTTCCACTTGCCCGCGTCATCGCGGCCCTCGGCGCCCCAGCGAAAGCCGATGGAGCCATGGGGCAGCACGGCGCGGCCCTGGCTGTCAAAGGCCATGGTCTTCCACTCGGGGTTGTTGTCCTGGCCGAGCTTGCCGTTGAAATCGCTGGCGCGCAGGTAGCGGCCAGGCACCTGCACCACGCTGCCATCGGCCAGGGTCTTGCTCTCGAGCAGCACCAGCATCGGCAGGTCGGTGTAGCGGCGCGCGTAGCCGTCAAAGTATTCGCTGCGCTTGTCGAAGTAGAACTCCTTGAACGCCACATGGCCCATGGCCATCGCCAGCGCCGCATCGGTGCCCTGCTTGGGGTGCAGCCAGACATCGGAGAGCTTGGCCACCTCGCTGTAGTCGGGGGTCACGGCCACCGTCTTGGCGCCCTTGTAGCGCACCTCGGTGAAGAAGTGGGCATCGGGCGTGCGCGTCTGCGGCACGTTCGAGCCCCAGGCAATGATGTAGCTGCTGTTGTACCAGTCGGCCGATTCGGGCACGTCGGTCTGCTCGCCCCAGACCTGGGGGCTGGCCGGTGGCAGGTCGCAGTACCAGTCGTAAAAGCTCATGCAGACGCCACCGATCAGGCTCAGGTAGCGGCTGCCGGCCGCGTAGCTGACCATGCTCATCGCCGGGATGGGCGAGAAGCCGATGATGCGGTCGGGCCCGTGTTGCTTGATGGTGTAGACGTTCGCAGCGGCCACCAGCTGGTTGACCTCGTCCCAGGTCGAGCGCACAAAGCCGCCCAGGCCACGCACCTGCTGGTAGTCGCGGCGTGCGGCATCGTCCTGCGCAATCAGGGCCCAGGCATCGACCGGCGTTTTGGCCACCTGGAGCGCAGCGCGCCAGCGCTCGAGCAAGCGGCCCCGCACCATCGGGTACTTGACCCGGTTGGCGCTGTACAGATACCAGCTGTAGCTCGCACCCCGGGCGCAGCCGCGCGGCTCATGGTTGGGCATGTCCCAGCGCGTGCGCGGGTAGTCGGTCTGCTGGGTTTCCCAGGTGACGATGCCGCCTTTGACATAGATCTTCCAGGAGCAGGAGCCCGTGCAGTTGACGCCATGGGTGCTGCGCACGATCTTGTCATGCGCCCAGCGGGCGCGGTAGGCGTCCTCCCAGGTGCGGTCTTCGCCGGTGGTGCGGCCGTGGCCGCCGGCAAAGCTCTCCTTGGGCAGGCGAAAGTGGGTGAGTCGGTCGAGGAAATGGCTCATAACGGTTCTCTTTCTCGTGGGGTCCAGGCTCTGGAGCCTTTAGCAGGGCATCGCGGCGTTGCGGCGGGCATAGCACCACCAGGTCACCACAGCGCACAGCAGATAGAAGGCAGAAAACACCCACAGCGCGGCCTCGGGCCCGCCGGTGGATGCGATCGAGCTGCCATAGCTCTTGGGAATGAAAAAGCCCCCGTAGGCACCCAGTGCGCCGGCAAAGCCGACGGCGGCGGCGCCCAGCACATTGCCTTCCTTGAGGGCGGCGGCCTGCGAGGCCGCATCCTTGCCCGCGCCTTGCGTGGCCAGCTGGTTGAAGATCACGGGGATCATGCGGAAGGTGGAGCCATTGCCGATGCCGGTGGTGACAAACAGCACCAGGAACATCAGAAAAAAGCCGGTGAAGCTGCCCGCCTGCGGCCCCCAGGCCAGCGCATAGCTGCCCGTGCCCTTGGGCAAAAACCACAGCACGCCCAGCACGGCCAGCGCCATCACCAGAAAGTTCCAGAACGTGACCACCCCGCCACCGACCTTGTCGGCCAGCCAGCCACCAAAGGGCCGCACCAGCGCGCCCACCAGCGGGCCCAGCCAGGCGTAGGCCAGCGGGTTGATGGCGGGGAACAGTCCCTTGATGAGCAGCGGAAAGCCGGCGGCAAAGCCGATGAAGGAGCCAAAGGTGCCCAGGTAGAGCAGGCACATGATCCAGTTGTGGGGCTGCACAAAGATGGCGGCCTGCGCAGCCACCGAGGCCTTGGCATCGGCCACATCGTTCATCCCGAACCAGGCAACGACCGAGGTCAGCGCAATCCAGGGCACCCAGATGAAGGCGGCGTTCTGCATCCAGACCTGGACCTGCACCCCGCCCTGGCTGATGGTCTGCGGCTCACCGCCAAAGATGCCCAGCAGGCCGACGGTGACGACGATGGGGCTCAGGAACTGCACCACCGACACGCCCAGGTTGCCCAGGCCGGCATTGACGCCCAGCGCCGAGCCCTTGCGGTCCTTGGGGAAGAAGTAGCTGATGTTGGCCATGCTGGAGCTGAAATTGCCCCCGCCCAGGCCGCACAGCAGCGCCAGGATCAGCATCGTCGGGTAGGGTATGGCCGGGTCCTGCACGGCCACGCCGATGCCGATCGCCGGGATCAGCAGGCTGGCAGTGGAGATCGCCGTCCAGCGCCGGCCGCCCACCAGCGGCACCATGAAGGAGTAGAAGATGCGCAAGGTGGCACCCGACAGCGCAGGCGCGGCCGCCAGCCAGAACAGCTGGTTGGTGGAGTACTGAAAGCCCAGGCCCGGCAGGCTGACGGCGACCACGCTCCAGACCTGCCAGACGGCAAAGGCCAGGAACAGGGCCGGCACGGAGATCCACAAATTGAGCTTGGCGATGGCCTCGCCCTCCTTTTCCCAGAAGGCCTTGTCCTCCGGGGTCCAGATCGTCAAGGTGCTGCCGCGGCGCGGCGCAGAGGGGGTGTTGCTTGTCATGGAGAGTCTTTCCAGCAGAAATCGATGGCGGCTGTCAGGCCTTGCGGCCCGCAGCGGGGCCCATCACATCGGTGCGGCGCACCTCGGTCCAGTACATCCAGATCAGCGAGACCCAGACCACACCGTAGAGCAGCATGAAAGCACTGGAGCGCAGGCCCGTCAGGTCGAGCAGCAGGCCGAACAGGATGGGCAGCACAAAGCCGCCCAGGCCGCCGGCCAGGCCCACGATGCCGCTGATGGCACCGATGTTGTCGGGGTAGTCGTTGCCGATGTACTTGAAGACGCTGGCCTTGCCGAACGCAAAGGCCACGCCCAGCACACCCATCAGCGCGGTGAAGCTGTAGACGTTCAGGCCCAGGTGGAAGGTCTGGGGGCCGTTGACCGTGGCAATCGTGAAATCGGTCTGCGGGTAGCTCAGCAGGAACAGGCAGACCCAGCTCACCCACATCACCCACCAGGTGACCTTGTGGGCGCCGTATTTGTCGGACAGCACACCGCCAATGGCGCGCAGCACGCCGCCGGGCAGCGAAAAGCAGGCCGCGAGCAAGGCGGCGACACGGATGTCGAGGCCGTACTCGCCCACGTAGTACTGCACCATCCACAGCGCCAGCGCCACATAGCCACCAAAGACGATGCTGTAGTACTGGCAGTACTTGAGCACGCGCGGGTCCTTCAAGGCCTGCAGCTGGTCGACAAAGCGGACGTTGTTGGCGACCAGGTGGCGCGGGTCATGCGCGCTGAACAGCCAGAACAGCACCACGGTGCCGGCCAGAATGGCCGCGTAGACCTGGGGCACCAGCGCCCAGCCGCCCGCCACCAACAGCGCCGGGGCCAGAAACTTGTTGACGGCCGAGCCGGAGTTACCCGCGCCATAGACGCCCATGGCCATGCCCTGGCGGCTCTTGGGAAACCAGCGCGCCACATAGGGCGTGCCCACCGAGAACGAGCCGCCAGCGAGACCGACAAACAGGCCGATGACGAGGAACTGCCAGTACTGCGTGGCGTAGGCCATGAGCCAGACGGCCGGCACGGTGACGGCCATCAGCACGGTCATCACGGTGCGGCCGCCAAAGCGGTCCGTCCAGATGCCCAGCGGCACCCGCACCAGCGAGCCCGAGAGCACCGGCATGGCGGTGAGCAGGCCGAACTCGGTCGCGTTCAGGCCCAGTTGCTGCTTGAGCGGGATGCCGATGACGCCGAACATCATCCACACCATGAAGCAGACGGTGAAGGCCAGCGTGCTGACGGCGAGCACGCTCCAGGCCTGGCGCGAGACAGCAGGAGGGGCAGTGGCGGAATCCATGGTGGGGGCAGATGTTGTTGGTCTGCCCCTACTGTGCTGCGCCAGCGCGCAGCGCACCATCCACCGGTTAGCGCATCAGGCCGCGCCGCAAGAACGATGGCCTGCGCCCTGCCATCGTTCTGAAGAACTACGGCGCCGCTTTTCTCGGCAGCGCCTGATGTGCATCAAACCGGCCATGCAGCCTGGCCGGCATGATGCCCGGTTGCTCAGGCCAGATCGACCTGCATGCCCACGGCGCGCAGCTTGTCCACCACCTCATCGATATGCGCCTTGCTGCGGGTCTGCAGCACGATGTCGATCTCGGTGTTTTGCGCGGCCAGCTTGGTGAAGGCGCGCTGGTGGTGCACCTCTTCGATGTTGGCGCCCGCCTCGGCCACGATGGCCGTGATGCGCGCGAGCATGCCGGGCACATCGCGCGAGCTGATGCGCAGGCGCGCCAGCCGCCCCGAGCGCACCATGCCGCGCTGGATGATGGAGGCCAGCAGCAGCGGATCGATATTGCCGCCCGACAGCACCAGGCCCACCTTTTGGCCGGCAAAGCGCTCGGGGTAGCGCAGCAGCGCCGCCAGCCCCACCGATCCCGCGCCCTCGACCAGGGTCTTTTCAATCTCCAGCAGCATCAGCACCGCCTGCTCGATATCGCTCTCCTCGACCAGTACCAGGTCGTCCACCGTGCGGGCGACGATCTCGCGCGTGATCAGGCCGGCCGTCGCCACGGCAATGCCTTCGGCCATCGTCGAGACGCCCACGGGCAGGTCCTGGTGCTGCACCGCATTGACCATGCTGGGAAAGCGCGAGGTCTGTACGCCCACCACCTGGATGCTGGGCTTGACGGCCTTGGCGGCCGTGGCCATGCCGGCGATCAGGCCCCCGCCGCCCACGGCGACCAGCAAGGTGTCCAGGTCGGGCTGGTCTTCGAGCATCTCCAGCGCCAAGGTGCCCTGGCCGGCGGCAATGTCGGCATCGTCAAAGGGGTGCACAAACACCAGCTTCTGGTCCTCGGCCATCGCATAGGCATGGGCGCGGGCCTCTTCCAGCGTGTCGCCATGCAGCACCACCTCGGCACCAAAGCTGCGCGTGCGCTCGACCTTGACGCCCGGCGTGAAGCGCGGCATCACGATCACCGCCCGCACCCCCAGCTGCTGCGCATGGTAGGCCACGCCCTGGGCATGGTTGCCCGCGCTCATTGCAATCACGCCCCGTGCGCGCTGCTCGGCGTTGAGCTGCATCAGCTTGTTGCAGGCACCGCGCTCCTTGAAGGCCGCCGTGAACTGCAGGTTCTCGAACTTGAGGTAGACCTTGGCACCCACGATCTGGGACAGGGTGTGGGAGTAGAGGCAGGGCGTGCGCTCGACCTTGCCTTGGATGCGCTGGGCGGCGTCGCGGATGTCTTGAATGCTGAGCATGGGGTGACTCGCTGGAGGGTGGGCCGCGCGGCCTGGGGGCGGCGGTGGTGATGGGTTCCGTATCCGGGGTGCCGGGCTTCAGTCGGCGCTTGCCGGCTGGTAGACATGGTCAAAAAACGCCTGCTCCAGCGCCACCGCGCGGCTGAAATAATCGGCCGCCTCGGCACGCGCGTCGGGCTCGATGCTCTCGCCCATGCGGTCGAGCTCAGCGCGCAGCCAGCCAACAAAATCGCGGAAGAAGGCATTGGCGTGCAGGCTGATCCATTCGGCATGTTCAAAGCGCGGCGGCAGGGTCTGGCCGGGCTGGTCAAAGCCATCCAGGTACAGGCCTTCGGCCACGCAGAGCACGGCCAGGCAGTTGGCGTATTTCTGGCTGCGCGCGGCCTGCCCCATCAGCGCCTGGAACTGCACCGTGGGCAGCGTCAGCGGCGGCGTATCGCGCTCCTGCTGGGACACGTCCAGCGCGTCAAAGCTGCGCTGGAAATAGGTGTTCTCATCGCTGGTGATCATGGCCGCAAACTGCGCCAGGCGCACGCGCGGCGCAAAGCTATCGGCGCTGGCGATGGCCGCGCCCAAGAGCGCCACAAACTGGTTGATGAACTGGTAGTCCTGCACCAGGTAGCGGCGCAGCACCGCGTCATCCAAGCTGCCGGCCCGCATCTCGCCAATGAAGCGGTGCTGGATGCAGGCATCCCAAACGGGCTGGTTCAGCGCTTGAAGCGCATCGGAAAAACGGTCAGTCATGGTGGGCGACAGAGGCTGCAACGGCGAAGAGGGCCATTGTGCCGCAACAGCCTTGTGCCTGCGCACCATCCTTGTGATGCGCTATGATTTTTGCACATCCCCACCCTCTATCTCTGTTACCGAAAGACGAGCATGACCTCTGCCATCGACCGCCGCCACGTCGGCGCCCGCCTGTCCGAAATCGCCATCCACAACGGCACCGTCTACCTGGCCGGCCAGATCCCCGAGAACAACCCCGGCGCCGATATCGTCACCCAGACCCAGGAAGTGCTGGGCCATATCGACCGCCTGCTGGGCGAGGCCGGATCGAGCAAGGCCAGCATCCTGCAGTGCCAGATCTACCTGACCGACATCAGCGAGATCGGCCAGATGAACAGCGTCTGGGACGCCTGGGTGGCCCCCGGCCACACGCCGCCCCGCGCCACCGTGCAGGCCACGCTGGGCAACCCCGCCTACAAGATCGAAGTGGTGGTGGTCGCCGCCGTCGACAAGGCCTGATCGGCACGCGCTGGCCCTGCCGAAAAACCTGTTCATAGGCTGCGTTGAACGCAGCATTCCTTGCATACAAAGCCTGTCTTGCAACTTGCATGGCAGGCTTTTTGCTTGTGTCTCCCAGGCTGCACAAGTCGGTGAACGCTCACGGGTAATCCCTGTTCACTGATCGGTATGTGCATGGGTACATTTTGCATACAAGAAATTTA
Organism: Comamonas sp. MYb69; assembly: GCF_037479315.1. Taxonomy (NCBI): domain Bacteria; kingdom Pseudomonadati; phylum Pseudomonadota; class Betaproteobacteria; order Burkholderiales; family Comamonadaceae; genus Comamonas; species Comamonas sp. MYb69. The sequence goes on from NZ_JBBGZG010000002.1 coordinate 91,084, forward strand.
CAACTTGTATACAAACCGAAAAGGAATGCGTATGCGTCGTTTTGTCAGATCGCTGTTCGGGCAGGTGGTGGTGGCTCTTATCGTGGGGGTCCTCATCGGGCTGCTGGTGCCGGAGTGGGCCGTCAAGCTCAAACCTTTGGGCGATGGTTTCATCAAGCTCATCAAGATGATCATCCCGGTGCTGGTGTTCTGCGTGGTGGTGCATGGCATTGCGGGCGCAGGCGACCTCAAGCGCGTGGGCCGGGTTGGCGTCAAGGCGCTGATCTACTTCGAGGTGCTGACCACCATCGCGCTGGTGTTGGGCCTGGTGCTGGCCTTTGTGTTCCAACCTGGTGCAGGCATGAACGTGGACCCGAGCAAGCTCGATGCCTCGGCCATGAGCGCTTACGCCAGCAATGCCGACAAGCTGACCAGCGGCGGCACGGTCGACTTCCTGATGAAGCTGATCCCCACCACCGTGGTGCAGGCCTTTGCCACCGGCGATGTGCTGCAGGTGCTGCTGTTTGCCGTGCTGTTTGGCTGCGGGTTGACCATGCTGGGCGAGCGCGGCGCGCCGGTCAGCCTGCTGATCGACACGATGTCGCATGTGCTGTTCAAGGTGATGGGCATCATCATCAAGCTCGCGCCGCTGGGTGTGCTGGGCGCGATCGCCTTTACCGTCGGCCAGTACGGCGTGGGCTCGCTCAAGCAGTTGGGCATGCTGGTATTGCTGTTCTATGTGGCCGTCGCCTTCTTTGTGTTTGTGGTGCTGGGCTTTGCGATGCGGGTCTCGGGTTTCAGCCTCATCAAGCTGCTGCGCTACCTGCGTGAAGAGCTGATGGTGGTGTTTGCCACCACCTCGTCGGACAGCGTGCTGCCCCAGATCATGGCCAAGCTGCGCCACCTGGGCATCCGCGACTCCACCGTCGGCCTGGTGATCCCCACCGGCTACTCCTTCAACCTCGATGCATTCTCGATCTACATCACCTTGGCGGCGGTCTTCATTGCCCAGGCCACCAATACGCCGATCTCGATGACCGATCTTCTGACCATCCTGGCCATTGCGCTGGTGACCTCCAAGGGCGCACACGGCGTGCCCGGCTCGGCGATTGTGGTGCTTGCCGCCACCTTGCATGCGATCCCCGCCATCCCGGCCATCGGCCTGGTGCTGGTGCTGTCGGTGGACTGGTTCATGGGCATTGCCCGGGCGCTGGGCAACCTGATCGGCAACTGCGTGGCCACCGTGGCGATTGCCTCCTGGGAGGGCGATATCGACCGCGAACGGGCCCATAAGGTGCTCAATGGCGAGAAACTACCGCAAGACACGGCACAATCGGAGCTGTCTACACCCCACGCCTGAGCCCATGACTGCTGTCAGCCCCACCACCATTGCAGAACGCGTCGTCGAAGCCATCCTCGCGCAGAAGCTCTCGCCCGGGGAGCGCCTGGGAGAGCAGGCGCTGGCGGACAACTTCTCGGTCAGCCGCACCTTGGTGCGTGAGGCGCTGATGCAGCTGCAGGCGCGCGGCTTTGTGCAGGTGCAGCCGCGCCGGGGCTGGTATGTGGTGCAGCCCAGTGCCGAGGAGGCACGCGACGCCTTTGCCGCCCGGCGCATCATCGAAGCGGGCATCCTGGAGACCGCAGGCCGCCCGATGCAGCAGGTGATCCGCCAGCTGCGCCTGCATATCGATGAGGAGCAGCGCGCCATCCAGGGCGCCGACGCGGCCACGCGCGCCTTTCTGCTGGCCGATTTCCACGTCTGCCTGGCCGAGAACATGGGCCACCGCCTGCTGGCCGATACCCTGCGCGACCTGACCGCCCGCACCACGCTGGCAGCGACGCTCTACCAGTCCGACCACAGCGCCGAGCAGTCCTGCGCGGACCACGCCAGCATTGTCGAGGCGCTGGAGCGGGGCGATGCCGAGCAGGCCCGCGCACTGATGCTGGCCCATATCGGCAATGTCGAAGAAGCGCTGGAGACCACGCCCCCGCCCCCGGAGACCGCACCGGGCGAGCGCCTGCGTGCCACCCTGAGCCCCGTGCAGCGCTGATGCCCGAGCCACGCATGCGGCCGCGCAAGAGCGGCGGGCCGGTCAAATTCCTCAAGCCTGCCAGACCCGCAAACCCGGCCGGCCCGCCCCGGCTGTTGGGTTTTCACAAGCCCTATGGCGTTGTCAGCCAGTTCACGCCCGAGGGGCGCTGGCAGGGCCTCAAGGACTTTATCGACGTGCCCGGCGTCTATGTCGCCGGCCGGCTCGATGGCGACAGCGAAGGCCTGCTGCTGCTGACCAACGACGGCCAGCTGCAGGCCCGCATTGCCGATCCGCGCCACAAGATGGCCAAGACCTACTGGGTGCAGGTCGAAGGCATTCCCGATGCCGCTGCCTTGCAGCAGCTGCGCGATGGCGTGGCCCTGAAAGACGGCAAGACCCTGCCGGCCCAGGTGCGCATGCTCGATCCGCAGCCTGCGATGTGGCCCCGCGACCCGCCCATCCGCGTGCGCCAGAGCGTGCCCGATTGCTGGATCGAGCTCATCATCCGCGAAGGCCGCAACCGCCAGGTGCGGCGCATGACGGCCGCCGTCGGCCACCCTACGCTGCGCCTGGTGCGCATGGCCATTGGCCCCTACACGCTCGATGGCCTGGAGCCGGGGCAGTGGACAGATCTGGCGCTGTAAAAAGCCGCCGCGCCAGGCCTCAATGCGCCAGCAGCGGCAATGCATCCAAGGCCTCTTGCCCCGAGGGCAAGGCCACCGCCTGCCAGCCACCGCGCCGGGGCCAGGGCCGGTAGTGCGCCAGCGGCAACACATCCACCTGCTCGATCTGCCCTTGCAGCTGCGCGCCCAGCGCTTGCAAGGCCTGGCTGCGCTGCTGCGCGCAGGCCTGCACCTGTGCCCACTGCGCGCGCCGCGCGGCCGCGCTCAAGGCTGCCATCGCATGGGGGGCCGGCAGGCATTGCGCCGCCACCAACCAGCGCAGGGCGCGGTGGTCGCCCGCGCCCAGTTGCTGCAGTTGCTGTGCATAGCGCTGCAGCCCCTCCGGCTCCAGGCGGCCCGCCAGTTGGATATCGAGCACATCGCCTTGCAGGCGGTAGCGCGCTGGCAGGGCGGCGCTCCAGTGGCTTGTGCCGTGGCGGCTGCGCATGCTGGCAGCAATACGGCGGCTGCCCTGCACCAACATCGGCTGCACCAGCTCCAGCAGGGCCGCGTCGCGCAGGCGGGCTTGTTCGGGGTTGCGGGCGGGCGCCAGCTGGATGCGAAGCGGCTGGCTGTCATACCCGCGCCATTGCAGGCCCCAGACCTGCAGCCCGGCCCGGTCCGGCGCCATCAGGCCCATGGCCAGCGCTGCTGGCACAAAGGCGATCGCCGCCCAGATCCACCATTCGGGCGACATGCGGCGCGCATTCCAGGCCTCGCCCTGGCGCAGCAGCGACCAGCCGGTGCTCAGCTGCCCCAGCAGCCAGACCGCTACCAGCACCACGATGGCGCCGGCCAGGCCCGTGCCCATCTGCAGCATCTCGGCCGGGTGCAGGCGCTCGGGCAACAGGAACAGGACCATCCAGCCGCAAGCCGTCGCCAGCAAGGCCGCCAGCATCGCGTAAAACGGCAGCCACACGGGCGTGCGCAGCCGCCCGTCCTCCATCAGCAAGCCTGGATCGCGCTGCGCGCGCCGCCCTTCCAGCATCCAGCCGATACGGCCCGCTTGCGACAGCAGCACAAACACCAGCCCGCCTGCTGCCACTGCTATCAGCAGCGGCAGCCACAGCCACAGCAGCAGCACGCCCAGCGCCGCCATCAGCACCCCGCCCAGCACCAGCAGCGCCGCATGGCCGCGCTGCTGCTTTCGCTCGTTGCTCCCGCCCATTCGTCTCTGCACTCCCTTGTCTCTCATCTCCACCGGCATCCGGCATTCCTGTGCAAGAATGCCCTTTCGCACCCACTAAGCCTGCAAGACCAGCTATGGTTTTGGGAGTATATGAACTGGAGGGGATGGACGCGGCTGCCATACCCCCGCTGTAAGAACCTGTTCAAAGGAGACCCCATGCGCCCCTTGCTCAGCCTCTGCCTTGGCCTGGCCTTTCAACTGACGCAACCCCCTGCCCACGCACAGAACATGACCACGCTCGCCCTGCACCAGGCAGCGGCCGCCAACAACGGCAGCCGCATCCAGCAACTGCTGCAAAACGGGGGCGCCAGCGCCCTCGATGCGCGCGATGCCCAGGGCCGCACGCCGCTGCTGGTAGCCACACAGAGCAACCAGGTGGCAGCGGCCAAGGCCTTGATCGAGGCTGGTGCCGATGTGAATGCCAAGGACCACATCGAAGACAGCCCCTACCTGTACGCCGGCGCACGCGGCCACCAGGAGATCCTGCAGATGACGCTGGCCCACGGCGCCGACCTGCGCAGCACCAACCGCTATGGCGGCACCGCGCTGATCCCGGCGGCCGAGCGCGGCCATGTCGAGACCGTGCGCACCCTCATCAATGCCGGCGTCGATGTGAACCATGTCAACCGCCTGGGCTGGACGGCACTGATGGAGGCCATCGTGCTGAGCGATGGCGGCCCGCGCCACCAGCAGATCCTGCAGCTCTTGATCGATGCCAAGGCCGATGTGAACCTGGCCGACAAGGAGGGCGTGACGCCGCTGGCCCATGCCCGGCAGCGCGGCTACAGCGCGATGGTGGAGATGCTGAGCGCTGCGGGTGCACGCTGATCTGCAGTGTTGTTTTATGCAATAAGTTAATAAAAATTAGACTTTTTATAACTATTGCTTTATAGTGAATGCCGTTCAAGAGGTATTTGCCGCTGCGCAAGCCTCTGGTTCCCGCTGGTGGACCCGCAAGTCGGCATCCAGCGTTCCTGGCGACATTCGCCTGGTTGATCTGCAGAGCAGCAGTCAACCGCGTACTACACGCTCACACCGGCCCCCCAAGCCGCTGACCCCAGATTGCAACCCATTTCCAAGACTTTTATTTCCATCGGGAAGTACCTCGTTTCGCCGTCGACCCACCCGACCGCCAATGGCCGCTTCGGCGCCTCCTTCTCCGTCCAGCGCGCACCAGGCAACGGCAGTTACTGCCGGGTCTTTCGCTTCGACAAGACATTTGCCTCCGCAGAGGCGGCGCGCATCTTTGCCGTGACCCAAGGCTGGCTGCAGTCGTCCATGCCCAAGCCCCCAGTCTGCTGATCGCGGGCAGGCAACCCCTCCCATCCCTTGGCGATAGGGCCTGGTTTCTCCAGTCCATCGCCCACCCCTGCGCAAGCATCGCGCAACCTCTTCCAGAAAGGCTCTGACATGAGCAGCAAAATTTATGTGGGCAACCTGCCCTACTCCGTGACCGACGCCAGCCTTGAGGAGAACTTCTCCGAATTCGGTGCCGTGACCTCGGCCAAAGTCATGATGGACCGCGACACCGGCCGCTCCAAGGGCTTCGGCTTTGTGGAAATGGCCTCGGCCGATGTGGCCCAGGCAGCGATCGACGCGCTCAATGGCCGGTCCGTGGACGGACGCCAGATCGTCGTCAACCTGGCCCGCCCGCGGGAAGAGTCCAGAGGCGCGGGTGGCTACAGCAACGCAGGCGCGCGTTCGGGCGGTCGCTCGGACGTGGGCTATGGCCAAGGTGGTTACGGCGGTGGCCGCTACTGAGCGCATCGCATCTTGAAGACCCGGCTGTCCTAACCGGTTCGATCAGGCCTCCCGGGGCCTTACAAAGCGCCTCCTGGTACCGCTGGTACAGGGAGGCGCTTTGTCATGGACGGGACGCGGAGCCCTGCGGGCCGGGCGCGATCGCTCCGGCCTGCACCAGCAGCTGCGCGATCCAGTCGATGAACACCCGCACCCGGCGCGAAAGCTGCGCGCGGTGCAGGTAGAGCACATGCACCGGTAGCGCAGGCGGCGGGTAGCCCTGCAGCACCTCTACCAGCTCGCCCGATTGCAGATACGCCTGCACGTCATAGCGCGGTATCTGGATCAGGCCCAGGCCCGCCAGCGCGCAGGCGATATAGCTCTCCACATGGTTGGCGCCCACGGCCCCGGACAACACCATGCTGTGCTCGGCGCCGCCCTCCACCCACGCCCAGGCGGCAGGGCGCCCACTGGTGGGTGAGTTGTAGTGCACGCTCTGGTGCGCTGCCAGATCGGCCGGAGTCTGCGGCCTGCCCTGCCGGGCCAGGTAGGCGGGGCTGGCGCAGTTGATCAGCGCCATGCTGCCCAGCGCCTTGGCCACCAGCGAGCTGTCGGCCAGCGGGCCCACACGCAAGGCGCAGTCGATGTGCTCCTGCACCAGGTCCACCGCCCGGTCGCTGGAGCCCAGATCCACCTCCAGCCCCGGGTGCTGCGCCAGCAGCGCCGGCAATGCCGGGGCGACGATCAGCCGCGCCACACGGCTGGGCACATCGATGCGCAGGCGCCCGGCCACCGCATGCGACTGCGGGCGAAAGCGCTGCTCCAGGTCCTGCATCTCATCGACCAGGCTGCTGGCGCTGTCCACCAGCGCCTGGCCGTCCAGCGTCAGCGCCACCTTGCGCGTGGTGCGGTGGAGCAGGCGCGCGCCCAGCCGGGTTTCCAACTGCTGCACCGCCAGCGACACCGTGGGCCGGGGCAGCGCCAGCTGGTCGGCGGCCTGGGAAAAGCTGCCGGTCGCGGCGACGCGCAAAAAGATGCGCAGCAGGTCAATGCGGTCCATGGCCCGGATCCTGCGCATTCATTGTTAGTAAATTCTGGATAAACATGGAATAAATTCTATATTTATCTTTGTTTCATGACCAATTACGCTGAACAGCTCTGACCTATCCCCAGGAGCTTTTCATGTCCAAACCCCAACACAGCCTGCAGGGCAAGACCGTTTTGATCGCCGGCGGCGCCAAGAACCTGGGCGGCCTGCTGGCCACCGACTTTGTCCAGCATGGCGCCAAGGCCGTGGCCATCCACTACAACAGCGCAGCGAGCAAGGCCGATGCCGAGCAGACGCTGGCAGCGCTGCAAAAGCTGGGCACCAAGGCCGTGATCCTGCAAGGCGACCTGACCACGGCCGCCGCTGTGGAGAAGCTGTTTGCCGACACCGTGGCCGCGCTGGGCCGCCCCGACATCGCGATCAACACCGTGGGCAAGGTGCTGAAAAAGCCGATGTCCGAGATCAGCGAGGCCGAGTTTGACGAGATGGATGCGGTCAACAACAAGGCTGCGTTCTTCTTCCTGAAAGAGGCCGGCAAGCAGGTGAATGATGGCGGCAAGATCTGCACCCTGGTCACCTCGCTGCTGGGCGCGTTCACGCCGTTTTATTCCTCCTACGCGGGCACCAAGGCGCCGGTGGAGCACTACACCCGCGCAGCGGCCAAGGAGCTGGGCGCACGCGGCATCTCGGTCACCGCCGTCGGCCCCGGCCCCATGGACACGCCCTTCTTCTACGGCCAGGAAAGCGCCGACGCGCAGGCCTACCACAAGAGCGCAGCGGCGCTGTCGCCGTTCAGCCAGACGGGGCTGACCGACATCGAAGACGTGGTGCCCTTTGTGCGCCACCTGGTGAGCGATGGCTGGTGGATCACCGGCCAGACGATTCTGATCAACGGCGGCTATACGACAAAATAAGGCCGGGAGGGCGCCGCCCTCCCACCACCACAAGGAGTTGCCCATGCATATGATTTTGGTCATGCTGACCGGCTTGCTGCTGCTGGCCGTCTTTGCCCTGCTGGGCAAGCTCTGGGGCGCCGATGCGGCCAGCATCATGCTCGCCGCCAAATACTTCATCCCCGCCTGGCTGGGCGTGGTGCTGGTCAATATGTGGGTCGGCGTCCACAAGGCCGGCTACACCGTCGCGCAGGAGCTGCCCATCTTGCTCGTCAACTTCGCCGTGCCCGCCGCGCTGGCGCTGGGCCTGGTCTGGTGGTTGGGCCGCGCCTGATCGGCGATTGGACAGAACACCACAGTTGCCGCGCTGCAGCATCGAAAACACTGGGCCAGCCCCCAGCCTTGCACTACGCTGGTGCATGGAATTGGATGCCTGCAGCGGTTGATGGGGGTGTTCTCTACAGGCGGCAGCAACAGCTGCCAAGTGCCCGCACACCTCGCCTGTTGTGAGCCGCAGACGCGTGCTTTACATTGTCACCGTGCCGTCATACCGACCCCGCAGCATCCATCCACTTGCTGATTCACCAACCCTGGGGACAACGGACGATGACAACACACCAACCCACATTTCGCCTGGCTGCGCTGGGCTCTGCCCTGTGCGGCGCACTGCTGCTGACCGCTTGTGGCGGCGGCGATGATGATCCCAGCTTCAAGACCCTGGACGGCAAGCAGCCCCAGGTGATCGCCCACCGTGGCTACTCGGGCATGTACCCCGAGCAGACCCGCATGGCCTACGAAAAGGCGGCCGATGCCGGCGCCGACATGCTGGAGCTGGACATGCACATGACGCGTGACTGCCAGCTGGTGGCACGCCACAACGCCTGGCTGAGCGACAGCACCAACATCGCCGACGTAGCCAAGACCAATGCCGCCGTGGCAGCCCGCAAGCGCACCATGCCCGGCGTGCTGGTCGATGTGAAGTACCCCGCCATTCCGGCCAACGGCCCCAGCCAGTACCTGACGGACCTGGTCGAGCCGGGCAACCAGAAATCGGTGCTCAAGGCCTTGATCGTCGACGGCGAAGACCACAGCAATGACTGGTCGATCAGTGACTTCACGATGCAGGAGCTGCGCGACTGGATTGCCGGTACCACCTTGGACAACCGCGCCGACCGCCCCACCGAGTGGAACGGCAAGCTGCCGCTGATCAGCGCCCAGGATGTGATCGACATCGCAGCGGCCAAGGGCAAGTCGCTGGGCCGCACCATCCCCGTGTATGCCGAAACCAAGAACCCCTACTGGAACAACCAGCAGGCGATCGCCAATGGTTGCGGCAGCGGCAGCCACCCGTTTGAAGACGCCGTGATGGCGCTGCTCGAGAAGAACAAGCTCAACAGCAAGGACTCGGCCGTCTACATCCAGAGCTTTGACCCCGAGAGCCTCAAGTACCTGCGCAAGGCCGGCATGAAGGCCAAGGGCGTGCAGCTGATCGATGGCAATGACTTCGACCTCAAGGACGGCTCGATGGTCTACATCACCACCGATGAATGGACCTTCATCAGCGGCCGCCCCTACAGCTGGACCCTGGCTGGCGATGCCCGCACCTTTGCCGTGATGCAGACCCCGGCCGGCCTGGCCGAGATCAAGACCTATGCCGACGGCATCGGCCCCTGGAAGCCCCAGATCCTGGCCCACTCCGTCGTGCCCTACAAGGATGGTTCGGGCCTGAAGGACGTCAACACCTTGAAGGACACCGGCCTGATCGCCAACGCCCACAAGGCCGGCCTGATCGTGCACAGCTTCACCTTCCGCAACGAAGCGGGCCGCCTGGCCGGCATCTACAAGGGTGACCCGGTGCAGGAGTTCCTGGCCTACTACCGCCTGGGCATCGACGGCGTGTTCACCGACTTCACCCCGACGGGCGTACAGGCCCGCGATGCCTACATCACCGAGCTGAAGAACCAGTAAGCACGGCGCAGCAGTGCTCACCCCCAAAAGGACGCCTGGCGTCCTTTTTTCATGCCCGCATCAGCGTGCCAACTCAGCGTACCAAATGCGGCTGGCTGCGCCGCGCCAGCGCCCAGGCCAGCAGGTTCAGCGCCGAGCACATCAGCCAGTAGATCGCGCCCACCAGCAGGAACACCTCGGCCGGGTGCACCATCAGCCGCGCATTGACCTGGGTGGACAAAAAGGACAGCTCGCCCACGCCGACGATATAGGCCAGCGAGCTGTCCTTGATCAGGGTCACCCACTGGTTCACAAACGAGGGCAGCATCACCGCCAGCGCCTGGGGCAGGATGAGGCTGCGCAGCACCTGCCAGCGCGTCAGGCCCAGCGCCGCGCCCGCATCCCACTGGCCCGGCGCAATCGCCTGCAGGCCAGCGGCCACGCCATGGGCCAGGTAGGCGCCGCTGACCAGCGACAGCGCACAGACCACCGAGAAGCTGCCCGGCACATCCAGCTTGAACAGCACCGGCAGCAAAAAATAAATCCAGAAGATCAGCAGCAGCACCGGAGTGGCGCGCAAAAAACCCAGCAGCACCCGCAGGCACTGCAAGGCCCGGCCCCGCCCCATCACCAGCGCAATGCCCAGCGCCAGCCCCAGCACGGCAGAAAGCAGGCCGGAGACCGCGCTCAGGATCAGGCTCAGCAAGGCGCCGCCCGGCGGCCCTTCGGGAAAGGTGCCGACCAGCAGGTAGAGCCAGTCATCACCCAGTGCAGCAAAGTTCATGTGCGCCTCACCTCCACCCGGCCCCAGCGGCGGCGCTGGGCCAGCTGCTGGCTGAGCAGCTCCAGCCCGATGATCAGCACGATGTAGAGCAAGGTGGTGATGCCATAGACCTGGAAGGACTGGAAGGTCTCGGCCTCCGCCTGGCGCGCCCGGTACGACAGCTCGGCCAGGCCAATGGCCATGCCCAGCGAGGTGTTTTTGACGATGTTCATGTACTGGCCCATCAGCGGCGAGATGACCCGCGCCAGCGCCTGGGGCAGCACGATATGGCGCAGCAGCTGCCAGCCGACCATGCCCAGCGAACGCGCCGCCTGGCTCTGGCTGGCGGGCACGCTGTTGATGCCGGCGCGCACTTCTTCGCCCACATAGGCCGTCGCATAGAACACCATGCCGATGCAGGCCGAGACAAACTCCAGCGAAGGCCAGACCAGACTGAACGGCCCCAGCGCCAGGCTGTGCGCCTGGTTGAGCCAGGCCATCCAGGCCGGTGGCAGCAGGCTGGGCACGCCAAAGTACCAAAAGAACAGCTGCACCAAGAGCGGCGTATTGCGAAACACCGACAGGTAGACCAGCGCCAGCCAGCGCAGCGGTGCCCAGGCCGCGCTGCGCGCCACCGCAAAGCCTATGCCCAGCACCGTGGACGCCGCAATCACCAGCAGCGAGGCCAGCACCGTCGTGCACCAACCTTCCAGCAGCCAGCGCCAGTACTTGCCCGCCAGCAGATGCGGCCACAGCGGCTCCAGCCAGGACATCAAAAATTGCATAAACACCGACCCCAAAAGGCACAGCCCCGCGCCTTCTCAGACGCGGGGTTGTGCCCTACCTGTGCTGTTAAGGCTTGTCGCCGATCTTGAAATTGCGCACCAGCGGCGTGGCGCTCTGCGGCCCGAACCAGGTGTCATAGATCTTGCCGGCCTGCCCGCTGGCCTCCAGCTCCTTCAGCGCAGTGTTGACAAAGTCCGTCAGCGCCGCCTCCCCCTTGGGAATGCCCACGCCGATGTAGTCGCTCGAGATCGTGAACGCCGGCACCTCCCACTTGTCGCGCTCCTTCTTGTCCTTGATGGTGGCCAGCAGGCCGACCAGCTTGGGGCCGTCTTGCGAGATGGCCTGCACATTGCCATTGCGCAGCGCGGTGAACGCAAACGGTGTGTCGTCATAGGCCACCAAGGTCGCCTGCGGGTGCTTCTCGCGCAGCACGATCTCATTGGTCGTGCCCTTGTCCACACCGATGCGCAGCTGGTTCAGCTGCTCGGGCGAGGTCAGCGTGCCCTTGGCCGCGATGAACTGCGTGCCCGAGGCAAAGTAGGGAACGCTGAAGCCCACCTGCTTGGCACGCTCGTCGGTGATCGTGAAATTGGCCAGCACCAGGTCGACCTTATTCGACAGCAGCAGCGGCACGCGGTTGGCCGGGTTGGTTGGCACCAGTTGCAGCTTGACCCCCAGGCGCTGCGCAAAGGCCTGTGCATAGTCCACATCCAGGCCCACGATCTTGCGCGTCTTGGGATCGACAAAACCAAACGGTGGATTGGCATCAAAGGCCGCCACACGCAGCACCCCCGCCTGCTTGATATCCTGCAGGCGATCGGCCCACACCGCCCCCGATGCCAGCGCTGCCACCGCAGCGGTCGCCACCATCGCCCATGCCTTGTTTTTCATAGCTATGCTTTCTGAGATCCCACGCCAGGGCACCATGCCCGGGCCAGCGAAACGTTGATTGGAGGCCCAGTGTAGGAACGCAGACCGTCGTTGGACAACGACGATTTCATTCAATCGATATGTAGATTTCGCATGTACGATTCGACGACAAAGCACATCGCCCAAAACGCCCAAAAGGCTTTATAAGCAGGGGAGCGCAGCACAGCCGATGTCTGCACCTGCCGCCCCATCCCCCAAGAGCCACCCGCCATGGACCGCAAAACCACCACCAGCGCACTGCGCGCGCAGTTCTTCCCGCAGCTTGTGGCCGAAGGCTTTGTCCGCCAGGGCGATATCGCCCGGCGGGTGCTGGACGGTGGGGTGGTGCATGTCGTTGAGGTCCAGCACCGCCCGCGCAGTGCGGTGTTCCAGGTCAACCTGGGCGCCCATCTGTTGGCGCTGGGCGATGTGGCCGGCGGCACCCTGCCCGCGCCGCAAACCATGCGCGACCATGACTGCGCCTGGCGCGGCTCGGTCATCGCCGGTTTTCGCAACGCCACAGACGCCGAGTTTGCCTACGGCGCCAGCGCACAGGATGCGGCCGAATCGGTGGCCTTTCTGGTGTCGGAATGGCAGCGGCAGTCGCAGGCCTTTTTTGCCCCCTCCAGCGACTACCCTGCATCGTTTCTAGATGCCGCCCGGCTGGCGGCGCAGGACACGGACATGCACCCCGCCCACCTGCTCATCTGGGCCCGGGTCGCCGTCCTGTTGGGTGAGGCTGCACTGGCGCAATCGATCGCCCAATCGGCGCTGCCAAGGGTGCCGGAGCGCGCTACGGCGCTGCGTGCGAATCTGGAGGCGGTTTTGGCGGGTTGAGGGTTGGAATAGACGCCGAGCAGTTCCTCAACCGCGCTTTACCAATCATCCAGTGACCGGAGTTCAGAGCCGGCATAGTCGCGCGGTTCCGGGTGTGACCGCAGTACCAGGTCGACGCCCAGAACGCTCAGGAGTTTCATCAAGCGTTCAGCGCTGACCGCCTTGGGATTGCGTTCCATCGCAGAGACCGTCTGCTGGGTCACCCCCATGCGCATGGCCACATCTGCCTGGGTGAGCTTCGCCGCCTTGCGAAAAGCGCTCAGAAATATCGGTAGTTGCCGGCTGGTGTGGACGATGAATTCATCCATGCGTACTCCCCATTCACAGTAACTCAGGAGCAGCTATTGTGAGGCCACAACCCATAGGCTGTATTCCGAAAATACAAGTCTTAGTTTGTATTTCCGTTTTACAGCCTATGGCTTGTATTTACGCCAAATTCGGCGCCAGCGCCCGGCGCAGCACTTCGATGTTCATGCCCCGGCGCTGGGCCATATCGGCCAGCTGGTCTTCGCCGATTTCGCCGACATTGAAGTAGACAGCTTCGGGGTAGCCCAGGTAGAAGCCGCTGACGCTGGAGGCGGGGAACATCGCCAGGCTCTCGGTGAGGTGCATGCCGATGTCGGCGGCATCCAGCGCCTTGAACAGGTCGATCTTGGCGGTGTGGTCCGGGCAGGCGGGGTAGCCGGGGGCGGGGCGCACGCCCTGGTATTTTTCCTTGATGAGTTCCTCGTTGCTCAGCTGCTCATCGGCGGCATAGCCCCACAGGTCTTGGCGCACGCGCAGGTGCAGGCATTCGGCAAAGGCTTCGGCCAGGCGGTCGGCCAGGGCCTTGAACATGATGCCGCTGTAGTCGTCCAGCGCGGCTTCAAATTCCTTGTCCTTTTTCTCGGCACCGATACCGGCGGTGACGGCAAACAGTCCGGCGTAATCGCCGATGCCCGATTCCTTGGGGGCGACAAAGTCGGCCAGGCAGCGGCTGGGGCGCATCACGTTGTCCACCGCCTGCTTCTCGGTTTGCTGGCGCATGCCGTACCAGGTCAGCAACTCGGTACTGCGCGACTCATCGGTGTAGAACACGATGTCGTCGCCCACGCGGTTGGCGGGGAACAGGCCCATCACGCCATTGGCCTGCAGCCAGCGGCCTTCGATGATCTTCTTGAGCATGGCCTGGGCATCGGCCAGCACCTTGCGCGCCTCCACACCGACGACCTCATCGTCCAGGATGGCAGGGTACGGACCAGCCAGGTCCCAGGTCTGGAAGAACGGGCCCCAGTCGATGTACTGGGCGATCTCGGCCAGGTCAAAGTTCTTGAACACGCGGCGGCCCAGCACGCGGGGCGTGACGGGCGGGTGCGCGGCAAAGTCCACCGGGGTGGCATTGGCGCGGGCCTGGGCCAGGGTCCACAGCGGGGTCTTTTTCTTGTTGGCGTGCTGGGTGCGCACCTTGTCGTAGTCGGCCTCCACCTCCTGCAGGTAGCGGTCCTTGTTCTCGCCCAGCAGGCTCTGGGCCACGCTCACGCTGCGCGAGGCATCGGGCACGTAAAGCACGGGGCCTTCGTACTTGGGGGCGATCTTCACGGCGGTGTGCACGCGCGAGCAGGTGGCGCCGCCAATCAGCAGCGGGATCTTCTTGATGCGGAAATAGTCGTCCTTGTGCATCTCGCCGGCCACATACTGCATCTCTTCGAGGCTGGGCGTGATCAGGCCCGACAGGCCAATGATGTCCGCGCCCTCGGCCTTGGCCCGCGCCAGGATCTCGTGGCAGGGCACCATCACGCCCATGTTGATGACCTCGAAGTTATTGCACTGCAGCACCACGGTGACGATGTTCTTGCCGATGTCATGCACATCGCCCTTGACGGTGGCGATGACGATCTTGCCCTTGCTCGATACATCGATGCCCGCCGCTTCCTGCTGGCGCTTTTCCTCTTCGATATAGGGCACCAGGTGGGCCACGGCCTGCTTCATCACGCGGGCCGACTTGACCACCTGGGGCAGGAACATCTTGCCGGCGCCAAACAGGTCGCCGACGATGTTCATGCCGTCCATCAGCGGGCCTTCGATCACATGCAGCGGGCGCCCGCCGCCTTGCACCACGATGGCCTGGTAGGCCTCTTCGGTGTCTTCGGTGATGAAGTCGGTGATGCCATGCACCAGCGCATGCGACAGGCGCTCATTCACCGTCTTGGGGCTGTCGGGCGTGCCGCGCCATTCCAGCTTCTTGCTGTCGTCCTTGGCACCGCTCTTGGCGCTGTCGGCCACTTCGACCAGGCGCTCGCCGGCGTCGGGGCGGCGGTTGAGCACCACGTCTTCGACGCGCTCGCGCAGCACCGGCTCGAGGTCGTCATAGACGCCGACCATGCCGGCGTTGACGATGCCCATGTCCATGCCCGCCTGGATCGCGTGGTACAGGAACACGGTGTGGATCGCTTCACGCACCGGGTCGTTGCCGCGGAACGAGAACGACACGTTGGACACGCCGCCGCTCACCTTGGCGCCGGGCAGGTTCTGCTTGATCCAGCGCGTGGCCTCGATGAAGTCCACGCCGTAGTTGTTGTGCTCTTCGATGCCGGTGGCCACGGCAAAGATGTTGGGGTCGAAGATGATGTCCTCGGGCGGGAAACCGACCTCGTCGACCAGGATGCGGTAGGCGCGCTCGCAGATCTCGATCTTGCGCTCGTAGGTATCGGCCTGGCCTTTTTCGTCAAAGGCCATGACCACGGCAGCGGCGCCATAGCGCTTGACCAGGCGCGCGTGTTTCTTGAATTCGTCCACGCCCTCCTTCATCGAGATGGAGTTGACGATGCCCTTGCCCTGGATGCAGCGCAGGCCCGCCTCGATCACCTCCCATTTGGAGCTGTCGACCATGATGGGCACGCGGGCGATATCGGGCTCGGAGGCGATCAGGTTCAGAAAACGCACCATCGCGGCCTTGCTGTCGAGCATGGCCTCGTCCATGTTGACATCGATCACCTGGGCGCCGTTTTCCACCTGCTGGCGCGCAACGGCCAGCGCCTCTTCGTACTGCTCATTCAGGATCAGGCGCGCAAAGGCCTTGGAGCCCGTCACATTGGTGCGTTCGCCCACGTTGACAAACAGGCTGTCCTCGCCAACAAACACGGGCTCCAGGCCCGACAGGCGCATGGGAGGAACAGAAACGGGGGCAGCAGACGCGGACATGGGGCTCACCTGTGAAAACCAGAAAACAGAGACAGAACAGGTGAGCGCCGTTGATGCGGGCCATGCCGTGCATGCCCGTCGACCTGCCCCAAGCCTGACAGGCCTGCGATGGGGTACCACCGGCCTGCTGCAGCGCTCCTTGGGACAAGGCCCTGCATTTTAAGCCAGGCCGGCCGCTGGAGCACAGGCAGGGGGACTTGTCCATAGCCGCAAACACCACTCACCGTTGTTGGTTATAGCCCTATTCAATCAGACGATGCTTCGGCATTCACCCATATTGCAGCGCTTTGCCGGCAAAAAACACCAACCCATAGTCAACACCGGCTTTCTGTTTTCAAACAGGTCCAGGCCTGCTCTTTGAGGAGAATTCCCTTGCATCTGAGTTTCAGTGCTTACTACACCCTGATCTTTGCCGTCCTCGTGCTCTTGCTGGGCAAGTGGCTGACGCGGCATATCCGCTTTCTGCGCGACTTCAATATCCCCGAGCCCGTCTCCGGCGGCCTGGTGGTGGCAGCCATCATCTTTGCGCTGCACCAGGCCACCGGCCTGACCCTCGCCTTTGCCAACGCGATGCAGACCAGCTTCATGCTGGTGTTCTTCTCGTCGATCGGGCTGAGCGCCAACTTTGCCAAGCTGCGTGAGGGCGGCATGGGCCTGGTGGTGTTTCTGGGCGTGATCATCGCGTTTATCTTTGTGCAAAACGGTGTCGGCGTGGGCCTGGCCACCCTGCTGGGGCTGGACCCGCTCATTGGCCTGGTCGCGGGCTCGATCACCTTGCTGGGCGGCCACGGTACCGCTGGCGCCTGGGGCTCGGTGCTGGAGAACCAATACGGCCTGAGCGGCGCCACCGCGCTGGGCATTGCCTGCGCCACCTTTGGCCTGGTCATCGGCGGCCTCTTGGGCGGCCCCCTGGCCAAGCGCCTGATTACCCGCCACCAGCTGGCCCAGCCACGCACAATAACTGAGAAAGAAGTAAGCGAACACACCGAAAACAACGACAGCAGCCAGGTCGCCAATTTCGAGACGCCCAATACCGCCCCGCGCCTGATCACTGCCGAGGCCGCCATCGAGACCCTGGCGCTGTTTGCCGGCTGCCTGGCCTTTGCCGAGTTCATGACCAGCGCCACCCAGGGCACGATGCTGCAGCTGCCCACCTTTGTCTGGGCGCTGGGCGGCGGCGTGGTGATCCGCAATGTGCTGGACTACGGCTTTGGCTTCAAGGTGTTTGACCGCGCCATCGACGTGTTTGGCAACGCCGGCCTGTCGATCTACCTGGCCATTGCGCTGCTGTCACTCAAGCTCTGGGAGCTGGCCGATCTGGCCGGGCCGCTGATGCTCATCCTGGCCGTGCAGACCGTGGCGCTGGCGCTGTTTGCCGTTTTCATCACCTTCCGCACGATGGGCCGCAACTACGATGCCGCCGTGCTGGCCGCCGGCCACTGCGGCTTTGGCATGGGCGCCACGCCCACGGCTGTGGCCAACATGCAGGCCATCACCAGCCAGTACGGGCCCTCGCACAAGGCCTTCCTGATCGTGCCACTGGTGGGCGCGTTCTTTATCGACATCATCAATGCCTTTGTGCTGCAGCTGATGATTGCCTGGCTGCGCTAAAGCACAGCCATTAACAGCAACGGGGCGCCAGTGGTAACACGGCGCCCCGTTGCTTTTTCAGACCCTTACTGTGCCGATTGCGGCAGGCCAAACAGGCGGTCGAACGACCAGTTGAACACAAAGGTGTAGACCAGGAAGAACAGCAGCAGGCCGATGTCCATCACCAGCGCATCCCAGAGGCTGACCTCGAACCACCAGGCAAACAGCGGCACGAGCATGAAGACGAGACCGCCTTCCATGCCCAGCGCATGTGCAATGCGACGGCCCAGGCCACGCCCACGGGTGGGCTGGGTGGCCTCCCAGCGCTCGAACAAATGGTTCCAGACGACATTCCACAGAATCGCGATGGCCGACGAGGCAGCGGCCACGACACCGGAGTGCGCCGCGCCCTGGCCCGAGAGGGCCGACAGGCCTGCCGTGGCGGCCACGATGGCGATGGCCTCGTACAGGGCCACATAGACCACGCGCCGCATGGGCCCCTGCAGAGACCAAGGGCTGTTGTGTATTTTTTGAACTGACATAGGGCGCTATCTTATGTGTCATGAACTGATAACATAAGTCAGAATCTTTCAGAAAAATTGATACATCAATGCGCAGTGCCTTCGCCCCCTTTGACTCGGACACCATCCAGACCCTGCTGGCCGTGCTTGACCATGGCAGCTTCTCGGCCGCAGCCCGGGCGCTGGGCAAGGTGCCCTCGGCCGTCAGCATGCAGATCGCCCAGCTCGAAGCCGAGCTGCAGATGCCGCTGTTCGCGCGCGAAGGGCGCGAGCCCCGGCCGCTGCCCGCCGCATTGGCGCTGGAACCACAGGCGCGCCTGCTGGCCGCGCAGCTGCAGCAGCTCAACGCCCATGCGCTGGCGCTGGAGCAAGGGCTGGAGTCGCGGCTGAGCCTGGTGATGGCCCCGGAGCTGCTCTCAGCCCCCTGGGCTGCGCCGCTGGCCGCCTTGGCGCAGGAGTACCCGCAGCTGGCCGTCGAGGTGCTCACGGCCCCCCAGGCCGATGCGCTGACCATGCTGCACAGCGGCCGCGCGCAGCTGGCGCTGGTGTTTGAGCGGCCGAGCCTTGACGGCCGCGAGGGTTTCCAGGAAGTGGCGACCGAGACCTTGCTGGCGGTCATCGCCCCCAGCCACCCGCTGATGCAGGCGCTGGGCCAGGCTCCTGCGCCCGGTGAGGCCGCCCGGCCCCAGCTGCGCGAGCACCACCTGACCAATACGCGCCAGATCATCGTTGCCAGCCGCGACTGGTCGCTGGACCATGAGCGCCTGGTCTATGCCCGCGATGTCTGGCGTACCGACAACCATGTGGCCGCCCTGCAGATGGTCAGCGCCGGCATTGGCTGGGGCTGGCTGCCCCAGCCGCTGGTGGCGCCGCTGCTGCA
The DNA here is from genome assembly GCF_037479315.1 of Comamonas sp. MYb69. Classification (NCBI taxonomy): domain Bacteria; kingdom Pseudomonadati; phylum Pseudomonadota; class Betaproteobacteria; order Burkholderiales; family Comamonadaceae; genus Comamonas; species Comamonas sp. MYb69. The sequence goes on from NZ_JBBGZG010000002.1 coordinate 110,041, forward strand.
ATCGGGCGCGCTGGTGGCGATGGAGTTTGCCAACCTCAGCAATGGCGCCCAGCTCTATGTGGATGTGGTCTGGTCCAAGGAGCACCCGATGGGCCTGGCCGCCAAGCGCTTTGTGGCGCTGGTGCAGGCAGCCTCCCAAACGCCTTAAGCGCCCTGCGTCTCCTGCGCTGCAGCAGCGGCTGGCGGCAGATCGCGCACATGGATGTCCATCTGCGGGAAGGCCACCGCAATGCCGGCCGCCTTCAGGCGCGCGTTGATGCTGCGGTTGAGGTCGTTGCGCACCGGCAGGCGGTCGTCCACCGCACCCACATAGACGCGCAGCTCGAACTTCTGGCCCTGGCCTTCGAGCGCCATGAACCAGCAGTTGGCCTCGGGCTCGCGCAGCACCTTGGGGTGCTCGGCCGCAATCGCCAGCAGCATGCGCTGCACCTCGGCCGGATCGCTGCCGTGCGCGACCGAGACATCGATGATCAGGCGCGTCACATCGTCGCTCAAGGTCCAGTTCGTCACCTGGCCGGTGATGAAGGTCTTGTTCGGGATGACGATTTCCTGGTTGTCGAAATCCAGCACCGTGGTCGCGCGCGTGCGGATGCGCGTGACGGTGCCGGTGTGCTGGTTGATGGTGATCACATCGCCGACCCGGAAGGGCCGCTCGACCAGCAGGATCAGGCCCGAGACAAAGTTGGCAAAGATCTCCTGCAGGCCAAAACCCAGACCCACGGTCAGCGCGGCGGCCATCCACTGCAGCTGGCTCCAGCGCAGGCCCAGCAAGGACAGCGCGCTGACCGTGCCGGCAATCGTGATGCCGTAGCGCGCCAAGGTCGCCATCGTGTAGCGGTCCGAGCTGCTGACCCGGCGCGTGCTGGAGAACACCACCTCGACCAGGCCGGGCAGGTTGCGCGTCAGGCTGAAGGTCATCAGCAGGATCAGCGCGCCCACCAGCAGGTCCATCAGGCTCACCGGCGCGGGGCGGGCAATGCCGCTGGCCTCGGTATTGGTGGTGTACCACAGCACCACGCCCTCAAAGCGCAGCAGCGCCGGCAGCACCGGCGACCAGGCGTACACCAGGCTCAGCGCCACCAGCACCCGCTGCAGCAGGCCCAGTAGGCGGTGCGCCTGCGTGCTGACGGTGACCAGCGCCATCTGGCTTTGCTCATCGGCGGCATTGTTGTTGGCCGTGGGGGCAGTTCCGCCACCAGTGGCGGCATCGGCCGCCGCTGCCGCATTGGCCGCCTGGCGCTGCAAGGCCGCGGCGCGCAGGCGGTTGAGCGCCAGGCGGCGCTCGCCCAGCAGCAGCCAGCGCCGCAGCAGGCTGACCAGCACCTCGGCCGCTGCAAGAAACACAAAGCTGCTCAGCAGCGCCTGGATCACTTCGGTGGCGGTGTAGACATAGCCCAGCCCAATGCCCACCAGGGTCACGGCCAGCACCAGCAGCACGGCCACGCTCACCACCTGGCTCCAGCGCAGGCCCGGGCGCTGCTTGCGCAGGCTTTGGCGCAGGTAGCGCAAGGCCATCCAGCCCAGGCCCAGGGTCAGCACCAGCAGGCACATGCGGCCCCAGGTGCTGATCGCCGAATCATCGTGGCTGAAGAAGGCCAGACCGCCCAGCAGATCGATGGGCACGATCAGCCAGGTGGCGCGCAGCACCATCTGGCGCAGCACCTGCACGCGCTCACGCGGCCAGCCAAAATGCGCCACCGCCAGCCCGCAGGGGCGGAACAGCACGTTGAGCAGGGTCACGACAAAGACAAAGGCACTCAGCTGCTCGAGCGCCTGGCCCAGCGGCTCGAGCGCCACCGGCGCTGCCGTCGATTGCAGCAGGGTGCCCAGCGCGGCCGTGGCAAAGCTCCAGGGCAGTGCATACAGCAGGCTCCAGCCCAGCGCCATCAAGGTCAGGCCAAAGTGGTCCTGCGAGAAGTTGTCGACCTGCGTGGCAATCGCCTGCAGCTTTTGCAAGGCATAGCGGCGCAGGCCCAGCAGCAGCAGCACGCCGGCAAAGATGCCGGCATAGATCCAGAGATTGCGCAGCATGCTCGCGCCCAGCGCCCGCGCGGTGTTCCAGGGCGAGGCGCTGGCGCCCTGCTCCAGTGCGGCGCCGTCCGAGCTGCGCAGCACCGAGCGCCATTCGTCCAGCCAGGCGCCGCCCATTGCCAGATGGCTGGGGAACCACAGCAGCTCCTTGTCCATCACCTGGCGCAGCGCGTTGCCGCTGTTCAAGGTCGATTGCAGCGCGGCATCGGTCTGCTCCAGCACCGCGATACGCCGCAGCAGCAAGGGCTGGAGCTGGTCAATCAGCGCGGCCTGCTTGGTCCACAAGGCCGTGCTTTGGCTGCTGCCGCGCGTGGTCATGCCCGAGTTGCCGCCACCCGTGGCCGTGCCGTTGAGGCTGAAGCGCCGCTCGCTGGCATTGAACAGCGCCAGCCGCAGCTCGGCCAGCTGCCGCAAGGTCGCCTTGCGGCGCGACTGGATGGTGTTGACGGTGGGCAGCGCCACGCGCTGCTTCCACAGCCACTGGCCCACCGATGCGCTGCCGCCCAGGCGCAGGCGCGCCTGCGTGTCGCGCAAGGCCGAGGCCAGCTGGCTTTGGCGGTATTCGTCGCTCGCCAGGTCCTGGCGCTCTTTGACCAGGCGGTCGTTGTGCGCCAGGATCTGGGCAGCCAGCGCGCTATTTTGCTGCGCCAGCTCGCGCACGGCAGCTGAGGCCTCGGCCGTGTCGTTCTCGGCGGCCTGCGTTTGCTGCACCTGTTGCTCGAGTTGCTGGCGGGCGCGGTCGGCAATGCGCTGGTTCAGCCAGGCCACGCGCGGCGTGCGCTCGAGCAGCTCGCGGCGCTGGGTCTGCAGCTGCACATCGAGCAGGCGCTGGCGGGTCTCGATGGTCGACTGCTCTTCCTGGCGCAGCGCCAGCTCCTGCGTGGCGCGGCGGTGTTCGGCGCTGCGGCGCTGCTGGCGCGCCTGGGTCAGCGCCTTCGATTCTCCCGGCTCGGCCGTCACCGGCGTCGCTGTCTCCTGCACGCGCTGCTGCAGGCTGGCCAGGTCGCTGCGGCCATTGCCGGGCTGGGCCACCAGGTTGGCCTGTTCGGCCGCCGATTTCTCGATGCCGGCCTTGAGCGCGGCAATCGCTTCGCGCTCGTCGGTGAGCAGCTTTTCCAGCACTTCCTGGCTGGCATTGGCGGGCACGCGTTCTTCCCAGCGCGCCTGTATCTGCCCCAGCTCCTGGTCACTCAGTGGTGCGGGGGGCGCACCAGCGGGTGTCTGCACGCGGCTGCGCAGGCGCTCGAGCGACTGGGTCAGCGCATCGGCCTCCTGCTCGGCCGTGGCCGTGGCCGTGGCTTCGCGCTGCGCCTGGATGGCGCGCTCTTCATCGCTGCTGCTGCTCGATGAACTGCCGCCCAGGCCCGCCAGCGAGGTCAGCGACTGTGCCGTCGCTGCCGATGGCAGCAAGCAGGCGCACAGCAGCAGCCACAGGGCCGGCAGCCACCAGCGTGGCAGGCCCTGGCGGGCAGAGGAAAAGTGAGGGGAGGCGCGCATCGGCACAGTGTATCGGCAGGTGAGAGAGCCCGAACCTAGGACAAGGGCGCTGCTTGCACCTGATAACAATGCTTTCAACGTCCCTGGCAGCTGCAACTGCCAGGGACGCCGGGATGCTCAGCGCGGTGGCCGGCGGTCCTGCATGCGGTCAAAGGCCTTGTCGATATCGTCGGCCTGCAAGGTGGGCTGCAGCGGCTGGCGGCCGGCGCGCTGCTGGTCGATCTGCTCTTGCATGCGGGTGGCGACCTGCATCAGCACGCGGTGCAGCCCCAGCTGCTGGCGCCGGCTCTGATCCAGGTGCTCGACCACCGGCTGCAGCGACTGCAGCACCAGCTGGCCCAGCTGCTGCACGGCCAGGTCCAGCGGCGGCGCGTCGGCCTGGCGCGCGGGCTGGGGCGCCGGCGCGCTGTCCAGCACCGCCTGGCGGATGCCGTCGAGCGACTGGCCCACGGCCGTTTGCGCCTGGCCCCATTGGGCCAGCATGCGCTGCAGGCCCTCTTGCGCGGCGCTGTCGCCCTGGTGGCGGGCCTGCTGGGCCTGGGCCATGGCACGGGTGGCGGCGACCAGGTCGACCAGCTGGGTGGTCACGCGGGTGGCGGCATCGGCATTGGCGCCGCCAGCGGCCTGCTGGCGCTGGAACTGGGCCTTGATCTCGGCCCAGCGCGCCTGGCCCTGCGCATCGGCGCTACCGCGCAGCTCGGCGAGCTTGAGCAGGTTCTCCTCGGCGCCACCGGTCAGCATCTGCGCCTCGCCCTGGTAATGGTCGCTCAGCATCTGCGCCATCTCGGCGTCGTTCATCACCGGGGTGATCTTCTCGGCGAGCTTGTTCATGTTGCGGTAGCTGCCCTGCAGCTTGAACGGCGGCTCGGTGCGGTAGCTGTCGTCCTGCGCGGCGCTGTGGATGTACTGCTGGTTCACCTTGAACACCAGCTCGCGCACCTGCAGCATGCGCTGGAGCACCGCCTCCATCTCGCGCAGCTCGGCGGCCGCATAGTCGTGCGACAGCGCATTGGCCGACACCTCCTTGCCCTGCACCCGGTCGAGCAGCAGGTACAGGTCCTGCAGGCTGCGCGTGGCCATCGGCGCGAGCACCGCGTTCGAGGTCATGCTGTTCTCGATATAGCTGAGCTTGAAGACCTCGTCCATGCCGCCCAGCACATCGCCCAGGTTGTAGATATCGGCGCGGTTGGCCAGCATGTCGGGGATCTTGAACACCTCGCCCGATTCGGTATAGGGGTTGCCCGACATGACCACGCAAAAGCGCTTGCCGCGCATGTCATGGGTCTTGGTCTGGCCCCTCCACACGCCTTCGATGCGGCGCGTGCCATCGGACAGCGAGATGAACTTCTGCAGAAACTCGGGATGCGTGTGCTGGATATCGTCGATGTACAGCATCACGTTGTTGGCCATCTCCAGCGCCAGGTTGAGCTTTTCGAGCTCCTTGGCCGCCGTCGCATCGGGCGCCTGCGCCGGGTCGAGCGAGCGCACCGAATGGCCCAGCGCCGGGCCGTTGATCTTCATGAAGATGAGGCCCAGCCGGTTGGCCACGTACTCCATCAACGTGGTCTTGCCGTAGCCAGGCGGCGAGATCATCATCAGCAGGCCCATCTGGTCCGTGCGCTTGTTCTCGCCCACGACGCCGATCTGCTTGGCCAGGTTGTCGCCAATCACCGGCAGGTAGATCTCGTTGATCAAGCGGTTGCGCACAAAGGACGACAGCGGCCGGGCCTTGAACTCCTCGAGCCGGAAGCGCGCGCGGTACTCGCCCAGCAGCTGCTGGCGCAGCGCCTGGTAGCGCTCCCACTGCGGCAGGTAGCGGCGGTAGTGGCGCGCCGCACGCGTGGTCAGCTCGTCGAGCTGAATCTGCATGCGGCCCGCATCCACCCGGCCATGCTGGCCCAGCAGGCCCAGCACCTCGCAGCGCAGATCCACATTGCTGACCTGGTGCGGTAGCTCGCTCTGGCAGACCAGCCAGGCGGCCGCTTCGCTGCAGTAAGGCAGCCAGGCGGCACGCTCGGCCTCGGGGGCGGCCTGGGCCACCGTCTGCAGCCAGTGCAGCGCGCTGCGCCAGCGCTGGGCCAGCGGCGCGGCGCCGCGCTCGCGGCTGGCCTGGCCGGCCTCGCCGCCCGCCCAGTAGCGCTGCAGATCGGCCCAGTGCAGGCCTTCCTTGGGGCCGGCCTTGAGCGCCTGCTGCAGCGCGGCCACCACCGCCTGGCTGGCGCCCGAGAAATGCAAGCGCAGCGCCTTGTGCGCCAGCTCGGCCTGCAGGTAATCGGCAGCGGCGCGCAGCAGGTTGTCGGCCTCGCTGTCCCACTCTCCCGCATCGATTGCGGCCGCTGCCAGCAAGGGGCTGGCCGGGTCGGCGCGCAGCAGTGCATCGAGCAGGCCCTGGTCCTGCGCAAAGGCGCGCAGCTGGGCCATGATGTCGGTCTGCAGCGCCAGGCGCTCGGTCTCGCTGCCCAGCAGCTGCTGCATGGCCTGGGCCTGCTGCGCGCGCTCGGGCCAGCGCGCAATGCTGCTGGCCAGCTGGGGCTGCTGGATATGGGCCTGCTGGCTCCAGAACAAGAGCGCCAGGCTGCGTGCCTGCGGCGCATGGCGCAGCACACCGGCGCCATCGGCCAGCGGCACCAGCGCCTGCAAGATGACGGCCGCATCATGGTCGTGGATGCCGCGCTCATAGCCGTCGCGGTAGCGCGGCGCAGAAAATTCGCGAATCGCCTGGGTCAGCGCCTCCGCATCGGGCAGCAGCTGGCGCAGGCGGTCCTGGCTCCAGCCTTCGCGCCCGGCGCGCACGGCCTGCACCACCTCCAGCGCCAGGTACTCGCCCCGGTACATCTCGGCCGATTCGGCCGGCGACGAGGCATCCCAGTAGGCCTGCAGGCCGGCCAGCTCGGCGTTGTCCACCAGCTCGAAGTACTCGGTGCCCACCAGGTGCAGGTAGAGCTGGCCGTCGCGCGGCAGCAAGGTCAGGTCCAGGTCCTGGTTGCCCACCGAGAAGCGGTGGCGGCCCAGGCGGATCAGCTTGCCATCGCCCTCGTACAAATCATTGCGGTCCTGCAGCGCGCGGAAGGCCTGGTCGCGCAGCGTCTTGATGCGGCCGTCGATGTCATCGGCCTTGACGGGGTCCTGCAGCTCGCCGCGCAGGCGCCCGGCCAGTTCCTTGAGCTTGGCAATCAGCGGATCGCCGGCAAAAAAGGCATGCAGCGCCTCAGGGCTGGCGATCTTTTCGGTGCGCTTGGGCAGGCCTTGCACAATGCGCAGCGCGGCATCGAGCACGCCCTGAGCGCGGCGCTGGCGCTCGTCCTGCAAGGACTGCTTGCGCGCCTCGAAGGTCTCCAGCACCTCTTCGCGCTTGGCGATGATGTCCGAGAGAAACTGCGCATGCTCGCCAAACTGGCTCTCGATGTCTTCGAGCTGTACCAAGAGGCGCGCCAGTTGCTCATCGCATTTCTCGGGCGTCTGGGCCAGGTTCAGGCCGCTGACGATGCTCTGCGAGAACAACGCCAGCTGCGCGGCAAACTGGGCCAGGTTCTCGGCGCTGCCCAGGCCGGATTTGCGCTGCTCGGCGCGTGCGCGCACCTGGTTCAAGCGCGCATAGATGGACGAGATGCGGTCCACCACCGCCGTGCGCTGGGTGGCGTCGTCGATCTTGAGGCTGCCCATCAGCTCGGACAGCAGATCGAGCGCGGCCGACATCTGGGCCATCTGCGCCAGCGGCTCGGCCAGCTGCACCACCGTGGTCGCTGCCTGGGCCTGCTGGTCCAGCGCCTGCAGCTGCTCCACATAGGGCTGCATGGCGGCGTCGGTGGCAATAAAGCCGGCCGTGCGCTGCGAGACTTCGGCCTGGGCCTCGTCGGCCGTCTGCACCATCGCCTCGATCGCTGCGGCATCGACATAGCGCAGCTCGCGCGTGGCCAGCAGCTGGCCGCGCAGGGCCGCCAGGTCGGTCAGCGCCCCCACATAGGCATCGATGCTGTCGCCGTCGGACAGGCGAATCTGCTTGAGCAGCTGCGCATGGCGGCTGCTGACCTCGCCCATGGCCTTGGCCGAGGCCTGGCGGATGCTCTCGACCTTTTCGTACTCGTCGAGCACCGCGTCGCCGGTGGCGACGATGCCCAAAAGGTTCTCGTGCAGCGCCTGCATGCCCGCGCTGCTGAGCCAGTGGTAGCGCTCAAAGAGGCGCCGCGCCGTGTCGATCAGCCGCTCATAGCGCGGCAGCGAGACCTCGGTGGCGGCGATCTCCTTGCGCACGCTGTACAGGTCGGAAATGCCGCTGACCAGCTCGGCATTGCCGATGCGGCCCAGCACGCTTTCCTTTTGCGGCTGTCGCGCGGCATAGTCGTCCGACGCAAAGGGCGTGCGCCACAGCTGCATCGGGTGCACGCGCGAGGCCTCGTTGCTCTCGGCAGCAAAGATGACGATGCGGCCATCGTCCATGCGCGCATAGCCGTGGCCGATGAGGGGCGGCTGCAGCGCCCGCTCGATCAGGTTGTACTTGAACAGCGCCATGCGCCCGCTCTCGGGCTCGTAGAACACATAGAGCACATCCTCGCCATTGGGCGAGCGGATGCTGCGGCGGTAGCGCATGCCCTGCATGTTCTGCTCGAAGGCGCGGTGTTCGCCGTTTTGCAGGTAGTAGCCGCCGGGGAAGATGATGCCGTGGTCCTGCGGCAGCTGGATGCAGGCCGCGCCAATCGCATCCATGCGCAGCACCTGGCGCGACAAGGTGTTGTAGACCAGGTAGCGCCACTGGTCCTCGCGGTAGGGCAGGATCTTGAGCAGCACCAGGCTGCCGACGGCCGCGTATTCAAACACTGCGTCATCGAGCGACTGGTTCTTCTCCTGCACCGGCTCGCGGTAGATGCCCAGGCCGTCATTGGTGTTGTTCTCGACCTTGATCGTCAGGTCACCATCGAGCGTCTCGACAAACACCTTGTCCAAGATATTGATGTGCGGATGGCGGCCCTGCACCAGGTGCTCGCGGCCGGCGCGCTGCCATTCAAAATCATGCGGGGCGGGCAGCTCGATATCGCGCTCGCCCCGGTTGTCGATGTAGCGGATCTGCTGGCCATCGGGCGAGACCGACCAGCGGAACACCCGCACATCGCCCAGGCGCTCGCCGATCTGAAAACTGGCCAGCAGCTTGCCATCGCGCACCGCCAGCTGCATCAGCTTGGTGTGCTTGTAGTAGGCGTAGAGCTCCTGGAAATCCTGCACAAAGCTCTGGATGCCCAGGAAGCTGTCCTTGAGCTCGACCGGCGTGACTTCGTAGCCCTGCTCGCCCTCGTGCAGGCGGTAGAGCGCAAACACATCCTCGATGCGCGTCTCCTGCTTGAGGCCCATGAACACGTTGTAGCCAAACAGCAAAAAGCCGCCGACCTGGGCGATATCGCGGCCCAGGCAGTTGTTTTCGGTGCGCACCCGCATGCGGGCGATGACCTCCATCTGGCTGCGGCCAAACTCTTCCAGCCGGGCTTCATTGAGTTCGCGCGCCAGCGTCTCCAGCGCCTGGCCCTGGGCATCGAGCCGCTTGGCCAGCACTTCATAGGAGCCGCCGCTGGCGACGGCGTCGTCAACGGCAGAACGGTCCGGTGGGTCGTTGGTGGGGATAGTGGACATGGCTAGAGCGGCAGAGAATGCGGTGGGGCAGGGCCGGCCAGCACGGGGGCTGGGGCCTGCGATGGGAGTGGCCCGCCCAGCGGCGCGCAGGGCGCCGCCGGGCCAGGCGGGCTAGGCCAAGGCCTGGACTCAGGACTCGGACGCCGATGGCGGCAGGCTCTTCTTGTCCTGGCCGCCGCCCAGCAGGTTGCTCAGCGCATCCGTGGGCAGGCCCTTGCCGCCGATGAACTTTTGCAGCAGCTCCTGCACGATGGGGCTCTTGGCCGAGACACCTTCGACCGCCTTGCCCACCGACAGCGCCTTGGCAAAGTTGTTGAAGAAGTCGCCACCGCCGCCGACGATGTCGATATTGGCCTTGGACAGCGCAGCCGACAGCACCTCGGCCTGCTCCTGCGCCACGGTCTTGTTCGCCTCGATCGCAGCCAGCGCCTGCTCGAAGTTCTTCTCCAGCTGCATGCGGAACTCTTCGTGCGAGCGGGCCTGGTCGGACAGCGACGCGAGCGCCGTGAACTTCTCGGTCAGACCCTTGGCCTCGGCAAACAGCTTGTCGCGCAGCACATCGGCTTCGGACTGGCCCACATCGCGGGTCACCACCGCCTTGGTGTTGCCCACCTGGGCTTCACCACGGGCCTGCGCCATCAGGCGCTCTTCCAGCACCTTGGCATCGGCCAGGCCGAGCTTTTCGTTGGCATCGGCCTGCGCCTCGATCACGCGCACTTCGGCCAGGCCCTTTTCCTCTTCGCCGCGCGCCTGGGCGATCAGCTTTTCGGCAATGATCTTGGCCTGCACCAGGCCTTCGCGCTCGATGGCCGCTGCCGTCACTTCGCGCACCTTGGCGTCGGCCAGGCCCGGCGCTGCGCGCTCGACCTCGATGGCCTCGGCCATCTTCTTCTTGGCTTCAGCGGTCTTGCCCGCCGCTTCCAGCTCGGCCTGGGCCAAGGTGGTCACCTCAACAGCCTTGTGGCGCGATGCCGACTCGTCGGCCTCGGCCTTCTTGACCTGGCGCACCATGTCTTCTTCGGCCTGGGCCTGGGCGGTCAGCACGGTGACCTGCTTCATGCGCTCGGCCTCGGACACCACACGCACTTCCTTGATGCGCTCCTCTTCCTGGGCCACGCCCTTTTCGACCACCACGCGCTCGCGGATGACATTGGCGATATTGGCCTTCTCGACCTCGATGGCCTTTTCCTTCTCGATGCGCTGCAGCTCCACTTCGCGCTGGCGCGAGACCACTTCCAGGTCCTTGGCGCGGGTGACCTTTTCAATCTCGATCACCACCGCGCGCTCGCGGTTCTGCTGGGCCACTGCGACTTCGCGCTGGCGGTTTTCTTCGCGGATGTCGAGCTGCTCCTGCGTCTGGATGCGGGCCTGCTCGGCTTTCAAGCGCTCTTCTTCCTGCACCTTCTGGGTCTCGGCCTGCTCGCGCGCCTGGATGGTGGCGATCTCGCGCTTCTGGCGCGCCTCGGCATCGGCCTGCTGGCGCTCGAGCGCCAGCATCGCTTCCTTGGTCTCGACGTTCTTCTTGGTCACGGCCAGCTCGGCATTGCGCTCGAGCTCGTTGGTGACGATGTTCTGGTTGGCCGTCAGCTCGGTGATCTTGCGAATCCCTTCGGCGTCCAGGATGTTGTTCGGGTCCAGCGAGGCCTTGGAGGTCTGCTCCAGGTAGTCGATGGCCACGTCTTCGAGCACATAGCCGTTGAGGTCATTGCCGATCACATGGATGATCTGGTCGCGGAAATCCTGGCGGTTCTCGAACAGTTTGACAAAGTCGATCTGCTTGCCCACGGTCTTCAAGGCCTCAGAGAACTTGGCATTGAACAGCTCATTGACGGCGCCCTTCTCCGATGCACGCTCCACACCGATGGCCTTGGCCACCTTGAGCACGTCGGCAGCGGTCTCGTTGACGCGCAGGTAGAAGGCCACGGTGATATCGGCCCGCATGTTGTCGCGGCAGATCAGGCCCTCCTTGCCACGGCGGTCAATCTCCAAGGTGATCAGCGAGATGCGCATGAACTCCTTCTTGTGGATCACCGGCAGCACCATGCCGCCAGTGAACTTCACCTTGGGCTGCGAGGTCGTGTCATTGATGATCAAGGCCGTACCCTGGGGCACCTTGATGTAGAAGGCCTTGACCAGCGCAAACAGGCCCAGGATGACGATGAAGACCGTGCCGATCACCACCCCCGCGACGATGTACCACTCCAGATTTCCCCAATTCATGCGTAGCTCCCTATCAGTATCAATTTCTAAAAAAATGCGATGCGGGCCCGCCGCACTGGCGCGGGCGGCCCGCCCCTATCAAACAGGTGGGTGCAAACCCGGTATCTCGCTGCCGTCGAACTCGGCCTTGCTGACCACACGCCAGGCGTTGTGCGCCGGCAGGTGCTCGATCAGCACGATCTCGGTGCCGCGCGGCAGATCGCGCTCGGGTGAGCGCATCTGCACATTGAGCCCGCCGCCGCCGTCATCGACGCTGCCGTAACCCTGTGTGCCGTTGACGACGCCGCTGCGCACCAGGCCTGTGCGGCCCAGCAGCACCTGCGGGGTCTCCGGCGGCGCAATGCGCGCCACCAGGCCGCGCAGCGGCCGCAGCACCACGACGGTGGCGGCAAAGCCCAGCACCAGGGCGGCCAGCGCCAGCGCGCTGCCAGTGATCAAGTTGACCAGGGTCCAGCCCTCGGGCATCGGCACCAGGTGGCACAGCACATAGGAGGCCAGCCAGGACAGCAGCAGCAACACCGTCAGGATGACAGTGGCCGGAATACCGCCCAGCCCGACCTTGAGCAGCAGACCGGCGAGCGCGCTGACCGAATGCTCCACGCCATGGGCATGGTCGCTGCCATCGAACAGCAGCCATTGGTCCAGCGAATCGGTCTCCACCAGGCCGACCAGGGCGATCAGCCAGTACAGCAGCATGCACAGCAGCAATGCGCCGAAGATGAAGGTCGGAAAGCCCAGCGCATAGTGCAGAAAGGTCGACATGGCAGTCCCTCTTCTCGGTGTGCGGTAGCGGGCGTGGCGCCGGCTCCTCACTTGTTGTGTGTCTGGTCGGGCCAGCCAGGGCCCCGGGCGCGATCAGCCCTCTTTGGAGCCGGCGCGCTGCGCCTTGAGGCGCTCGAGCACCGACTGCGCATTGCCGGCAGCGGCGGTGATGCCGGCGGCACGCAGCTTGGCGTCGAGCGCGTCTTCGCTGCTGCTGTGCGCCAGCTCGGCCGCGCTCTCCATGCGGGCGCCGCGCTCGGCCTGCTTTTGCTTGATGCGTTCGAGCGAATCGAGCGCCGTCTGCACGCGCGACTGCGAGCCGGTGTAGCGGCCCGCCACCGTGGCCTGGGCGCGCTGCACGCTCTCGGTGGCCTTGACGGTGTCGGCCTGCTGCTTGAGCCGCTTGATATTGGACTGCGCGGTCTGGATTGCGCCGCGCAGCTGCTCCACGCTCTGGGTGAAGGCGCCCAGCTGGGCTTCTTCTTCGTCACGCTGGGTTTCGAGCAGGGCGACCTTGCCGGCGACTTCCAGTGCCAGCGCCTCGTCCTGGGTTTCCAGCGCCTTCATCGCATAGCCTTCGTACTCGGCAATCTTGGCTTGCGTGGTCTGCAGCTTGCCGGCGGACAGCTTTTGCTTGGCCATGATCTCGGCCAGCGCTTCCTTGGAGCTGTTCAGGTCATTGTCGGCATCGCGGATTTCCTGGTCCAGGATGCGCAGCGCCTGGCTGTCGGTGACGGCTTCACCCGCCTCGTGCGCGGCGCCGCGCAGCGCAGTCACCAGCTTGTTCCATACGGTCATGATGCTCTCCTTGTACTGTGGGGTCGGGGACGGGCTGCGCTCAGACCTGCGCCAGGGTCAGATAGGGGGCCAGCGCCTCGGTGGCCTGGATCACGCTGTCGGCCAGGATCAGGATCTCGGCCAGGATGTCGTCCGTGCTGCTGTTGGCGCGCATGGCGGCAAACATCACATAGCCCTCACCGCCCCGGGTCAGCGGCTCCAGCGCCATCGTCGTGAACGGGAACAGCTTTTGCAGGCGCAGGATCTGTGCATTGAGGCCGGCGCCATCGCGCACCTGGTTGGCGGGCCACAAAAAGGCCTCGACCACCAATTGCTCACCCGACAGGGCCACATGCACGGGCAGATCGCCAAAATCGGACAGGGTGACCAGCACACTGGTCTCGGCCCCCTCCAGTAGCTCTATCTGCAACTTGCCCTCGCGGGCCAGCGCCGATGCGCCCAGCTCGTCGGCCAGCGCCTGAATGCTGCGGTAATGGTGCTTGCTGCTTTCCATGCTCCCCTCCTGTCGGTAGATGGTCAATGAACCCGGTTGTGCCTGCGGCTGGCGCATCTGCTTTTCCAGCAGGTGCAGGGCCGCGCTGTACTCTGGAAGTACCCAGACCTCTTTTTTCACCAAACCCTGCTCCCGCAGCCGTTGGCGGTGCAGTCGCTGGTAGTGGGCAGATGTTTTTGGGTCCATGGGATGACAATAACAGCCATTACATGTGATGTGTACATGTAATAGTTTCAACATGTAAATTCTCCTTTGAAATCATAGCACTGTAGGGCTATTTCTCGGGCTGTCACCGTGTTTTGTCTCTGTGGGGACCGGCCCCACCCTGTGGCATCTTCACAATGGCCAGATGCTTTTGATCGACCTGCACCATGCCCACGCTGCCTTGCAAGACAACGGCGTCGCCACCTTGACGATTCGCCATGCCGGCAGCCTCAATATCCTGTCGTCACCGGTGCTCGAAGCGCTGGCCCAGGCATTCGATACGCTGGCGCAGGACAGCCGCATCCGCGTGCTGGTGCTGCGCGGCACCGGCGACAAGGCCTTTGTCGCGGGCGCTGATATCAAGGAAATGCGCGCGCTTACGCCCGACAATGCCGCTGCCTTCATCACCCGGCTGCGCCGCGTCTGCGAAGCCGCGCGCCAGTTCCCCACGCCGGTGATTGCCCGCCTGCCGGGCTGGACGCTGGGCGGCGGGCTGGAGCTGGCCTGCGCCTGCGATATCCGCATTGCCAGCAACCGCGTGCAGTGCGGCATGCCCGAGGTCCAGGTCGGCATCCCCTCGGTGATCCATGCCGCGATGCTGCCCCGGCTGATTGGCGCGGCGCGCACGCAGTGGCTGCTGCTGACCGGCGACAACATTGATGCCGCGCAGGCGCTGCAGTGGGGCCTGCTCGACCAGGTGGTGCCGCCCCAGCGACTCGACGGCGAGGTGGAGCACATGGCCAACCAACTGGCTGGCTACGGCCCGCAGGCGCTGCGCCAGCAAAAACGCATGCTGCGCGCCTGGGAAAAGCAATCGCTCGACCAGGCCATCGAAGACAGCGTGCAGGAATTTGCCAACGCCTTCAAGACCGGCGAGCCCCAGGCCTATATGGCCCGGTTTGGCGAGCACGGAAGCACCCGGCAGGCCCCCACCCCCTGATTGCACTTTGCTAGCAGCCGGCATCGCCAGCTGAGCCGGGGCTCCCCCAGCGGAGCCCCTTCGCCGTTTTCTCTCCTCCCCTCCTCCATCGCCCAAACCGCCTGCGTCTGGGCGCTGCCCCATCGCGCCCGGATGGTCTGCGCCACGCTGCCAGCGCTGATGCAGGGCGCAGCGTTGTCGCCAAGCCCCAAGCATGCCTTGTCATTTTTCTATGGGGTAGGCATCAGACCCCTCAAGAAAAGCATCATCCAGACACATAAAATTTTGATGCGCCGCAGCATTTTTTACATTTGATCGTTAAAAAAGGCTTCCAAATCAAGCATCAATTTGTAACCTGCTCAGTGCCCTCTTTTGGCAAATCTTTGATAGTTATTCCCTTTATCGTTAATAAATACTTACTTTTTACTCGGATACTTGTTGAAACACTATTCATGCGTTTGTGGTGATTGATATAATCGAATCACAAGTCGTGAGAATTTTTTTCTATCAATCATCATGCCCAAGCGCTCCGCCCCCTCCTTTCAGGCCCCTGCCCTCTGCGCAGCGTTCCTGGGCCTTTTGCCTGTGCTGGCCCATGCCCAGCCACTGCGGCCTTACCAGGCCAGCTGGGCCACCTGGGGGTTGGGCCTGTGCCTGGCCGCTCTGCTGGTGGTGGTGCTGCTGGAGGCGCTCTACACCTTCCGCCACTACGCGTTCACGCTCAACCGCCTGTTCGCACGCCAGCGCCCGCTGTATGCCGGCATCGAGCAGGCGCACTGGCCGCACATCACCGTCTTTATTGCAGCGCACAACGAAGAGGCCGTGATCTCGGGCTGCATCGAGGCGCTCCTGGATGTGGACTACCCGCGCGATCGCCTGACGATCATGCCGGTCAATGACCGCTCGACCGATGGCACGCGCCAGATCATCGACAGCTATGCCGACCGCCACCCTGGCCGCCTGCAGCTGTTCCACCGCCAGGAAGGCCCTCCAGGCAAGGCCGCGGCGCTGGCCGATGCCACCGCCATCGTCCAGGCCCGGGGCGAGTCCGAGCTGATCGTGGTGTTCGATGCCGACTACCTGCCGGGCAAGAAAATCATCAAGCAGCTGGTCGCCCCCTTCCTCGACCCCGAGGTGGGCGCCGTCATGGGCCGCGTCGTGCCGCAGAACGCCGGCGTGAACCTGCTCACCCGTCTGCTGGATCTGGAGCGCTCCGGCGGCTACCAGGTCGACCAGCAAGCCCGCTTCAACATGGGTGCGGTGGCGCAGTACGGCGGCACCGTGGGCGGCATTCGCCTGAGCGCGCTGCAGGATGTGGGCGGCTGGACCCCCGAGGTGCTGGCCGAGGACACCGACCTGACCTACCGCCTGCTGCTCAAGGGCTGGCAAACCGCCTACCTGGGCTACGCCGAATGCTATGAGGAAGTGCCTGAGAGCTGGGCCGTGCGTTTTCGCCAGATCAGCCGCTGGGCCAAGGGCCACAACCAGGTGATGACCAAGCTGGGCACCGAGATGCTGACCCGCAAGGGCCTGCGCTGGATGGAGCGTGTCGACGGCGTGGCGCTCCTGGGCGTGTTCCTGATGTCGCCCATCTTGCTGGTGGGCTGGCTGCTGGCCCTGGTGCTGACGGTGACCGGATACGGCATCGGCGCCAATGTGAACATTGCCTTGCTGATGCTGCTGATCGCCACCGGTTTTGCCTGCGTGGGCAACTTCGCCGCCTTCTTTGAAGTGGCCGCTGCCGTGCACCTCGATGGCCACCAGCGCCGCCTGCGCCTCTTGCCGCTGCTGCTGACGGGCTTTGTCGTCAGCATGGTGGCGGTTTCCAAGGCCACGATCGACGGGCTGCTGCTCGACAAGCTGTTCAAACGCCAGTTCAAATGGGACAAGACCGTGCGCTACCGCCAGGCGCCCGCTACTGCCCCCGCCGCCGCCGTCTCCCCCTCCGCCCTGCCTGAAGCACGTGTATGACCGCCCCCGTCCACCCCCTGCTGTTTGGCAGTATGTGGCTGACCGTGACCGCCCTGGTCTTCCTGTTGCCGCTGCTGCCGGCGCTGCGCGAGCTGTATTCGCGCAGCGATGCCGATGCGCTGGCCATCGATCCGCTGGACAACGGCCGCACGGACTACACCGCCCAGCGCATGGCCCAATGGCAGCACGATGACCAGGGGCGCCTGATGGTGCCCCGTGGCCAATCGCGCCTGATGGCCCGGACCGAGGTACCGGTCGTGATCGGCTTCAGATCGCAGCTGCGCAGCCTTGTCTCCAGCGACGTCGTCGAGCTGCAGGCCAACAGCGTGGTGCAGCGCGTGCTGCATGCCAAGAGCATCCACTGCCTGGGCCCGGCCCAGCTGGCCCGCCTGACCAGCGCCGAGCGCCATATCGTGCTGTCGCCCGGTGCGCGCTTTTTGCGCCTCTCGGCCGCCTGCATCTTTACCTGGCCCCTCAAGCGCTCGCTGCAGTTCCCGCTGCCCGAGCTGGGCACCGGCATGCCGCTGACGACGCTGCAGCGGCGCCATGAAGGCGACCTGCGCATTCCCGCCGGCACCATTGTGCGCGGCGGCCTGGTGGTCACCGGCAACCTGCTGATGGAAGAGATGTCCGTGGTCGTGGGCCATATCAAGGTGCATGGCAATGCCGTGCTGGCCCAGAGCGCCTGTGTGCAGGGCGCGGTGTTCGTGCAGGGCGACCTGCAGACCAAGGGCAACAACTATGTCGAAGGGCCCTTGTGCGCCGGCAAGCGCCTGCAGCTGGGCCCCGACAGCCAGGTGGGCGACAAGGACTGCCCCAGCAGTGTCTCGGCCTGGACCATTGCCTTGCACGCCAGTGTGCGGGTCTATGGCAGTATGGCTGCCGTACGTTCCGGACAGGTGGTGCTATGAAAACACGCAATCTCTGGATCGCCTCGGCGGCCATGGCCTGGCAGCTGGCGGGCGCAGCGCAGCCAGCCGAGCCCCCGGCGCTGGCCGCCTTTGCGACGGGCGATGGCGCCTACTACACCACCTTGGGCGGCCAGGTCGTGGATCCTTACTTCATCAACAAGGGCTTCACCATCGCGCTGCAGGCGGATGTGCCACTGCAGGCTGAGCTGCAGCAGTGGCTGGCCTGGCTGCTGCCGCGCCAGCGCCAGGATGGCGGCTTTGACCGCTTTTGCCCCACGGCCGACAAGGCCTGGCGCAGCTGCATGGGTGCCGATGCCGACGACTCCATGGCCGCCACCACGATCGAGATGCTGCACCAGGCGCAGCACAAGAAATGGCTGGAGCCGGGCCAGCAGGCCGCCGCCCAGCAAGCCGTTGCACGCAGCCAACAGCTGCTCGCGCGCCTGCGCAACCCCAAGAACCAGCTCTACAAAGCCTTGCTGGACACCGAGCTGTACTACCTGATGGACAACATCGAGGTCTACGAGGCGCTGCGCGTGGCCGAAGGGGCGCAGGCCGGCCCCGCCTCCAGGCAGCTGGCAGCGGCCATCAACCGGCGTTTTCGCAGCGGCAGCGACTGGAAACCGGCCTTGCCCGAATACGACCAGCCACGCTTTTATCCCCACACCCTGGCCAGCGCCTACCTGTGGCAGACCGGCGTTATTTCGCGCGCCGAATCGGACCGCGCCACCGCCCAGTGGCTGGCCCAGCATGGCAGCGCCTGGCTCTCGCGCAGCGAAGACCACTATGCATGGGGCCTGGTTGCATGGAAAATGCGCCAAACCGCACCGATCCAGGCCGCCTGCTGGCGTGCATCGCTGCGGCCCTTCCAGCCCACGGTGGGCTGGACGGTGCTCGATGCGATGATTGACCACGCATTGGCGCACACGGGCATCAGCACCCAGTGCCCTTTTGCAATGGCCACGATGCCCGCGCCTGCCCCGGCTGCCAACCCTTGAGGCTGACACCATGAACAAGCTCTTGCGCTGGAAGAAATGGCTGGCCGCCACCGCCGTGGTGCTGTGCCTGCTCGCCGTCATCGGCTGGCACCAGTCGCGCAGCCTGCAGGCCAGCCAGCACTACGCCACCATCAGCTTGCTGGTTCCCGATGGCCTGCCCACCAATGCGCCCCAGGTCCAGATCTGGAGCGAGGCGGCGCGCGAGCGCGGCGTGCTGCTCAAGCCGCTGGCGATCAGCGAATGGATGCGCGGCATCCACTATGGCGCCCCCGCTGCGCAGCAGGCGGTGATCCTGCCCGACACCTTCCACCGCAATATCTCGGATGCGGCAGTGCAGACCTTGATCGACGTGGTACAGGCTGGCGGCAAGGCCATGGTGGTGCAGGACGGCGGCATGCTGGACGAGCGCGGCTACTACAGCAAAGGCACATCGCGCCTGTCGCAGATGCTGGGCGTGCGCTATGGCGACTACGACACCTACAAGGACCAGCTGTCCGACTATGAAGAGATCCGGGGCGCGCCCGCCACGATGGAGCTGCTGGGCATACCGCCAGGGCGCTACCTCGATGCCAAGGCCGCTGCCAAGCTCACCGCGATCGACCCCGAGGAGCTGGCGGTCGATGAACCGGGCTTTCCCAGCTTCATCGCCGGCTACACCAAGGATTCGCAGCGCTTTACCGTGCTCAAGACCGACCGCCCCCAGGGCGCACGCATCCTGCTGCAATCGAGCAATGGCGATGTGGTGGCCAGCGTCAACCGCTGGGGCAAGGGCCAGGCCATGTTCATCAACCTGCCGCTGACCTATTTGCTGCAGCGCACCGACGGTATTTTTCTGCACGGCTTTCTGGGCTACTTTGCCCAGCAGCTGGTGCAGCAGCCGCAACTGCTGGCCTCACCCGATGGCATGGGCGCGCTGGTGCTGAACTGGCACAACGACGACGGCCGGGCCATCGGCTTTTTGCACGAGTTGCAGGACGCCGGTGTTTTTGACCACGGCCACCAGTCCCTGCACTTCACCGCCGGCCCCGATGTGAACAAGCCGGGCGACGGCCTGGGCATGGACCTGGACTACAACGAAGACGCCCAGCAGATGATCCAGAAGCTGCTCAGCCAGGGCCACACCATCGGCAACCATGGCGGCTGGATCCACAACTATTTCGGCAACAACGCCTCAGACGACAACGCCGACGATTTCATGCCATTTCTCGATCTGAACAATGCCTCGGTCACCAAGGCCAACCAGGGCCTGCAGCCCAAGGAATACTCGGCCCCCAATGGCAACACCCCGCTGTGGACCTATGACTGGATGGCCGAGCATGGCGTGCAGGCCTACTACACGGTGGCCAACGTCGGTATGCCGCCCACGCGGCTGTGGCTGGGCTCGCGCCAGGTCGACCAGTCCTGGGCCTTCCCGGTGCTGACCTATGGCCAGGTCGCGTCGGCCGAAGAGGCCTCGTTCCAGAAGATACCGGTTGCCGAGTTTGGCCAGTGGCTGCAGCAGGTCGCGGGCTTTATCGAGCACACCCGCAGCATCCGCCTGAGCTATTTCCACCCCATTGGCGCGGTGGACTACCTGCCCGCCGTGAAGGCCTACATCGACAGCGTGCAGGCCTGTGCGGACCGCCATCAATGCCAGTTCATCTCGATGGGCGAGGCGGCCGACTTCCTCAGCCGGCGCAACCAGGTGCAGTGGTCCATCACGGCCGAGGGCGACAACGACCTGCTCAGCGCCAGCCACGCCCAGTCCCTGGCCACGATGACCTGGACCGTGCCCAAGAAAAAATACGATGCCGTGCGCGTGCGCGCCGGGCAGGCCCAGGTGCAAGCCACCGACGACGCCTGGCTGGTCCGCGTGCAGGACGGCAAAGACCTCAGCCTTGAACTGCATCGCCAACCATGAGCTCCTCCAATCCCTCCTCCCCCTTCTGCGTGGCCGCCATCATGGGCACCCGGCCCGAGATCATCAAGATGGCCCCGGTGGTGCTGGCACTGCGCCAGCGCGGCATCACCACCCATGTGCTGCACACCGGCCAGCACGAGGAGATGGCCTGGCCGCTGTATGAATTCTTCGGCATCGCCCCCCAGGAGGTGATCCGCCTCAAGCGCGAGGTCGCCACCCTGCCGGCGCTGTCGAGCGAGCTGATGTCGGCCATCGGCAGCACCCTGGCCAGCCTCCAACCCGCCGTGGCACTGGTGCATGGCGACACCAGCAGCGCCGCCATGGGCGCGCTCGCGGCCGCCTAACTGCAGATCCCCGTCGGCCATGTCGAGGCCGGCCTGCGCTCGGGCCGCATCTCCGAGCCCTTCCCCGAAGAGATCAACCGCAGCCTGATCGGCCGCGTGAGCCAATGGCACTTTGCCCCCACCGGCCAGGCCCGCGAGAACCTGGAGAAGGAAAACGTGCCCGGTGAGATCGCGGTGGTCGGCAACACCGTCGTCGATGCCGTGCTGCTGGCCGCGCGCCATGTGCGCCAGCAGCGCGCTGCCGGCCAGCCGGTGGCCAACCCGGACTACCAGTGGTTTGTCGACAGCGGCCTGCGCCAGCTGGTGCTGGTGACCGCGCACCGGCGCGAGAACTGGGGCGAGCCCATGGTGGAGATCGCCCGTTCGGTGGCCCGCCTGCTCGAGCAACACCCCGATGCCGCCGTGATCTGGCCGGTGCACCTGAACCCGCTGGTGCAGGACGTGGTGCGCAGCGTGCATGCCGCCAGTGCTGCCGAGGTGCAGAGCCGCTGGCGCCTGACGGCCCCGCTGGACTATGCGCCCATGGTCGAGATCATGGACGCGGCCCAGCTGCTGCTGACCGATTCGGGCGGCATCCAGGAAGAAGGCCTGTCGCTGCACAAGCCACTGCTGGTGATGCGCGATGTGACCGAGCGCCCGGAAGTCATCACCTGCGGCGCCGGCCTGCTGGTGGGCACCGAGGCTGCACGCATCCTCTCGGCCGCCAGCCATGTGCTGGCCACGGGCCAGTTGCCCGGCCAGCCACCGGTCACCGTAGACAACCCCTTTGGCGATGGCAGCAGCGGCGTGCAGATTGCCGCCGCGATTGCCCGCCACCTGCAGCCAACCTCCCTCTAAAAACCAACACAAGAACACCATGAACACCTTCTTCCTGCGCAGCTCCCTGGCCCTGAGCGCCGCCGCCTTGCTGGCCCCCGCGATGGCCCAGACCACGGCCGCCAGCGCCGCAGCTCCCATCACCGAGCCCGCCGCCGCGCCGGCAGCACCGGCCGCAGACTTCGAGCCCGGCCAGCGCGGCCGCGTTGATATCGGCGCGGGCTTTTCCAGCCTGACCGGCGGCAACAGCAACTGGAACGACGAGTACGTGCGCGGCTATGTCGGCCTCAAGCCCGGCACCGTGCTGAACTGGGACCTGGCCAGCCAGCGCCACTTTGACCAGCGCGGTACCGTGGGCGCGCTGTCGCTGACGCAGACCTTGTCGCCCTGGTGGTACATGTCGGTGGGCGCCAGCTCCGGCTCGGCCGATTTCCAGAACAAGTACCGCGGCGACATCGCCATCTACCGCAAGTGGACCGAGAGCCAGCAGTGGGTGACCGGCCTGGCGCTGATGAAGTCGGCCAGCCGCGACGGCATCCACCGCGACACTGGCATCACCGCGTCGGTGGCCTACTACTCGGCCAATGACTGGGTCGGCGAAGGCGGCGTGGTCTACAACAAGTCCAACCCCGGCTCGGTCGAAGGCTACCGCGGCTTTGCCGCGCTGACCATGGGCCGCGAAAAGCAGCACTACTTCACCGCCCGCATCGACCATGGCAAGGAAGGCTACCTGCCCACCGGCGCCATGGCCAACGGTGCCGGTGACCAGGTCGGCTTCCAGTCGACCGAGCTGAGCCTGCAATGGCGCCAGTGGCTGGGCAAGGACTGGGGCTACCTGGTCGGCGGCCAGTTCTACCGCAACCCCTACTACAACCGCAAGGGCCTGAGCGCTGCGGTGTTCTTCGACTTCTAAGGCCAGGCCATGTCGTTGCGCATGACCCGCCAGCACCGGGGCCTCAGAAGCTACATCTGGACCTGGCAGCACAGCGCCCAGTTGCTGGTGCTGCTGCTGGCCTTCTGGCTGGTGCTGTGGTGGGCTGCGCCGCTGTTGATGCACCGCTGGGCCGATGTGCTGGGCTGGGCCTGGCCGCATCTGGGCCTGGGCAGCAGCGAGGGCGTGGAGGTGCAGACCACATCGCTGCTGGGCGTGCCCATCGAGGTGGTGCGCACGCATTTCTACGTGCCGCCACCCAACCTCTGGCAGTGGTGGGGCGGCGCGCTGCTGTCGCTGGGGCTGATGGCGCTGTCCTTTGTGCTCTCGCGCGAGCGCCTGCCGCTGATCTACGGCCTGCGCATCGTCGCGCTGCTGGGCATCGTGGGGCTGCTGTCCTACGAGTTCCTGCCCACGCTGGCCGTCAGCGACGTCAACCGCCTGCTGGCCGACAACATCCTGGACATGGGCCTGGCCATGCTCTGGCTGCTGCCGGCTGTGCATGCGCTGGTGCTCTACATCTTCCCGATCCCGGTGCTGCACAAGGTCGCCGCCACGATGACCGGCATGCTGATGCTGGTTGTCAGCATCCCGCTGCAGGCCGCCTCGCTCGCCTGGCTGGCCCAGCAGTTCAGCCTGCTCGTGACCTTGCCCTTGTACATGCTGTTCAGCTTTTTGCCCCAGATTGCGGCGCAGCTGGGCATCTACGGCCTGTTCATGAGCTTTGCGCCAGCGCCTGAGCGAGGAGGCGCCTAACCGGGGGCGCCCAGTCGGCCGTGCCCAGCCGAGGACACCTTGCCGGCCACACCTCACCGGCCGCACCTAGCCGGCCACCCCTCATCCAGGATCCAAAAAGTTTCCCAAGCAACGATTAGCCGACGAGACTCTGTTGGCTTGCCTCTGGGCGGACAATGCGCCGTGGCCCTGTCCGCAGGGCCCAGACCAACCGATCGACCCATGGCGCCCGGTGGGGCGCCGCCAAGGAGAAAACATGCTGTACCTGGTTCGCATGGATGTGAACATTCCCCATGACCTGCCCCAAGAGCAGGCCCAAGAGATCAAGGCCCGCGAGAAGGCCTATTCGCAAGATCTGCAGCGCGATGGCCGCTGGAAGCACATCTGGCGCGTGGCGGGCGAGTATGCGAACTACAGCGTGTTCGATGTGGAATCGAACGACGAGCTCCACGGCCTGCTGCAGGCGCTGCCGCTGTTCCCCTACATGAAGATCTCGGTCACGCCGCTGGCCCAGCACCCCTCGGCCATCGCCCAGAACTGATAGCCTGCGCCGGCAGGGGCCGGCCACCCGCTGTGCGACGCACACCCTCGCCCATGGCGAACGGTGTGCGTTGTGCTTTCTGGCGTGGATGCGCGCACTACAGCTGCACGCGCAGCTCGCCAATGCCGTCAAACTGTACCCGCACTGCATCGCCAGCTGCGGCCTGCAGCAAGCCGCACCAGCTGCCGGTGGTCACCACGGTGCCGGCGCGCAGGCGGCCAAAGTGGGCCGTTGCATGGCGCAGCCACTGCGGCAGCAGCCAGGCCGGGTCCTGCAGGCCGTAGCTGTTCTCAAACGCCTGGGCGGGCTGCGCACCGATCTGTACCGTGCAGCGCTGCGTGCTGCCATCCACCGGGCGGTACGGCTGCCAGGCACCCAGCACCAGCGCGCCATGGCAGAGCAGGTCCGCCGCCTTCAAGGCCGCAGGCGCCTGCAGCTGCTGCTGCCAGCGCGAATCAACCATCTCGATGCTTACCGCCATCGCATCCATCAGCTCGGCCGCGCTGGCCTCATCGAGCGCAGCGGCCTGGTCCGCATCGACCGCGCGGCCCAGGCGCAGCGCAATCTCCGCCTCGACGCCACGCAGAAAAAACGGGGTGGCACGCAGATCGGCGCCGCCACCGTGCACCCCTTGGGGTGGCAGAGGCGCATGGCCCAGCGGCTGGCTGCGGCTGGGGCCACCCGATTTCCAGTACTGGGGCGCTTGGGCGGCGTCACCCCAGCGCTGGGCCCGCTCGCGGTGCACGGCGATGATGTCGGCAGGCGCCAGGCTGGCAGGCCAGGCGCCTGCATCGATGGCGGCGCCGGCCGAGGTGGCGGTCTGCAGCGCCTGGGCCAGTGCAGCGGGTTGGAAGGTCAAAGCGGTGTTGGCAGAGGGCATGGCGATGGGTCCGAAAGTGTAAAAAGTCCAATCGGCATAGCGTAACGGACAGCGCTGCCTGCCCCTGTCACCGCAGCAAAAGCGCGACATGTAAGCAGCACCCGTGCCAGGTTATGCAAAAAAAGCATTCCATCCCAATCATCCGGCCTTGGACAAAGGGTATAGAGCGGATTTAAGCTGTACAGACCTTTTCAACCGCATGGATCGTATGCCGTCCAACAGCACTCCCGCCGCAGCGCCACAACACGCACTGCCTTCCTACCTCGACCACAAGCACCTGGGCCCCTGGGGCAACTACCTACAGCAGGTCGACCGCGTCACGCCTTACCTGGGCTCGCTGGCCCGCTGGGTCGAGACGCTCAAGCGCCCCAAGCGCGCGCTGATTGTGGATGTGCCCATCGAGATGGACAACGGCACGATCGCCCACTTTGAAGGCTACCGCGTGCAGCACAACCTGAGCCGTGGCCCAGGCAAGGGCGGTGTGCGCTTCCACCAGGATGTGACCCTGTCCGAAGTGATGGCCCTGTCGGCCTGGATGTCGATCAAGAATGCCGCCGTGAACGTGCCCTACGGTGGCGCCAAGGGCGGTATCCGTGTCGATCCCAAGACCCTGTCCAAGGGTGAGCTCGAACGCCTGACCCGCCGCTACACCAGCGAAATCGGCCTGTTCATCGGCCCGTCCAAGGACATCCCGGCGCCCGACGTGAACACCAACGGCCAGATCATGGCCTGGATGATGGACACCTACTCGATGAACACCGGCGCCACCGCTACCGGCGTGGTCACCGGCAAGCCTATCGATCTGGGCGGCTCGCTCGGCCGTGTCGAGGCCACCGGCCGCGGCGTGTTCACCGTGGGCGTCGAGGCTGCCAAGCTGTCGGGCCTGGCCCTGCAAGGCGCCAAGGTGGCGGTGCAAGGTTTTGGTAATGTGGGTGGCACGGCCGGCAAGCTGTTTGCCGAAGCGGGCGCCATCGTCGTGGCCGTGCAGGACCACACCGGCACCATCTTCAACGCCAAGGGCCTGGATGTGCCCGCCGTGCTCGAGCACGTGGCCAACACCGGTGGCGTGGGCGGCTTCAAGGGCGCCGACAAGATGGCCAACGACGACTTCTGGTCCGTCGACTGCGACATCCTGATCCCTGCTGCGCTGGAAGGCCAGATCAACGGCAAGAATGCCGGCAAGATCAAGGCCAAGATGGTGATCGAGGGCGCCAACGGCCCCACCACCACCGAAGCCGATGACATCCTGCATGACAAGGGTGTGCTGGTGCTGCCCGATGTGATCGCCAACGCCGGCGGCGTGACGGTGAGCTACTTCGAATGGGTGCAGGATTTCTCCAGCTTCTTCTGGAGCGAGGACGAGATCAACGCCCGTCTGGTGCGCATCATGCAAGAAGCCTTTGCCGCCGTGTGGCAAGTGGCGCAAGAGAACAAGGTCTCCCTGCGTACCGCCACCTTCATCATCGCCTGCCGCCGCATTCTGCACGCACGCGAAGCACGCGGTCTGTACCCATAAAGTCAGCGCTATTCCACGCTTCATCAGCGGCCTTCGGGCCGCTTTTTTTTGGCCCTGCTTCCGCGCACGCAAAGCATGGCTTTCGCAAGTGCGAAGGCCCAATGCGCGCTGGTGCAGGCAAACCCCATCACGCCGCTGGGTGGAACTCCCTATCGTGAACCCTTAACGATAAATACGGAGACAACGCCATGCGCTTTGCGCGCCGCCGCGCCCTCGCGGCCCTGCTGCTTTCACCCCTGCTGGCCTTCGCGGCCGACTGGCCGTCCCGCCCCATCACCATCGTCGTGCCAGCGGCCGCCGGCGGCACCACCGATATCGCAGCGCGCCTGCTGGCCCAGAAGATGGGCTCCTCGCTCAAGACCAGCGTCATCGTCGAAAACAAGGCCGGCGGCGGCGGCAGCATCGGCACCGTCTATGTGGCGCGCGCCAAGCCCGATGGCTATACCTTGCTGATGGGCAACATCGGCCCGGTGGCCATCAATTTCAGCCTCTACAAAAAGCTGGCCTACGGCCCCAATGACCTGCGCGGCATCACCAATGTGATCTCGGTGCCCAACATCCTGGTGGTGCATGCCAACTCCCCCATCCAGAACGTGCAGCAGCTCGTCGCACTGGGCAAGCAAAAGCCGCTGACGGCCGCGACCTCGGGCGTGGGCCAGTCGCCGCACATGTCCACCGAGCTGTTCCGCCAGCAAAGCGGGCTCGATGTGACCCTGGTGCCCCACAGCGGCGCAGCGCCCGCCGTCACCGCCCTGCTGGGCCAGCAGGTCGATTTCATGATCGACAACCTGCCCAGCTCGATGCCGCACATCCAGTCGGGCAAGTTCCGGGCACTGGCCATCACCAGCCGCGAGCGCTCGGCCCAGCTGCCCGATGTGCCGACGATGCGCGAGGCCGGCGTGCCGATGGATGTGACCGCCTGGTTTGACCTGCTCGCCCCGGCGGGCACGCCGGACGCCATCGTCAACCGCCTGCAGCAGGCAGCGCATGAGGCACTGCAAAGCGCCGACATCCGCCGCACCTTTGCCGAGCTGGGTGGTGTGCCCGGCGGCGAGACGGCGGCCGAGCACGACGCCTTCATCGCGCAGGAGCGCAAGCGCTGGGCCGAGATCGTGCGCGCCGCCAACCTGTCCCTGGACTGATTTTTTCGTTTGCATGTTTGCTATGTCTGACACTTCCTCCTTCCAACTCGCCCAGCCCTTTGGCTCCATCCCCGCCCTGGTGCTGGCCCAGGCCCAGGAGCGCCCCGAGCACACCGCGCTGGTGCTGGGCGCCACGCGCCTGAACTACGCCCAGCTGGCCCAGGGCATGCGCCAGGTGGCCTGCGCGCTGCAGCAGCAAGGCCTGCAAGCCGGTGATGTGGTGGCCATCTGCGCCAGCACCTCGGTGCCCTATGTGCTGGCCTACCTGGGCGCGCTGCAGGCCGGTGTCGTCGTGGCGCCGCGGGCGCCATCGGCCACGGCCGAGCACCTGAGCGCGATGCTGGACAACGCCGAGGCCAAGCTGCTGCTGCGCGATGCCGAGGTCGCCGCCCAGTGGCCGCTGGCCTGCACCGCAGAGCGCCGCTGCATCGCGCTGGACGATGCCCCGCAGGCAGGCACACCGTGGAGCACTTGGCTGGCCCAGGTGCCTGCCGGCCAGGCGCCCCAGCCGGTGCAGCCCACGCCGCAGTGGCCCTTCAACCTGATCTACTCCTCGGGCACCACCGGCGTGCCCAAGGGCATTGTGCAAAGCTGGGGCATGCGCTGGTCGCATGTCAAGCGCGCAGTCACCAACGGCTACGGGCCCGATGCGGTATCGCTGTGCGCAACGCCGCTGTACTCCAACACCAGCTTGGTGGCGGTCCTGCCCACCTTGGCCCTGGGCGGCACCTTGGTGATGATGCGCAAGTTCGATGCGGCCCAGTACCTGCAGCTGGCCCAAGAGGAGCGCGCCACCCACACCATGCTGGTGCCCGTGCAGTACCAGCGCCTGCTCGACTGCCCGGCGTTTGACCAGACCGATCTGCACTTGCTGCAGCACAAGTTCTGCACCAGCGCGCCGTTCAAGACCGCGCTCAAGGCCGAGGTGCTGCGCCGCTGGCCCGGGCGCCTCATCGAGTACTACGGCATGACCGAAGGGGGCGTGCGCTGCGAGCTGCACTGCCACCAGTTCCCCGACAAGCTGCACACCGTCGGCCGCGCCGGGCCGGATGCCGATCTGCGCTTTATCGACGAGGACGGCCAGGAGCTGCCCCCAGGCGCGCAGGGCGAGATCGTCGGCCGCTCGGCCGGCATGATGACCGGCTACCACCGCCAGCCCGACAAGACCCGCGAGGCCGAGTGGATCAGCCCCAGCGGCGAGCGCTTTATCCGCAGCGGCGATGTGGGCCAGATGGACGCCGATGGCTTCATCGTGCTGGGCGACCGCAAGAAGGACATGATCATCACCGGCGGCTTCAACGTCTACCCCAGCGACATCGAGGCCGTCATGCTGCAGCACCCCGAGGTGCGCGAATGCGCGGTGATCGGCGTGCCCTCAGATGCCTGGGGCGAGAGCCCCGTCGCCTATGTGGTGCCCCAGCCCGGCAGCAGCCCCCTGGCGGCCGAGCTGCAGCAGTGGCTCAACAGCCGCGTGGGCAAGACCCAGCGCGTGGCCGACCTGGTCATCCAAGCGCAGCTGCCGCGCAGCGAGATCGGCAAGGTGCTCAAGCGCGAGCTGCGCACGCTCTACGCCAGCCAAACCAGCCAGACCAGCGCCTCAGCGGCCTGAACGCCCGCCGGCGTCCATCCCAAAACAAGACCAGGAGACATGACATGACCCATCGCCACCCCACCACCCACCGGCGCAGGCAGCTGGCCGGCCTGCTCGCGGGCCTGGCTGTTGCCGGCAGCAGCCTGCTGACCGGCATGGCCCATGCAGCGCCCTGGCCCAGCAAGCCGATCCAGCTGGTCATCCCCTACCCACCCGGGGGCAGTGCCGATCTGCTGGGCCGGCCACTGGCCTTGCAGCTGCAGCAGCAGCTGGGCCAGCCGGTGGTGCTGGAGTACAAGCCCGGCGCCGGTGGCACCTTGGCCTCGCAGTATGTGGCGCGCGCCAAGCC
This sequence comes from Comamonas sp. MYb69, assembly GCF_037479315.1. NCBI lineage: Bacteria > Pseudomonadati > Pseudomonadota > Betaproteobacteria > Burkholderiales > Comamonadaceae > Comamonas > Comamonas sp. MYb69. The sequence continues at coordinate 139,209 of NZ_JBBGZG010000002.1, forward strand.
CGATGGCTACACCGTGCTGATGGTGCTGGCCGCGCACGCGATCAATGACAGCCTCTACCCCAAGCTGCCCTATGACACCCGCAAGGACTTTGCACCGGTCTCGCTGGTGGCCAACCTGCCGATGATCGTCGTGGGCAGCAGCAAGCTGCAGGCCAAGAACATTGGCGAGCTGGTCAAGGCCGCGCAGGCCGCCCCGGAAAAGCTCACCTATGGCTCGGCCGGCAATGGCAACACCGGCCACCTGGCCGGCGCTCTGTTTGCCAGCACCGCCGGCGTCAAGATGACCCATGTGCCCTACAAGGGCAGTGCCGGCGTCGTCAATGCGATGCTGGCCAGCGATATCGACCTGACCTTTGACAGCATCTCCACCTCGATCCCGCATGTGCGCAGCGGCAAGCTCCATGCGCTGGCCGTCACCAGCGCCAAGCGCTCCGCCCTGGCCCCCGAGATCCCCACCGTGCAGGAGCAGGGCTTTCCCGGCTTTGACATCAATGGCTGGTATGCGGTGATCGCCCCGGCAGGCACGCCGGCCGACATCACCGGCAAGCTCAGCCGCGAGATTGCGACCGCGCTGCAAAACCCCGCGCTGCAGTCGCAGCTGGCCGCCAGCGGCTATGAGCCCGTCGGCTCCACGCCCGAAGCGCTGGGCACCCATATCGACCGCGAGATGGAACGCTGGGCTGCTGTCGTCAAAGCCACTGGCGCCCGCATCGAATAAAAGGCTCAGGCCCCAACAACAATGCCCTGGCAAGCCAGGGCATTTTTCATGGGGCAGTCAACGCAGATCAGCGGCTTTGGCGCGCGCTGGCCTGGGCTTCCAGTGCGGCGCGCAGCGCATCGTCGTTGCTGCCCTGCTCGCTGCCGGCATCCGGCGTCACCTTGCGCAGCAGGCCGGTGATGCGGCCCGAGTTCTGCATCAGGCGGTTGGCGTACAGCGCGCCCTCGCCCGAGCCACGGGTATTGTTCCAGTTGCCCTCCGCCTGGTTGACGCTGAAGTTAAACCAGAAGCTCCGTACCGTTTCGCTCGAGGTGCCGCTGCGCATCTTCACGCACTGGGTCTTGCCGGTATCGACACCCCGGATGATCTGCTCGCAGGCAAACAGGCCGTCGTAAGAGACGGTCATGCCACTGCTGAAGGAAGAGCCGCCGGTGATGCGGGTCAGCTGCATGGTCTCGGTTTCGATATTGCCATTGCTGTCGCCATAGACCAGGCTCCACAGGCCCAGCAAGGAGGCGGGCGAGTTGTCATAGCCAAACTGGTAGCGCTTGATTTCCTTCTCGCCTTCGCCCGGCAGGGTGATGTAGCCCAAGGTGCCGCTGACGAAACGGATGCGCACATTGCCGGGGCTGCCGCGCTCGACGCCGCTGCGGTCGCCGCTGCCCAGGAAACGGCCGCCTTCGTAGCGGCCCAGGGTGGTCGTCAGCTCGCTGTTCTCGTTCAGGCGGCCGGTGGCCATGTAGAAGGTGGGTTGGCCGCTGCTTTCATAGGCATAGACCTGCATCACCAGCACGTCGTTTTGCACATCGACGGCAAAACCACGGCCGGGCCGGCCGTTGACTTCGTCGGAGATGATCCAGGTGCCGCCCTGGGGCACGTAGGCATGGGCCATCCCGGTAAGGGCCACGGCGGCCCAGGCAATCGCGTGTTTGAACATGTCGCTCTCCTATATCGGTGCGCCAATGTAGCGGCGCGGTAGTGGAGCGAGTATATCGACGAGATTGCGGAGGTCTGTGTCAGAAAGTGTCCTGCCCTGCACCCCGTGCAGGCCGCTTTTTGAGAACTTGTTCAGGACGCGCTTTGCAGGCGCCGCTGGGCCTGCTGGTGGCGTTGCAAGGTCTTGTGGGCGAGTGCAATCACGGGGGCATCGACCATGCGGCCATCGACCACGCAGACCCCGCCTTGCGCCGCCTCGGCGGCCGCCAGCACCTGCTGGGCGCGCTGCAGCTGCGCCTCCGTCGGCGCAAAGGCCGCATTGATGGGCGCAACCTGCATCGGGTGGATACTGAGCTTGCCACCAAAACCGCCGCGCAGCGCACGCGCCGCATCGGCCTGCACCACGGCAGCCTCCTGGGTGTTGACGGTCACGCCATCGATGGGCGCGGGCAGCTGGGCGCGGCGCGCAGCCAGCACCACCGCCAGGCGCACCGGCAGCAGCTCGCTCTCGTCCTCGGCGCAGGCCATGCCGGCATCGACCTGAAAATCCAGATGGCCAAAGGCCAGGCGCAGCACGCGCGGCGCGCGCGCAATCGCATCGATGGCATGCAGGCCCGCCACCGATTCGATGATGGGCACCAGCAGCCCTTGCGTGCCCAACGCCGGCAGCAGCAGCGCCATTGCCTCGGCCGTCTCGGCCTTGGGCAGCACCACGCCAGCAGCGCCCTGCGCCACCAGCTGCGCCAGCGCCTGCAGGTCGCCATCAAACCAGGGCGTGCCATGGGCATTGATGCGCACCAGCACGCGGGCGCGCTCTGCTGCCTGCAGCTGGCCAAAGGCGCCCAGCAAGGCGGCGCGGGCGCCTTCCTTGTCCTGCGGCGCCACCGCATCTTCCAGGTCCACGATCACCGCATCGGCCCCACTGGCCAGGGCCTTGGCAATGCGCTCGGGGCGGCTGGCCGGTACAAATAGCCAGGAGGTGGCGGTGGCGAGCGGATGCGTGTTGAGAGTCATGTCCATCAGTCTTCCGTTTATCAAAAAAGGGGCCCATGGCCCCTGCTCCTGCGCGGGTGAACGCCAGGCTTATTCGGCGGTCACGCCGGCGGCCTTGATCACCGTATTCCAACGCTTCACTTCCGATTCCAGCAAGGTCTTCAGGCTCTGCGGCGTGGCGCGGTCCGGGGTGACCAGCTCGCTGCTCAGGTCGGCAATGCGCTGCACCACGACGGGGTCCTTCAAGGCCACATTCAAGGCGGTGTTGATCTTGGTGATCACCTCGGCCGGCGTACCCTTGGGGGCGTACATGCCGTGCCAGACCTTGACATCAAAGCCCTTCAAGCCCTGCTCATCGAGCGTGGGGATCTGCGGCATGGCAGTCAGGCGCTGGGGCGTGGTCACGCCAAACACCTTGACGCGGTTGCCGTCCTTGATGACCGGCGCGGTCTGCGTGGTCTGGTCGCAGAGCAGATCGACCTGGCCGCCCATCAGGTCATTCATTGCCGGGCCCGCACCCTTGTAGGGCACGGTGGTGAGCTTGACGCCGGCCTGGTACGCGAACAGCATGCCGCACAGCTGCGAGACGGCGCCAATGCCGGCATTGGCCAGCGACACCTTCTCCTGGTTGGCCTTCACATAGGCCATCAGCTCCTGGAAGTTGTTGGCCGGAAAGTCCTTGCGCGACAGCAGCGTCATCGGCACATCGAGCACCTGGCCGATGTACTCGAAATCCTTCAGCGGGTCATAGGGCAGCTTCTTGTACAGCGATGGTGCCGTGGCCATGCCCATGTGGTGGATCAGGATGGTGTAGCCATCGTTCTTGGCGCGGGCCACGCGCGCCGGCGCAATCGTGCCGCCTGCGCCCACGGTGTTTTCCACCACCACGGTCTGGCCCAGCGATTTGCCCATCGGAATGGCCAGCATGCGCGCCACCACATCGGTAGGGCCACCGGCCGAGTAGGGCACCACCAGCACCACCGGTTTGGTCGGCCAGTCCTCCGCCTGGGCGTTGAGGTGCAGGCCCAGGCCGGTACAGGCCATCACGGCGGCAGCGGCTGCCGGTGTCAACAAGCGAAAGCGCATTTTTGTCTCCTGGTCTTGGGAAGGGTACATCGCCCATCCCGGTATGGGGTGGGGGCCCGGTCGGGCCCCCGCGTCGCAGCCACCCAGCTTCGGCGCTGCTGCTTTCTTTATACGGCCAGCAACAGCTTTTCGACCCTGGTCCAATCCCGTACTTGCCACAGTTTCTGCACCGATTGCTGCATCTGCGCGGCGGGCACGGCGCGGCTGAATTCGCCCAGGCGCAGCGCCTTGTCGGTCAGCTCCTCGCGGCTCAATGTGTTGCCCGGGTCGCCCTTGGGCTCGTCCACCCGGCCTTCCAGCACGCGGCCATCGGTGGTGGTCACGGTCACCTTGCCAATCCAGCGCTGGGGGTAGGCGCCGTCCACCTCGGGGTCGAGCACCATGCGCACCTTGTCGCGCAGCGCCATCGTGTCTTCGGCCCGGAATTCGTTGTCGAACTCGTTGAGGCCGGCAAAGCCAAAGCGCGCGGCCAGTGCCAGCACCGTTCCCATCGAGAACTTGCTCTGGTGCACCGTGCTCGGGTCCACCACGGGGCCCAGCACATCGATCGCGGCCTGGTGCACATGGGTCACCACCTCGGCAATGTCCGAGACCTTGAGCTGGTGCGCGCGTACCACCTGCAGCAGCGCATCGGCGGCCGGGTGGGTGTGGCGGCAGGAGGCATGCCATTTGAACGAGGTCTCGGGCGTCGCCCAGCGCGTGCCCAGGCCGTCGATGAGGCGGGCCGGGTCGCTGTCGCTGGACATGCCAGCGGCCATGCCCTGCGCGCCGCAGAAGATATCGGCCGCACCGGTAAAGCCATCCTTGGCCAGGTAGGCGGCCATCAGGCCGGCGCCAGCGGCATGCGCGGTGTGCAGCTGCTTGCTGTCGGCCGCGGTGCGCAAAAACTCCCACAGGCCTGCAGACTGCGTGCCGGCCGAGCCAAAGGCATGCAGCATTTGCTGCGCATTGAGGCCCAGCAGATGGCCCACTGCCGCCGCCGCCGCCAAGGTGCCGGCCGTGCCGGTGGTGTGGAAGATCTTGTAGTGCGAGCGGCCCAGAAACTCGCCCACGCGGATGCCGACTTCATAGCCGGCGATGCAGGCGGTCAGCAGCTCCTTGCCGGACTTGCCCAGCGCCTGCGCCACGGCCACGGCCGGGGGGAAGACGACCGCCGCCGGGTGGAACACCGAGCCGTTGTGCACATCGTCCTGCTCGGCCACATGCGAGGCGGCGGCATTGGCCATGGCCGCCAGATAAGGGCTGCTGCTGCGGCCCTCGGGGCCGATCACTTCGGCCGGGCCTTGCGCCGGGCCCTGGCCCAGTGCAAAGCGGGTGATGCTGGCCACGGGGCGGGCATTGTGGCCGGCGACCACCGAGCCAAACCAGTCGACCCAGAGGTCTTCGGTTTTCTGCAGCACGGATTCGGGAATGTCGCTGTATTGCAGCTCGGCCGCAAAGCGGGCCAGTTGGGCGGCGGGCGTGGGTTGTGAGGTTGCTGTGGTCATGTTCTTGTCTCTCCAACAGATAGCATCAAAGGCCGGAGGCCTTACGCACTGCGGCCAGCGCATCGGCCGGCAGCTGCAGCGCATCGAGTATGGCGGCCGTGTGCTCGCCCACCGCAGGCACCGCATCCATGCGGTAGTCGTACTGGTTGTTGCGCCCGGGCGGCAGCAGCGCCGGCACCGCGCCCACGGGCGTGTCCACCTGCGCAAAGCGCTGGCGGGCCAGCAGCTGCGGGTGCGCCCACAGGCCCGCCATGTCGTTGACATGGGCGTTGGCAATACCAGCTTCGTCCAGGCGCTGCACCACATCGCTGGCATGGAGCGCGCCAAAGATGCGCACAATCTCGGCCTGCAGCTCGGCGCGGTTGGCATTGCGCTTGGCGTTGCTGTCAAAGCGCGCATCGGTCGCCAGCGCCGGTGCCAGCAGCACCTGGTCGCAGAAGATCTTCCACTCGCGCTCGTTTTGCAGGCCCAGCATCACCGTGCCGCCATCGCCGGCCACAAAGGGGCCATAGGGGTAGATGCTGGCATGCGATGCGCCGGTGCGCGGTGGGGGCGCTGCGCCTTCAAACGCGTAGTACATCGGGTAGCCCATCCACTCGCCCAGCGCTTCGAGCATGGACACATCGATATGGCTGCCCTCGCCCGTCTTGCCGCGCAGCAGCAGGGCCGAGAGGATATTCGTGTAGGCATACATGCCCGCCGCAATATCGGCCACCGAGATGCCCGATTTGCTCGGCGTCTCGGGCGTGCCGGTCACCGACAGAAAGCCCGCCTCGCTCTGGATCAGCAGGTCATAGGCCTTCTTGTCGCGGTAGGGGCCGTTGTCGCCATAGCCGCTGATGTCGCAGACGATGAGGCGCGGAAAGGCGGCGTGCAAGGCCTCGTAGGACAGGCCCATGCGCGCCGCAGCGCCCGGTGCCAGGTTCTGCAGCAGTACATCGGCCGAGCCCAGCAGCTGCTTGAGCGCCTCCAAGGATGCCGCATCCTTGAGGTCCAGCGCCAGGCTTTCCTTGTTGCGGTTGAGCCAGGTGAAATGCGAGGACTGGCCGCGCACCCGGCTGTCATAGCCGCGCGCAAAATCGCCGCTGCCCGGCCGCTCCACCTTGATGACGCGCGCGCCCAGATCGGCCAGCTGGCGCGCGCAAAAAGGCGCAGCGACTGCGTGCTCCAGCGATACGACGGTGATCCCGTCCAATGGTCTGGTCATGAAGACTCCGGTTGTCTGTTTTTCTCGCAGCGCAGCGCCATCAGAACGAGCGCGGCAGGCCCAGGATGTGCTCGGCCACGTAGGAATAGATCAGGTTGGTCGAGATCGGTGCCACCTGGTACAGGCGCGTTTCGCGGAACTTGCGCTCGACGTCGTATTCGCAGGCAAAGCCAAAGCCGCCGTGGAACTGCAGGCAGGCATTGGCCGCCTCCCAGCTTGCCTTGGCCGCCAGGTACTTGGCCATATTCGCCTGGGCGCCCATGGGCTCGTGCTTGTCAAACAGCTCGCAGGCCTTCCAGCGCATCAGGTTGGCCGCTTCCACCTCGATGAAGGCATCGGCAATCGGGAACTGCACGCCCTGGTTCTGGCCAATCGGGCGGCCAAACACTTCGCGGTCGCGCACATAGTTGGTCACACGGTCAAGGAACCAGTAGCCGTCGCCAATGCACTCGGCAGCGATCAAGGTGCGCTCGGCGTTGAGGCCGTCCAGGATGTACTTGAAGCCCTTGCCCTCTTCGCCGATCAGGTTCTCCTCGGGGATCTCCAGGTTCTCGAAGAACAGCTCATTGGTCTCGTGGTTGACCATGTTCAGGATGGGGCGCACGGCCATGCCCTTTTTCTCGGCCTCGCGCAGATCGACCATGAAGATCGACATGCCTTCGCTCTTTTTCTTGACCTCGGCCAGCGGCGTGGTGCGCGCCAGCAGGATCATGAAATCGCTGTGCTGGATGCGGCTGATCCAGACCTTCTGGCCGTTGATGACGTACTTGTCGCCTTTCTTCACGGCCGTGGTCTTGATCTTGGTGGTGTCGGTGCCGGTGGTGGGCTCGGTCACGCCCATCGATTGCAGGCGCCACTCGCCGCTGGCGATCTTGGGCAGGTACTTTTCCTTCTGCGCGGTCGAGCCATGGCGCAGCAAGGTGCCCATGTTGTACATCTGGCCGTGGCAGGCGCCGGAGTTGCCGCCGCAGCGGTTGATCTCTTCCATGATGACCGAGGCTTCCGTCAGGCCCAGGCCGGAGCCGCCGTATTCCTGCGGAATCAGCGCGGCCAGCCAGCCGGCCTTGGTCAGCGCCTCGACAAAGGTTTCGGGGTAGGCACGGGCCTCATCGACCTTGCGGAAATACTCATCGGGGAACTCGGCGCAGAGCGCGCGGATGGCATCGCGGATTTCGGGGAAGTTGTTGGAGCCGGTATGTTCGATCATGGTTCTGGGTCGGGCGTTGGGGGTGGCGGCGCTTTCAGCGTCTGCGCCACCCGCCGGTGTTGGGAAAAGCGTTGTTGGTGGCGGCGCTCAGCGGATCTTGGCGGTGGCCTGCATCGTGAGCCAGCCCTCGTGGTCATGCGCCCAGAGCTTGATGGTCTTGCCATCGTCCTGGGGCTCGCCCAGCACGGTAAAAGGGTGCAGATCAAAGGTGGGGCGGATGGCCTTGAACGAGAAGTCGGTCAGCACGGCATCCGGCGCATTGCGGCGCAGCAGATCGACCAACAAGGTTGCGATCAGCGGGCCATGCACGATGAGGCCCGGGTAGCCCTCCTCCTGCGTGACATAGCTGCGGTCGTAGTGGATGCGGTGGCCGTTGAAGGTGAGCGCCGAGTAGCGGAACAGCATCACCGGGTCGGCGGTGATCTCGCGCTTCCAGGCGGCCTGCGTCTGCGCAGCCGTGGGCTGGGGCACCGGGTCGCTGGGCTGGGCGGCGGCGCGGTAGACGATGTCATGCTCCTCGGTCAGCGCCAGGCCCCGGGCATTGCGGTAGCTGTGCTGCACCAGCACAAACAGCAGCTCGCCCGAGCGGCCCACCTTGTGGTCCACCGAGGCGATGCGCGAGACGCGCTCGACACTCTCGCCAATGCGCAGCGGGTTGTCTGCCTGCCACTGCAGGCGGCCACCGGCCCACATGCGCCGGGGCAGCGGCACGGGCGGCAGAAAGCCGCCACGCGCCGGGTGGCCATCGGGCCCCAGCAGGCTTTGCCGCGCCATCGGCAAAAAGTTCATCCAGTGCCACAGCGGCGGCAGGCTGTCGCCATCCTGGGCCGGGAGGTCATCGCGGTCCAGGGTGGCCGACAGGCCCGCCGCGGCCGTACGGGCCACCAGGTCCTGCATGGTCTCGGTCTTGTTGATCCAGCTTTGCAAATGGGCGACCTGCTCGGCAGTGAGCGAGGCGGCAGAAGGTTCAGGGGTTTGCGACATGGTGGCACTGTCGCAGGCTGCGCCCGCCAGCGCAATCGCAGAGATTGGAACCTCTCCTTTTACAGCGGTGAAGACAGCGGGTTAACGCGCATTTGTGAGCCAGCCGTTTCAGTTTGCCAAAGCCCTGCCTACGCATTTGCGAATTGGCAATGCGCTTAATGGACGGCATGCTGATGGCATTCATCGACACACACAGATCCAAGGAAAAGCAGACATGTCCACCATGCTCGAAGGCAAAGTCGTTATCGTCACCGGTTCTGGCGGCGGCATCGGCCGTGATATGGCCCTGGCCATGGCCCAGCAAGGCGCCAAGGTTGTCGTCAACGACATCGGCACCTCCACCACCGGCGAAGGCCATGACGACGGCCCCGCGCAACAGGTCGTCAACGAGATCAAGGCCGCCGGCGGCGAGGCTGTCGCCAATACCGACAGCGTCTCGGACGCCAATGCCGCGGCCAAGATCGTGCAATGCGCGCTCGACAGCTTTGGCAAGCTCGACGGCATCGTCAACAACGCCGGCATCCTGCGGGACCGCTTCTTTCACAAGATGAGCGTCGACGAGTGGGATGCCGTCATCAAGGTCCACCTCTACGGCAGCTACTATGTGGCGCGCGCTGCGGCCAACCACTTCAAGGAGCAGGAAAGCGGCGCGATGGTGCACATGACCAGCACCTCCGGCCTGATCGGCAACTTTGGCCAGGCCAACTACTCGGCCGCCAAGCTGGGCATCGTCGCGCTGTCCAAGAGCATTGCGCTGGACATGGCCAAGTTCCATGTGCGCAGCAACTGCATCTCGCCCTTTGCCTGGAGCCGCATGATCGGCTCCATCCCCACCGACACGCCCGAGCAGCAGGCCCGTGTGGACAAGCTCAAGCAGATGACCCCCAACAAGATCGCGCCGCTGGCCGTCTACCTGCTGAGCGACCAGGCCAAGGATGTGAACGCCCAGGTGTTTGCCGTGCGCAATAACGAGATCTTCCTGATGAGCCAACCGCGCCCCCTGCGCTCGGTGCACCAGGGCGAAGGCTGGACGCCCGAGGACATCGCCTCGCATGCGATGCCGGCGCTCAAATCCTCATTTGTACCGATGGAGCGGTCGGGCGAAGTATTCAGCTGGGATCCGGTTTGACTTGGACTTCCCCCTGAGCCGCTTTGCGGCTTCCCCCTTCTCTCACGCTGCGCGTGGGAAGGGGGACGGCACCCTCCGGGCGGGGCGGCGCGGCCGGCTAGGCCCTTCGTCGGTGCCTGTTAGATCGGCTCTGACAGTTTTTGGCGTGGCGCTCAGTAGGGACGACTGAGTTGTTCACACAGGCTCCATAGGTGTGCTCTGCCAGTTTCAAGCAGGTCCCATGGAGACCTCGCACAACAACCTTCTCACTCGGCGCAGGTTGTATCCGCCTAAAGCTGTCAAAACCTTCCAGCTATTTCGACGCGAAACGCCACAACAACCCCAGAGACAACGACCATGACCATCAATTACCAGCAACTCAAGGACCGGCCGTTTGCGCCGGTGCACCAGGATTACTCGCAGCGCGACACGATGCTGTATGCGCTGAGTCTGGGGGTGGGCAATGATCCGCTCGATGCCCGCAATCTGCCGCTGGTCTACGAGGGCATGGCGCAGCCGCTGCAGGCGCTGCCGACGATGAGCTCGGTGCTGGGCTATCCGGGCTTTTGGGCCAAGGAGGCGGATACGGGGATTGACTGGGTCAAGCTGGTGCATGGCGAGCAGCGCACCACCATCCACCAGCCGCTGCCGGTGGGGGCCAAGGTGGTGGGCAAGACGCGGGTGACGCGGGTGATCGACAAGGGCGCCGGCAAGGGCGCGATTGTGGTGAGCGAACGCAGCCTGGAAGGCGAAGACGGCACGCGCTATGCCACCTTGGAGCAGGTCACGTTCTGCCGGGGCGATGGCGGCTACAGCGAAGCGCTGGGCGGCCAGCCCAGCGACCCCTCGCTGCCGGCACTGGCGCCCACGCCCGACACGGCACCGCGCTGGACCTATACCCACACCATCCGCCCCGAGGCCGCCCTGCTCTACCGCCTGATGGGCGATTACAACCCCCTGCATGCCGACCCCCAGGTGGCGCAGGCCGCTGGCTTTGACAAGCCCATCCTGCACGGCCTGGCCACCTACGGCATGGTCTGCCATGCGCTGGTGATGACAGCCTGCAATGGCGATGCCAGCCTGCTGCGCAGCATGCATGCGCGCTTTTCGTCGCCGGTGTTTCCGGGCGAGACCTTGCGCACCGAGGTCTGGCAGGAAGGCGATGCGCTGCAGTTCCGCGCGCTGGTGGTCGAGCGCGGCATTGTCGTGCTCAGCCATGGCAATGCCAGCCTGGCCGCTGCACAGCCATGAGCATGGGCCAAGGCCGGCAGATGGCGCTGGCAGACCTGGACCTGGCGCAGTTCATCCGCGCTGGCGACAGCGTCGTCTGGGGCCAGTCGGCCGCCGAGCCGCTGTCGCTGATCCAGGCCTATGTGGCCCAGCGCCAGCGCTTTGCCCGCACCAGCGTTTTCCTGGGCATTGGCGGCGCCAACAGCTTGCAGCCTGACCATGCCGATGCCATCGACATGCGCGGCTATGCCGCCGGTGGTTCGCACCGCGCGCTCGGCATGGCCGGTGTGCTCGATCCGACTCCCTGCCACTATTCACAGATTCCGCAGCTGATCGCCAGCCGCCGCATCCCCATTGATGTGGTGTTCGTTCAGGTATCACCGCCCAATGCCGACGGCGACTGCAGCCTGGGCCTGGCCCATGACTACCTGGTCACTGCCATGCGCCATGCGCGCTGCGTGATCGCCGAGGTCAACGCCGATGTGCCCTGGGTGGCAGGCGCCAGCCTGCGCCTGGCCGATGTGGATGCCTGGGTGCAGAGCGACCAGGCCGTGGTCGACGTGCCTGCCGGCAAGATTGGCCCCGCTGAAGAGGCGATTGCGCAGCTGATCGCCAGCCGCGTGGAAGACGGCGCCACCTTGCAGCTGGGCATTGGCAACCTGCCCGATGCGGTGCTGCAGGCGCTGCAAGGCCACCGCGATCTGGGGGTGCACAGCGGCACCATCGGCGACCGCGTCGCCGACCTGGTCGAGGCCGGCGTCATCACCAATGCGCGCAAGGGCATCGATGTGGGCCTGAGCGTGACCGGCCTGCTGATGGGCAGTGCCCGCACCCGGCGCTGGGCGCATAACAACCGCACGCTGCGCATCGCCGGCACCGACTACACCCACAACGCCCGGGTGCTGGGCCAGACCCAGAAGCTCACCGCCATCAACTCGGCGATCGAGGTCGACCTAACGGGCCAGATCAATGCCGAAGTCGTGGCGGGCCAGTACCTGGGCGCGGTCGGCGGTGCTATGGACTTTCTGCGCGCCGCTGCCGCCTGCGATGGCGGCCTGCCGATTGTGGCGCTGCCCTCCACCGCGCGCGGCCAGTCGCGCATCGTCGCGCAGCTGTCCGGGCCGGTTTCCACACCGCGTGCCGATGCCGGCCTGATCGTCACCGAACACGGCATTGCCGACCTGCGCGGCCTGAGCCTGGGCCAACGCCTGCGCGCCATGCTGGCGATTGCCGCACCTGAACACCGAGACCTGCTGGCGGCCCAAGCGCGCCAGCAGCTGAATTGACTGAATTTTTCTGGAGAGATTGAAATGCGTAAAGCCGCCATCGTCACCCCCTTGCGAACCCCGGTAGGCACCTACGGGGGCAGCCTGCGCCCCGTCTCGGTCGAAGACCTGGCAGCGACCACGGTGCGTGCCGTGGTCGAGCGCAGTGGCATCGACCCCAGCCGCATCGACGATGTGGTGTTTGCCCAGTCCTACGCCAGCAGCGAAACGCCTTGCGTAGGCCGCTGGGCCGCGCTGCAGGCCGGCCTGCCGGTGGAAGTGCCCGGCATGCAGCTGGACCGCCGCTGCGGCGGCGGCCTGCAAGCGGTGGTCACCGCCTGCATGATGGTGCAAAGCGGCGCCGCCGATGTGGTGATCGCCGGTGGTGTCGAGAGCATGAGCAATATCGAGTACTACACCACCGATATGCGCTGGGGCAAGCGCGCCGGCAGCGTCACCATGTATGACCGCCTGGACCGGGGCCGCGAGCGCTCGCAACCGGTGGAGCGTTTTGGCGTCATCTCCGGCATGATCGAGACCGCAGAGAACCTGGCGCGCGACTATGGCATCAGCCGCGAAGAGGCCGACGCCTTTGCGCTGCGCAGTCACCAGCGCGCTGCCGCCGCCTGGCAGGCCGGCCGCTTTGATGCCGAGGTGGTGCCCGTCAGCGTGCCGCAGAAAAAGGGCGAGGCTACCCTGTTCAGCCGCGATGAAGGCTTTCGCGCCGATGCCACGATGGACTCGCTGGGCAAGCTGCGCGCCTTGATGAAGGGCGGCACCGTCAGCGCCGGCAATGCCAGCCAGCAAAACGATGCCTCGGCCGCCTGCCTCATCGTCGCCGAAGACAAGCTGCAGGAACTGGGCCTGACGCCGATGGCCAGCCTGGTGGGCTGGGCCGCCGCTGGCTGCGAGCCCTCGCGCATGGGCATTGGCCCGGTGCCTGCCGTCAAGAAGCTGCTGGGCAAGCTGGGCCTCTCGATGAACGACATGGACCTGGTCGAGATCAACGAGGCCTTTGCCTGCCAGGTGCTGGCCGTGCTGCAGGGCCTGGAATGGAATGACGCCGAGCGCCTGAATGTGAACGGCTCGGGCATCTCGCTGGGCCACCCGATTGGCGCGACCGGTGTGCGCATTCTGGCCACCTTGCTGCATGAGCTGGAACGCCGCAAGGGGCGCTACGGCCTGGAGACCATGTGCATCGGCGGCGGCCAGGGCATTGCCGCCGTGTTCGAGCGCTACTGAGCGCCCGCCACCCCCACCGCTTACAAAAAACCAGGAGACAAGACATGACCCTCATCCACCGCCGCGGCCTGCTGGCCGCCACGGCCGCAGCCGCCCTCAGCCTCTGCGCCTCTGTCCATGCCCAGGGGGGCCTGGGATCGGGCGCGCCGGTGCGCCTCATCGTCGGCTACTCGGCCGGCGGCCCCGTGGACCAGGGCGCACGCCTGCTGTCCATCGCGCTGTCCAAGGAGCTGGGCAGCACCGTCGTGGTCGACAACAAGACGGGCGCCAACGCCACCCTGGCGGGCAACGAAACCTCGCGCGCCAACCCCGATGGCCTGACCCTGTGGTTTGCCGCCAGCCCCACGATCACCATCAGCCCCAATGTGATGCGCAAGATGCAGTTCGACCCGGTCAAGGACCTGACCCCGATCGCACCGGTGCTGAGCTACTACAACGTGCTGGTGGCCAACAACAACGAGCCCTTCAAGACCACGCAGGCGCTGGTCGACTATGCCAAGGCCAACCCCGGCAAGCTCAGCTATGCCTCGGCCGGCGTCGGTGGCTCCAACCACCTGGGCACCTTGCTGTTTGCCAAGCGCAGCGGCATCGAGCTGAACCATGTGCCCTACCGGGGCAACGCACCAGCGATGACCGATGTGATGGGCGGCCAGATCAACATGATGATGGACATCATCAGCACCGCTGGCACCTATATCCACGGCAAGAAGGTGACGCCCATTGCCGTGACCTCGCCCCAGCGCAACCCGGCGCTGCCCGATGTGCCGACCTTTGCCGAAAGCGGCATCGAAGGCCTCAAGGGCTTTGATGTGGGCGGCTGGTACGCCGTCTACGGCCCCAAGGGCATGTCGCCCGAGCTGCAGACGCGCCTGAACAAGGCGATCAACGCGGCACTGGCCCAGCCTGAGCTGAAGGCCAAGTACAAGGAGCTGGGCTACGACGAATGGACGGGCAGCCCCCAGACCCTGGTGGAGCGCGCCGCCAAGGAACGCCAGATGTGGTCCACCGTGACCCAGGGCATTGTGGTGGATTGATAGGACCCAAGATGGAATTTCGCATTCACCAGTTTCTGGACCGCTGGCTGCAGGAGGCCCCGGACCGGCCCTTCATCTACCTGCCGGACCGCACGCTGAGCTATGCCGACCTGGGCCGCCTGGTCGATGCGCTGGAAGCGGAGCTGCGCGCGCTGCAGGTGCGCAGCGGCGACCGCGTGCTGGTGGTCGCCGAGAACTGCCCCGAGCATGCCGCGCTGCTGCTGGCCTGCAGCCGCGTGGGCGCCTGGGCCTGCGGCGTCAATGCCCGCATGGCACCGGGCGAGGTGCGCGGCTTTGCCGACAAGGCCGACGCGCGGGTGGTCTACTTCACCGACCGCGTCTCCAAGGCCGCAGCCGCCCACGCCGAGCGCTATGGCGTGAGCCCCTCCTGCGTGCCGGGCCTGGCCCACACGGCAGTGCGTGCCGATGCGCGCGCCGAGCCCGAGCCGGATGGCAATCCGGTGGCCGCCATCATCTTTACCTCCGGCACCACCGGCACCCCCAAGGGCGTGCTGATGAGCCAGCGCGGCGTGGCGCATTTTGCCCGCGTCTCGGCCCAGTCGCGCAGGCTCGGGCCCGATGACAAGGTCTACGCCTTTGTGCCGATGACCCATATCTTCGGCCTGGGCACGGTGCTGCTGGCCTCGCTGTCGGCCGGTGCCGCGCTGGAGATGCGCAGCCAGTTCGAGCCCGCGGACCTGCTCGACGCGCTGGCCCACCATGGCATCACCCAGCTGCAAGGCCCGCCCACCTTGTTTGCGCGCCTCTTGCAGTACTGCGAGCAGCATGGCATCAGCAAGCCATCTGCACCGCATCTGCGCTACCTCTACACCGGCGCCGGCCCGCTCGATCTGGCGCTGAAAACCAAGGTCGAGGCGCTGTTTGGCCAGACCCTGCACCATGGCTATGCGATGAGCGAATACGCTGGCTCGCTGCACCTGACGCGCATCGACGAGGCGCGCAGCGACACCAGCGCGGGCTACTGCATCGATGGCGCGGAGCTGCAGATCGTCGATCCGCACAGCGGCCGGCCGCTGCCGACCGGCGAGCGGGGTGAGATCTGGGTGCGTGGCACGGGTTTAATGCCCGGCTACTTCCGTGACCCCGAGGCCACGGCCGCCGCCTTGCGCGACGGCGGCTGGTATGCCACCGGCGACCTGGGCGAGCTGCATGCCGATGGCGCGCTGTTCGTCGTGGGCCGCCTCAAGGAGATGATCATCCGCTCGGGCTTCAACGTCTACCCCAGCGAGGTCGAGCATGCGCTGGGCAGCTTTCCCGGCATCCAGCGCGCCGCCGTCGTGGGCCAGAAAGAGGCCGATGGCAACGAGGCCATCATCGCCTTTGTGGTGCAGGATGCCCGCCATCCACCCGACCTGGATGCCTTGCAAGCGCATTTGCGCGAGCACCTGGCGCCCTACAAGCGGCCGGCACGCATCATCGCCATCGATGAGCTGCCGGTGAATGCCAATGGCAAGGTGATGAAGCGCGAGCTGCAGGCCCGGCTGGAGGCCGAGCAGGCCGCTGCCGCGCCCGCAAGCGCTACGGCGTCGTAGCCGGCACGATCTGCTGCATGAAATCGTTCAGGCTGGCGGCAGACAACTCGCCCACGCGCTGGCCCTGCAGCTGGCCGCTGGCGTCATAGAACAAGGTGGTGGGCAGCGCGCGGCTGCCGGCCACCTCGCCCATGCTGTTGCGCGGATCGAGCAGCACCTGGCCATCGGGCAGGCCAAAGCCGCGTGCGGCCTTCAGCACCACCTCAGGCGCCTCTTGCTGGTTCACCCAGAGAAACTGCGCCTGCGGGTAGCGCTTTTGCGCCTCCAGCAGCGCAGGCATCTCGCGCACGCAAGGGGTACACCAGCTGGCCCAGAGGTTGATCACCACAGGCTTGCCCTTGAACTGGTCGAGCGCATGGGTTTGGGCATCGAGCGCCACCAGCGACAGCGGCGGCAAGGCCTTGGCGCTGGAGGAGAAGTTGTAGACCAGCGCATTGCCGCCCAGCCACAGCGCCGCAAACAGCGCCGCCGCACCCACCAGCGGCTGCAACACCGCCTTTTTACGCAGCCACAGCCACCACATATAGACAAGCGCCACCGCCAGCGCCGCCCAGGGCTCCCAGCCCCCATCGCGCACATTGAGCATCGACAGCGGCTGCGCCAGGTACTCATCGGCATAGCGGGCGACAAAGCCCAGGCGCGCCGCCACGAGCGCCAATAGCGGCAGCAGCCAGGCATGCGGCGTCGTGGACAGGCCGCGCTTGCGCGCCCAGCGCGCCAGCAGCACATCGGCCGCAAGCCATGCCAGCATCAAAAT
The DNA here is from genome assembly GCF_037479315.1 of Comamonas sp. MYb69. Classification (NCBI taxonomy): domain Bacteria; kingdom Pseudomonadati; phylum Pseudomonadota; class Betaproteobacteria; order Burkholderiales; family Comamonadaceae; genus Comamonas; species Comamonas sp. MYb69. Next base: position 156,016 of record NZ_JBBGZG010000002.1, read on the forward strand.
GACCAAACCCCAGGGCAGTGAGAACGGCCCGATCTGTAAACTTGCGCTCATCGTTGTATTTTTTAAAAACAGAAGGCGCTGGCGTGCGGGCACACCAGCGGCGAATCTGCTGTCTGAATACCTGGCGCGGTGTTTGGTTCCATCGCGGAGCCCCACAGCAGGGGCCGGCGATGCAGCAGCAGCGGTTACTGGTCTTCGCTCACCAGCTTGATATTGCAGTAAGCCTGCAGCCCTTCAATGCCGCATTCCGAGCCCCAGCCGCTTTCCTTGACACCGCCAAAGGGCGCCTCGGCCATGGAGATGTTCAAGGTGTTGATGCCCAGCATGCCGGTCTGCACGCCGTTGGAGAGTTGCTGGCGCACGGCGCTGTCCTGCGTGAAGGCATAGGCGGCCAGGCCGTACTGCAGGCGGTTGGCGCGCTGCAGCGCTTCGTCCATGTCGGCGATGGGATTGATCAGTGCGACCGGGCCAAAGGGCTCCTCGTTCATCAGGCCGGCGTCTTCGGGCAGGTTGCTGATGACGGTGGGCTCCCAGAAGAAGCCCTTGCCGGGCATGCGCTTGCCGCCGGTGTGCAAGGTGGCGCCCTTCTCCTGCGCATCGGCGATCAGGCGGGTGAGGGCCTCGATGCGGCGCGGGTTGGCCAGCGGGCCCATCTGGCTTGACTCGTCCAGGCCATTGCCGACCTTGAGCTTTTTGGTGCGCTCGACAAAGGCGGTCACAAAGCTGTCGAACACATCGCGGTGCACATAAAAGCGCGTGGGCGAGATGCAGACCTGGCCGGCGTTGCGGAACTTGCCGGCGACCAGCGCGTCAGCGGCCTTGTTGATATCGGCATCCTTCCAGACGATGACCGGCGCATGGCCGCCCAGCTCCAAGGTCGCGCGCTTCATGCTCTTGGCCGCATGCGAGGCCAGCATCTTGCCCACGGCGGTGGAGCCGGTGAACGAGAACTTGGCCACCTCGGGCTGGTCGAGCAGGTAGCCCGAGACCTCGGCCGGCACACCAAACACCATGTTCAGCACGCCAGCGGGCAGGCCGGCGTCGTGCAGCACCCTCACCAGCTCCTGGGCGGTGGCGGGGGTTTCCTCGGCGGGCTTGAGCACCAGGGTGCAACCAGCGGCCAAGGCGCCGGCAATCTTGCGCGCGGGGGTGATGGCCGGGAAGTTCCAGGGCGCAAAGGCGGCGCAGACGCCGACGGGCTCATGGTGCACGGCGATGCGCTGGGTCGGGGTCTTGCCCGGCACCAGGCGGCCATAGTTGCGGCGGCCTTCTTCGGCATACCAGTCATAGGTGTCGGCGGCGGCCAGCACTTCGAGCTTGGCTTCGCGCACGGGCTTGCCCTGCTCCAGGGTCATGCAGCGGGCGATATGGTCGGCACGCTCACGGATCAGGCTGGCGGCCTTGCGCAAGATGTCCGAGCGGGCCAGTGGTGAGGTGCGCTTCCAGCCTTCAAACGCTGCGTTGGCGGCCTGCAGGGCGGCCTGCAGATCGGCGGCGCTGGCATGGGGCAGCTGGCCCAGCGTGGATTCATCAAGCGGGTTGATGACGGGCTCACTCTTGCGGCCGTCGGCGGACAGCCATTGGCCGTTGATAAACAGTTGCAACTGTGGATAAGCTTGGGACATGGTTGGCTCCTGCAAGGGGGTTTGGAATGCATAACGCGGTCTTTCAGCGCTGAAGACCGCGTTGCCTGTGGATAAGTCTGTGGTTACTTCTTCACGAAACCACACTTGCCATCGGCCATGGGCCGGAAGGCCTGGTCACCCGGAATGGTGGCCAGCACCTTGTAGTAATCCCAAGGGCCTTTGGATTCCTCGGGCGACTTGACCTGCACCAGGTAGAGGTCGTGCACCATGCGGCCGTCCTCGCGCACATGGCCGTTCTGGCTGAAGAAATCCTCGATCTTGTTGGACTTGAGGTACTTGGTCACCGCGGGGCCGTCGTCGGTCTTGGTCGCGGCCACGGCCTTCAGGTACTGGGTCACGGCCGAGTAGGTACCGGCATGCACCATCGAGGGCATGGTCTTCTTGCCCATGCGCTCAAAAAAGCGCTGCGAGAAGGCGCGCGTCTCGGGGGTGCGGTCCCAGTAGAAGGCAGTGGCAAAGGTCAGGCCCTGCGCGGTCTTGAGGCCCAGCGAATGCACGTCCTGGATGAACATGAACTGCGGCGCCACGGTCTGCTTTTGCATCAGGCCAAACTGCTTGGCCGACTTGATCGCATTGATGGTGTCATTGCCGGCGCTCACCAGGGTGACCACCGAGGCCTTGGACTCCTGCGCCTGCAGCACAAAGGACGAGAAATCGCTGGCATTGAGCGGGAAGTTGGTGCGGCCCACGATCTTGCCGCCGCCTTTGGTGACGATATTGGTCACCGTCTCGGCGCCGGCCTTGCCGAAGGCATAGTCCACCGCCATGATGTACCAGTCCTTCTTGCCTTTTTCCAGCATCGCGTGGGCCACGCCGCTGGCCATCGCATAGGTGTCATAGGTGTAGTGGATGCCGGTGGGGATGCAGGCTTCGCTGGTCAGCGCGTCCGATGCGCCGCCCGAGGTCAGCACCAGCTTGTTGCGCTCCTTGGCCAGGTTGTAGACGGCCATCGCGACCGCCGAGTTATTCAGGTCCACCACCACATCCACGCCATCGGTATCGAACCAGGTGCGTGCGCGGCTGGCGCCGACATCGGCCTTGCCCTGGTGGTCGGCAAACACCACCTCGATCTTCTTGCCCCCGACCGTGCCGCCAAAGTCCTCGACCGCCATGCGCGCGGCTTCGAGCGAGCCCCGCCCTGCGGTATCGGCATAGGGGCCAGACATATCGCTGAGCACGGCAATCTTGACGACATCGTCAGAGATGCCCTGCGCTTGTGCGCCCGTCGTGCAGCATGCGGCCATGGCCAAAGCCAGCGCGGTCATTTTCATGGTCTTGTCTCCGGTTTTATAGAAAGCGTTTGACAGACGATGCTAGAGATTTCTGGCCCCCTGGTTTCTGCATTTGCCAAGCGCCGCCTTAGCCTGCGCCAAAGCCTAGAAAACCCTGATACCCACAGAAGCGAAAGCAGTGTCACCCAGGTTCGTCAAGCGCGGCCAAACCCCCTCTTCGGCAACCAATAATTGCGTGCAGCAGGCAATGGGGCCATGCTTCACCATCCGCTATCTCCTCAGAAAGATTCCGCAATGACACCCTCGATGTCAAGCCAGTACCAGGCTGCATTGGATACGGGCAGCTTCCAGATTCAGCGCTGCAAGGCCTGCGCCCAGGCCATCTTCTACCCCCGTGAGCTGTGCCCGCATTGCGGCAGCGATGCGCTGGCCTGGGAGCAACCCAGCGGCCAGGGCACGGTCTACTCGACCACGGTGATCCGCCGCAAGGCCGAGGCCGGTGGCGACTACAACGTCGCGCTGGTGGACCTGGCAGAAGGCCCGCGCATGATGAGCCGCGTCGAAGGCATGGCACCGGCCGATGTGAAGATCGGCATGGCGGTGAAAGCCGAAGTCATCGCGCACAACGGCAAGGGCCTGGTGGTGTTCAAAGCCGCATAACGAGGGATAAAAACATGGCACAAGTACATACCAGCAGCGGCCTGCGCGCGCTGCGCGGCAAGGCCGCCATCAGCGGCGTGGCCACCTATGGCTGCGGCGAAGCCCCGGGCTCGGACGACATGCTGCTGCTCGCCCGCGCTGCCCATGCGGCCGTGGCCGATGCGGGCTTGACGATGCAGGACATCGACGGCCTGGCCACCTGCAGCGTCAACGCGACGATGTGGCCTATGCCGGTGATCGAGCACCTGGGCATCAACCCGAACTACATCAACGGCACCATGGTGGGCGGCTCCAGCTTTATCGCCCACCTGCTGCCCTCGATCATGGCCTTGGAGGCCGGCCAGTGCAAGCATGTGCTGGTCTGCTACGGCAGCGCCCAGCGCTCGGCCGCCTTTGGCCGCAAAGAATCGACCGCTGCGCGCAAGTTCATGGACCCGCAGCCTTTTGAGCACCCGTTTGAGCCCACGATGCCGGTCGCGGCCTATGCGATGGCTGCGGCGCGCCATATGCACCAGTACGGCACCACGCGCGAGCAGCTTGCGGCCGTCGCCGTCTCGGCGCGCCAGTGGGCGCAGAAGAACCCCGAAGCCTTCATGCGCGATCCGCTCTCCATCGAGCAGGTGCTGGGCGCGCGCATGGTGGCCGATCCCTTCACCGTGCGCGACTGCTGCCTGGTGACCGATGGCGGCGGCGCCTTTGTGCTCAGCCGCGCCGAAGATGCCCAGCGCGGCCCGAACGCGCCCATCTATGTGCTGGGCAATGCGACCGCTTGCTGGAACCGCCAGATCTCGTCGATGCCCGACCTCACCGTCACCGCCGCAAGCCAGTCGGGCGCGCAGGCCTTTGCGATGGCGGGCCTGACGGCGCAGGACATGGATGTGGTCGAGCTCTACGACGCCTTCACCATCAACACCCTGCTCTTCCTGGAGGACCTGGGCTTTGTCAAAAAGGGTGAGGCCGGTGCCTTTGTTGCCAGCGGCGCGATTGCACCGGGCGGCAGCCTGCCGGTCAACACCAATGGCGGCGGCCTGTCCTGCGTGCACCCGGGCATGTACGGCATCTTTGCGCTGATCGAGGCAGTGCGCCAGTTGCGCGGCAACTGCGGCGAGCGCCAGGTGGCGGGCGCCCAGCTCGCACTGGCCCACGGCAATGGCGGCACCCTGTCCAGCCAGGCCACGGCGATTTTGGGCACGGCGGCAACGCTCTAAAGCCCTGCAACAGAGAACCATCCATGATCCGAGACCAAGAAACCCTGGACGCGCTGCTCGACAGCGTGCGCCGCTTTGTACGCGAACGCCTGGTGCCCGCCGAGAACGAAGTTGCCGAGACCGACGAGATCCCCGAAGCCATCGTGCAGGAGATGCGCGATCTGGGCCTGTTCGGCCTGACCATTCCTGAAGCGTTCGGCGGCCTGGAGCTGACGATGGAAGAGGAAGTGCATGTGCTGCTGGAGCTGTGCCAGACCTCGCCCGCCTTCCGCTCGGTGATCGGCACCACGGTGGGCATCGGCTCGCAAGGCATCCTGATGGATGGCACCGATGCCCAGAAGGCCGAATGGCTGCCGCGCCTGGCCACCGGCGAGGTGATCGCCTCGTTCGCGCTGACCGAGCCCGAAGCCGGCTCGGACGCCGCCTCCTTGCGCACCACCGCCGTCAAGCAGGGCGACCACTACCTCGTCAACGGCACCAAGCGCTTCATCACCAATGCGCCCCATGCCGGCATGTTCACCCTGATGGCGCGCACCAACCCGGCCGACAAGGGCGCCGGGGGCGTGTCCTCCTTCATCGTCGATGCCAAGAGCCCGGGCATCAGCTTTGGCAAGTACGACAAGAAGATGGGCCAGCGCGGCGCCCACACCTGCGATGTGATCTTTGACAACGTCAAGGTGCCCGCAGCCAACCTGATTGGCCTGCAAGAGGGCCGGGGCTTCAAGACCGCGATGAAGGTGCTGGAAAAGGGCCGTATCCACATCGCCGCCGTAGCGGTGGGCTGCGCCAAGCGCATCCTGCGCGATGCGCTGCAGTACTCGCTCGAGCGCAAGCAGTTTGGCCAGGCGATCTGCGACTTCCAGCTGGTGCAGGCCATGCTGGCTGACAGCCAGGCCGAGCTCTATGCCGCCGAGTGCATGACCATCGACGCCGCGCGCCGCCGCGATGCGGGCCAGAACGTCTCGACCGAGGCATCGAGCGCCAAGATGTTTGCCACCGAGATGTGCGGCCGCGTGGCCGACCGCGCGGTGCAGATCCTGGGCGGCTCGGGCTATATGGCCGAGTACGGCATCGAGCGCTTCTACCGCGATGTGCGCCTGTTCCGCCTCTACGAAGGCACCACCCAGATCCAGCAGATCATCATTGCGCGCAACATGGTGCGCGACGCCAAGGCCGCCGCATGAGCACCACCCCACCCCGCCAGCAGCTGAGCATCGAGGACCTCAACACCCGCGTGCCCTTTTTGCGCCTCATCGGCGCGCGCCAGGACCCGAACTTTGAAGACGGCATCGTGCGCGTGCACCTGCCCGACCTGCGCGAGGAACTGTGCAACCAGCTGCCCGCCGCGCATGGCGGCATTCTGATGACCCTGCTCGACGTGGCCATGTCGCGCGCTGCCGTGCTCGCGCCCGGCGCGCCGTCGAGCACCGCCGTCACCGTCGAGATGTCCTCGCGCTTCATCTACCCGGGCCGTGGCCCGCTGGTCGCCGAAGGCTGGGTCATCAACCAGGGCCGCTCGCTGTGCACCTGCCAGGCCAACATCTACGACGCCAACCGCCGCATCCTGGCCACCGCCCAGGGCACCTTCAAGTACTGGAAAGCCCACGCCTACGACAACACGGCCGAGCCCAGTGCATAACTGAGGGGAAAAGCACGGGCATGTGCATAGTTTTGTGGATAAGCCGCTGACTTATCCACGACCCACCAGAAATCCACCGACTTACCCCCAACAAAAACGCGACCCGAAGGTCGCGTTTGTTTTTGGAGGAAAGGGGAGCGCTGCAAGGCAGCAAAAAACCAGGAGCTGATCCCGGTATTCAACAACGAAGCCCAGCAGCATACAGAGCACTATCTCGGCACATAGCCAGGGAACAGGCCTAGCGCGATAGCTCTCTCCACACCAACGCGGCCACCAACAGCACCAGCACGCCGATTGCTCCGATCAGCACCTGGGTGAGAGAGCGGTTCGCACTCTCAAGACTGCTGGAGCTGGCCAGATAAGCGTGATAAGCCGCAACGTCAACGGGATGGGCAACTATATGCGAAGGATTGCGCATTAGCTGGACGGCATCCTCGAGCTGCTCCTCGAGTGCGCAAAAGACCAAATACTCGAAACCAGCTTTTCTATTGAGATGCGTTTTCGAGTGCACAACGAGTGCTGCAATACCTGCATCTTCGAGGCATCTACTCAAACTGTATGCCGCATCGCTCGTATGAAACCCGCCCAATAACTTCATGGCTTGCAGAGGTCAAATCAACATGACACGCTAGCACATGATCGCGCCAAAATAGTGCGCACAATAAGTTACCAACACATATCTCGTCGGTCAGCTAGTTAGCAAAGCAAACGGAGGCATCAAGCCTCCGTTTATTTTGCGCCCATTGGTCGAGCGCTTATCCCGGTCGTGCCAGGCACAGATTACTTGGGCTCTGGCAGCTCGATTTTCACTTCGAGAACTTCAAGATTGTCTTGTCGTTCCAGGTTCACACGGACGTCGTCGGGATTGATGGAAACATACTTGGCAATGACGGCCATCAGCTCCTTCTGCAGCGCAGGCAGATAGTCTGGCTGGCTGTTGCTACGCCCAGTGCGCTCACGCGCCAAAATAATCTGCAGCCGCTCCTTGGCGACCGACGCGGTCTTTTTCTTTTCACCCAAGAACAGGGACAGCAAGGACATTGAACTTACCTCCCAAAAATGCGTTTGAAGAAACCAGGCTTCTGCGCATCGGTAAAGCGCATCGGCTTGTCTTCACCCAAAAAGCGTGCCACCACATCCTTGTAGGCTTCGGACACATCGGTCTGGTTCAGGTTGATCGCAGGCGTGCCCTGGTTGGACGCCTGCAGCACCGATTCCGACTCGGGAATCACACCGATCAGCGGAATGCGCAGAATGTCCTGGATATCTTCCAGCGACAGCATCTGGCCATCCTGCACCCGGTTGGGGTTGTAGCGCGTGATCAGCAAGTGCTCCTTGATCGGATCGCCGCCATCGACGGCGCGCTTGGTCTTGGAACTGAGCATGCCCAGAATGCGGTCCGAGTCACGCACGGACGACACCTCAGGGTTGGTGACCACCAGCGCCTCGTCAGCAAAGTGCATCGCCATCAGCGCGCCGCTCTCGATACCGGCGGGCGAGTCGCAGACGATGAAGTCAAAGTCCATCGCCGCCAGGTCCTTGAGGATCTTCTCGACCCCGTCCTGCGTCAGCGCATCCTTGTCGCGCGTTTGCGAGGCGGCCAGGATGTAGAGGTTCTCCAGCTGCTTGTCCTTGATCAGCGCCTGGTTGAGGTTGGCCTCGCCCTGGATCACATTGATCAGGTCATAGACCACACGGCGCTCGCAGCCCATGATCAGGTCCAGATTGCGCAGGCCGACATCGAAGTCGATCACCGCAGTCTTGTGGCCGCTCAGTGCCAGTCCGGCCGCAAAGCTTGCACTGGTGGTAGTTTTTCCAACTCCGCCCTTGCCGGAAGTTACAACGACGATTTTTGCCATCTTTCGATCCGATCCCTTTACGTCCTCAAATGTCCAAAGCCCGGTGCGGGCCGTCCCCGTGCGCCTGTCACAGCGGCTCGATCAACAGTTTCTCACCTTCAAGCCGCACCACGGCTGCCTTGCCCGACAGCTCGGCGGGCCAATCCGACTCGACCGTGCGGTAGATGCCCGCGATGGACACCAGCTGCGGCTCAAAACAGGTGCAATAAATACGTGCACTCTTGTCCCCCCGGGCGCCGGCCACGGCCCGGCCCCGCAAGGGCCCGTAGACATGGACGTTGCCATCGGCAATCACCTCGGCGCCGTAGCTGACGATGGCGTTGACGATCACATCGCTGCCCGCCGCATAGACCTGCTGGCCCGAGCGCATCGGTTTGTCGACCCGCATGGTCGCCTTGGCCGGCAGCTGCACTTCCTTGATGACCTCGACTTCGACCTCGCGCACTTCGGGCTCGGCCGCCTTGCGCGCCGGTGGCGCCTCGGGCGCGGCAATCAGGCCGGCCGCATAGGCACTGGCCATCTGCGCCTCGCTGCCGCCGCGCACCGCCACCGGTGTGGTGCGGTACTGGCGCAGCAAGGCCACCAGGGCGGCAAAGTCGATGTCCTCATCGGCCTCGCGCAGCTGCGCCAGATCGACCAGCACCGGGTCATGGTCGAAAAAGGCGGAATCGCTGCCAAAACGCTCGGCAAACTCCTGCGCCAACTGCTCCAGGTCGGCCGAACGCAGAGCGAACGCAACCACCGGCAACTGGGCGCTTTTCATATCGAAACCGCTGCGCTGGGTCGTTTCACCTGACATGGTTATAAGCCGATCTAGTTACTGGACATGAATCGGCAAAGTGTAACCTGCCTGACGTGAATCGCCGCGGCCGGTCTGCCGTTTTGCCCGGATTGACAACACTCTTTTACCAATGAAGCCGCGCTTACGGGCGGATACAGAGTGCCATAAAAAAGGGCGCTTGCGCGCCCTCAAAGAATGCCACAACCCGTCAAGGCTTGAGCTGGAAACCGCAGTGGCCGCAGAACACATCGTCGGCCGCCACCACTTCAAAGCAGCTGCGGCAGCGCAGCAACGGCTCGGAGGCCGCCGGTGCCGCTGGCGCTGCTGTGGGCGGCAAGGCCGATGCGGCTGCCGCACCACCTGCTACTGCTGCAGTACCCAGGCCGGCTGCTGGCGCTGGCGCCACCGGGGCTTGCACCGGGGCAGGAGCCACCACGGGTGCCGAGGCTACAGGAGTCGTGGCTACAGGAGTCGTGGCTACAGGAGTCGTGGCTACAGGAGCCGGAGCGACAGGGGCTGGTGGCTGCACAGGCGCAGGCGCCGGTACCGGCGCGGCCACCGGTGCAGGGACTGGCGCCACGGGCGCAGCAGGTGCGACCGGCGCAGGTGCCGGGGCAAAGATATCGTGGTGCGGTGCCACCGGTGCGGCTGGCGTCACTGGCGCCACAGGCGCTGCCGGGCCACGTGCCGCAGCACCCTGGTGGCCATGGCCATCCATATGCGCGGCGTGGCGCACCTTGTCGGCCGCTTCACGGGCCATGCCCTGGGCCTGGCGGGCCTTTTCGCGCGCCAGGTCAATGCCGGCCTGCAGGCTCTCTTCGGTGCCCTGCTCATCAAGACCGTCGGTGACCATCAGGTAGATGATGTTCACGCCCATGATCATCACCTGCATGGTCAGCGCCATGAGCACCGCAAACAGGATCACGGTCGACAGGGTGCCGGCCAGCATATGGCCGCTGCTGGCCATCGCGCCAAAGGCGGCGGAGTTGCCCATGCCGCCCATCGAGGCCATCATGCTCGGGCCAATCACGCCGCTTGCAATGGCCGTCATGTAGGCAAAGCCGGGGATGAAGCCGGTGAACACCACCAGGGTGATCACGGTGATGACGATGTAGAGCGCCAGCAGCATCAGCACCAGTGGCACCAGGCGGGTGCGCACGACGGCCACCACCAGCGATACTGCGCGGCGCAGCGAGCGGCCATCCCAGATCGCGGGCGCGAGCAGGGGCGCCGCCACCCAGTACAGCGCGATGAAGAACACCGAGGCGGCGATCACCATCACCGGGTGGGCAAAGAACAGCAGGATCGGTCCGATGAACGGGATCTTGCAGACGAAATACACAATGGCCGCCACCAGGCACAGGCCCAGCACCACAGCCAGCACCAGCAGACCAAACAGGATAAAGCGCGGCACACACAGCAGGCCCGCCCGGATCGCGGCGGCGACGCTGCGCTGCTCCACATCCTTGGCCTTGTCCTGCAGCAGGATGCCGACGGCCGACATGCCGGCCGAGAACACCACCGAGGCGATGACCAGGAACAGCAGTGCCAGCAGCATGCTGCCCGCACGGGTTGCCAGCATCTGGCCGCCCACCATCACCAGCCCTCCGGCCAGCCAGGTCAGGAACGACAAGCCGAGCACGCGCCACTGGGTCAGCCCCTCGGCCGCTCGCATCAGTTGGCCAAAGTCAATGGACTTCAACATCGATTGGGGAGAAGACATCTGCGATTCCTTCGTCGTTTTTACCGTATAGCTGCTCCGCCATGGCCCGCGCAGGCGCGTTCATGGCGGAGATGGAGGGATGGGCCGCCTGCTCAGTCGATGCGGCTGGGCCAGGGCTTGGCCTGGATCACGAAGTGCTCGACACCGGCGGGCACATTCTTGTCGGCCGATTTCTTGACCTCGACCGGGTTGCCGGCCTCGGTGGGCGCGGTGCCGGAATTGGTGTTGACCTTCTTGGCGCGCAGATCGCGCGGCGAGACGGTCACATAGATCGTCGCGCCGCCGCGGTTGTCGGCCATCATCGTGGCAATGTCCTTGATGGCGACCATCGCATCCTTGTGCTCCTGGCGCGACTTGGCGGCCCAGGGCAGATCGAGCGAGACCGAATCGAGCACCGGCATGGCGCGCGTGGCGGGCGCCTGGCTGGTGCTGAAGACCTGCTCAGTGGTCATGGTCTTGCTGCCTTCCTTGATGCGCTGCTTGGCAGGCAGGGCCGACATGGCCTCGACGGCACGCAGGCGCAGGGCCTCGGCTTCATCGATCTCGCCCTTCATCTTCTGCTCCCAGGTCAGCAGTGCAGGTGGCACGGCAGGCTCACGGCAGCCGGGGGGCGACGCGACGCCGCATTCGACCTGCACCGGCACGGCCGGCGCCGGAGCAGGCGCGGGTTCTGGCGGAGGGGCTGCACAACCGGCCAGCGCGAGCACCGACACCAGGGCGGACATTTTCATCAACAGCTTCACAAGGCTCTCCTTCAATTCAGCAAATCATCCAAGGTCTGTTTGCGCGCCGGCTTGCGCACCGCCGGGCGGGCCGGTGCAGGTGCCGGGGCGGGCGCTTCTTCCACCGCCACGGCAGCGGCTGCCGCGTCCTCGGCGGGCGCTGGCGTCAGCAGCGTTTCATTGGGGGCGAGTGCGGCATCGGTCGCGACCATCGCAGGCGCTGCGGACTCTACCGGCACGGCCGCATCGGCGGCCACAGGCTGGGCGGGCGCTGCAGGGGCGGAGACGCTGGGCGCTGCCACCGCGCCACCGGCCGGGCGCCCTTGCTGGCTCTTCCACCACCAGGCGCCGCCACCGGCCAGGACAGCGACGCCCAGCAGCGCCAGCACGATGCGCAGCCCCTGGCCACTGGGGGGCTGCGGGGCTTCAGGCATGGGGTTGCGCAGCTGCGCGCTGGCACGTGGCCGCACATGGGTATCGGGGGCAACGGGAGGGGCACGCCTGGCAGCGGCATCGGTCTCCCACAAGGGCACCTCGGGCTCGCGCAGTGCGGGCGCAGGCACGGCCGCTGCCGGGCTTGCCGCCGCTCCGCCAATCACCATCGCGGCGCTGGTCTGGATGCGCTCGCCCGGCGGCAGGCTCGAGGGCGGCAGGGAGCTGTCCTGCACATTGCCAAAGACCAGGATGGCCTTTTCTTCGGCCACGCTCAGCGGGGCATCCCAGTCGGGGGCCGTGTCCTGAAATCCAGGGGTTTCTTCAAAACGGCATCCACACTGCTTGCAAAACAGCGCCTGGCCCTTGCACAGTGCGCCGCAATCGGGGCAGGTGGCGTAGGCGGCCACCGGCGCAGCCGGCATATTGCGCGGGCTGGCTGCGGTCTCGGGCGCCACGGCGGTCTGCACCTTGCAGCCGCATTTTCGACAAAATTTGGCGCCGGCGGCCAATGCCTCGCCACATTGCACACAGTTCATGGAAACCCTCTCTCCCTAAACAAACAGGTTGCTGCTAGCAACCTACCGTATTTGTTATCAATGTCATTGTGATTATCTATCGCATTGGCCAAACAAGCCAGTGTCAGCACACCACAGACTTGCACGGTCATTGCCGCTGGGGCCCCTGCAGTCCCCGCCCCGGCCCTGGTTAGAGAGTTTCCCTCTCTCTACAAGGCTTGGCAAATTCACTATGATGCAGCACCTTTTCTCTCGCTCGCCTGCAACTGCCCCTCCCGGAGCAGCCCTGCCTGCGGCCTGCCAAAACCATGTCTGATTCCTTCCTTCCCCGCTGGCGTGAAGTGCGCCCCGGCGCTGACGATGTCGTCGCACCCGACGAGCGCCTGCCCTGGCCACAAACCTCGATCATGGGGGTGCAGCATGTCATCGCCATGTTTGGCTCGACCATTCTGGCGCCCATTTTGATGGGTTTTGACCCCAATGTCGCCATTTTGATGAGTGGCGTCGGCACTTTGATCTTCTTTTTGATCACCGGCGGGCGCGTGCCCAGCTACCTGGGATCGAGCTTTGCGTTCATCGGCGTGGTGATTGCCGCCACCGGCTATGCCGGCTCCGGGCCCAATGCCAACATCGGCATGGCGCTGGGCGGCATCATCGCCTGCGGCCTGCTCTACACCTTGATCGGCTTTATCGTGCAGGCGGTGGGCACCGGCTGGATCGAGCGCTTCATGCCGCCGGTGGTGACGGGCGCGATCGTGGCCGTGATCGGCCTGAACCTGGCCACGGTTCCCGTCAAGAACATGGCCAGCAACAACTTCGAGAGCTGGATGCAGGCGATGACCTTTGTCTGCGTCGGCATGGTGGCCGTGCTCACCCGGGGCATGGTGCAGCGCCTGCTGATCCTGGTGGGCCTGATTGCCGCAGCCATCCTCTACGCCATCCTGACCAATGGCATGGGCCTGGGCAAGCCGGTGGATCTGTCGGGCCTGGCCACGGCCGCCTGGATCGGCATGCCCAATTTCTCGGCCCCCCAGTTCAGTCCGCAGGCGATGGTGCTGATCGCCCCGATCGTGATCATCCTCGTGGCCGAGAACCTGGGCCACATCAAGGCCGTGACGGCCATGACCGGCCGCAACCTGGACCAGTACATGGGCCGGGCCTTCATCGGTGACGGCGTGGCCACGATGGTCAGCGGCGGCGTGGGCGGCACGGGCGTGACCACCTATGCAGAAAACATCGGTGTGATGGCGGCCACCCGCATCTACTCCACCGCGGTGTTCATGGTCGCAGGCCTCATTGCACTGCTGCTGGGCTTCTCGCCCAAGTTTGGCGCGCTGATCCAGGCGATTCCGCTGCCCGTCATGGGCGGTGTGTCCATCGTGGTGTTCGGGCTGATTGCGGTGGCCGGCGCCAAGATCTGGGTGGAAAACAAGGTGGATTTCTCGCAGAACAAGAACCTGATCGTCGCGGCCATCACCTTGATCATCGGCACCGGTGACTTCACCCTGAAGTTCGGCAGCTTTGCGCTGGGCGGCATCGGGACCGCGACCTTTGGCGCGATCATCCTCTACCAGCTGCTCAACCGCAGCGACAAGCGCTGAGCGGCACGCCAACGCCTCCCCAAGCCCGGTTGTCCCGGGCTTTTTTGTTGCGCTAAATTGTTGCAGTGCAACAATAAATTGCCAATGCAGTAGCACTTATCCACAATCGGGTATTCCCGGATCCTCAATGGTTTCGGGTGCAACGACTGCTAAGATTTGCCCGCCTCGCAGCCCGGCCATTGCCGCCGGGCAGCATCTGTAGACAATAACGAAAACACCTTCCTGGAGTCTCCCCCCATGTCGTTGAATGACCGTGTGCGCTGCAGCGCGCTGCACTCCCGCATCATGTCCGCAGCCGACGCGGCCGCCCTGATCCCTGCTGGCGCCAATGTAGGCATGAGCGGCTTCACCGGCGCAGGCTATCCCAAGGCCCTGCCCCAGGCCATCGCAGCCCATGCCAAGGCCGAGCATGCCGCCGGCCGGCCCTACAAGATCAATGTCTGGACGGGCGCCTCCACCGCTGCAGAATGCGACGGCGTGCTGGCCGAGGCCGCTGCCATCGGCCAGCGCCTGCCCTTCAACACCGACCCGATCGCGCGCAAGTCCATCAATGCCGGCGACATCGACTTCATCGACATGCACCTGTCCCACGTCGCCCAGCACGCCTGGTTCGGCTTTCTGGGCCACATGCATGTGGCGGTGGTCGAAGTGCTGGGCATCACCGCCGATGGCCTGCTGATCCCGTCAACCGCCGTGGGCAACAACATGACCTGGCTGGAGATTGCCGACAAGGTGATCCTGGAGGTGAACACCAAGCCGCCCGCCAAGATGGAAGGCATGCACGACATCTACTACGGCACCGCCATCCCGCCGCGCCGCGTGCCCATCCGCATGACCCATGCCGATGACCGCATTGGCGAGGGCTACCTGAAGGTGGACCTGGACAAGGTCGTCGCCGTCGTCGAGACCCACAAAGGCGACCGCGACAATGTGTTTGCTGCGCCGGACGCCAACTCCAACACCATTGCCGCCTCCATCATCGACTTTCTCTCGCACGAGATGAAGATGGGGCGCCTGCCCCAGGAGATGCTGCCCATCCAGTCGGGCGTGGGCAATGTGGCCAATGCGGTGCTGGCCGGCCTGCTCACCGGCCCTTTCGACAACCTGCTGGGCTTTACCGAAGTGCTGCAGGACGGCATGCTGGACCTGCTGCGCACGGGCAAGATGGCGCGCGCCTCGGCCACCTCCATCTCGCTGTCGGCTGCTGCCTACCGCGATTTCGAGGAGAACATCGACTTCTACCGCGAACGCATCATCCTGCGCCCGCAGGAGATCTCCAACCACCCCGAGCTGGTGCGCCGCCTGGGCGTGATCGCGATGAACTCGATGATCGAGGCCGACATCTACGGCAACATCAACTCCACCCATGTGATGGGCTCGAGCATGATGAACGGCATTGGCGGCAGTGGCGACTTTGCGCGCAACGGCTACCTGTCGTTCTTCGTCACGCCCTCGGTGGCCAAGAACGGCCATATCTCCTGCATCGTGCCCATGTGCTCGCATGTGGACCATACCGAGCACGACACGCAGATCATCGTTACCGAGCAGGGCCTGGCCGACCTGCGCGGCCTCTCGCCCCGGCAGCGCGCCAAGCTCATCATCGAGCGCTGCGCGCACCCGGACTTCCGCCCCATGCTGCAGGACTATGTGGACCGCGCGATGCACCAGTCGGCCGGCCTGCACACGCCCCATATCCTGACCGAGGCGCTGTCCTGGCACCAGCGCTACCTGGATACCGGATCGATGAAAACCGCCTGATTCCGGACCCTGACCCCGTTTCCATGCCCTGCCAGCCCTCGCTGCGCGGGGCTTTTTGCATCTGTCTCCGACGCAATAGCGGCAGCGGGCGCTGCGGCGCACAATAGCGGCGATCCATGGCATATGCTATGGAAAATACCGCAGCAGCCGTTGATAAAGCTGAACATACAGCTATCAAAAGCGAAGCACCTTAGCCACCCGTCCTACCCATAACAGCATCGGAGACCAAATATGGACACCCTGGAACAGCGCACCATCTCCAAGATCAGCTGGCGGCTCTTGCCGCTGCTCATGGTCTGCTACTTCATCG
Organism: Comamonas sp. MYb69; assembly: GCF_037479315.1. NCBI lineage: Bacteria > Pseudomonadati > Pseudomonadota > Betaproteobacteria > Burkholderiales > Comamonadaceae > Comamonas > Comamonas sp. MYb69. The sequence goes on from NZ_JBBGZG010000002.1 coordinate 172,105, forward strand.
CCTACCTCGACCGCGTCAATATCGGCTTTGCCGGGGCCAGCATGTCCAAGGACCTGGGGTTCTCGGCAGCGGTCTTTGGCAGCGCGGCCGGTATCTTCTTTCTGTCGTACTTTCTCTGTGAAGTGCCCAGCAACCTGGCGCTGGAGAAGTTTGGCGCGCGCAAATGGATTGCCCGCATCATGTTCAGCTGGGGCGTGCTGTCGGCCGCGCAGGCCTGGGTGGACAGCGCCACCAGCTTCAATGTGGTGCGCTTTCTGCTGGGGATTGCCGAGGCGGGTTTTTTCCCCGGCGTGATCTTCTACATCACCCTGTGGTTCCCGGCCGCCTACCGGGCGCGCATCGTTGGCTGGTTCATGTTCGCCATTCCTATCTCCACGGTGATCGGCGCGCCCATCTCCGGCTTTATCCTTGATATGGACGGCATGGGCGGCATGCACGGCTGGCAGTGGCTGTTCATTCTGGAGGCGCTGCCCGCCATCTTCCTGACCTTTGTCGTGCTGTTCTACCTGCCCGATGGCCCGCAGGATGCCAAGTGGCTGAGCGATGAAGAGCGCGCCTGGCTGGCCCAGACCCTGACGGCCGAGCGCCAGAACCGCGAATCCATCCACAAGATCTCCTGGAAGCAGACCCTGCTCAACCCCAAGGTGATCGCGCTGGGCTTTGTCTACATGGGCATCACCGTGCCGCTCTACGGCCTAGGCTTTTTCCTGCCGCAGATCATCAAGGGCTTTGGTGGCCTGTCCAATGTGCAGGTGGGCTTTATCAACGCCTTCCCCTACCTGGTGGGCGCGATCGCGATGATCTTCTGGACGCGCGGCTCCGACCGCATGAAGGAGCGCAAATGGTTTGTGCTGATTCCGCTGGCCTGCATCGTGGCCGGCCTGCTGATCGCCGCCAACACCGCCGCACCGGTGCCCAAGATGGCGGCGGTGACCCTGGCTGCCTTTGGCATCTTCAGCGCGCTGCCCACCTTCTGGACCCTGCCCACCGCCTTTTTGAGCGGCACCGCCGCCGCTGCGGGCATCGCCTGGATCAACTCCATCGGCAACCTGGGCGGCTACATCGGCCCCACGATCTTTGGCACGCTCAAGGACAAGATGGGCAACGATGTCTACGCCGTCATGTTCCTGGCATCGCTGGCCGTCGTCGCCTTTGCGCTGGTGTTCTTCATGCGCCATGACACCCGCGCCGAAGGCTTTGATGTGAAGGCCCAGGCCCACTGAAGAACGGCCGCGCCGCACCCCAAAAAACAATGCGCCCTCGGGCGCATTGTTGTTGCTGCGGTGGATTCTTAAATCTGGAAATCCACGGTGGCGGCCTGCCCCGCCGATGGCCGCAGGCGCGTACTGTCCTCCTCGGCCCCGCCTCCGCCCTTGCCATGCAAGGCAATGTCTGCGCTGTTCAGCGCGCGGGCGCAGCTGGCGGCAAACAGCAGGATGGCCGACGAGAAATAGATCCACATCAGCAGCACCACCAGCGAGCCGGCCGCGCCATAGGCCGAGACCACGGCAGCGGTGGACAGATACCAGGCCAGCACCTGCTTGCCAATGGTGAAGAGGAAGGCGCCAATCGCAGCGCCGGCAATCAGAAAACGCAGCCGGGGCTTGGTGCCGGTGCCGATGCGCATCATGCCGACAAACAGGGTGACGGTGATCAGGAAGGACACTGTTTCGTTGATGACGCCCAGCAGCATGCCAGGGGCTTCGACATGCAGCACGGCACCCGCCCAGCGCGTGGTCATGCTCAGCATCGTCGTGAGGACCAGCGATATCAGCATCAAAAAGCCCAGCACCAGGATATAGCCCAGGCCCCGCACGCGCTGCACCAGCGAGTACCACCAGGGCGTGCCGCTCTTGTCGACCTTCTCGCCATGGTTCCACAGGCGCTCGAGCGAAGTCTGCAGTTCCACAAACACGCCGGTCGCGCCCGACAGCAGCATCACAAAACCAATCGCCGAGGCGATCAAGCCCTGCGACTTGGTCTGCGCGCTCGACAGCGCACCGCGCACCACATCGGCCACTTGCGAGCCCATGATGTCTTCGACCTGGTGGATCAGGTTGCTCTCGATATAGGACCGATCGAGCCACCAGCCCAGCACCCCCACCAAGAGCAGCAGCAACGGCGCCAGGCTCAGCATGCCGTAGAACGACATGGCCGCGCTCATGCGCAAGCCATCGGCTGCCAGCCATTGCTCGGCCGCATGGTAGAAGGGGCGGAAAGGATTGAGCTTGCGTTGCACCCGCTGGGCGAGCGTCGAGTCTTGTGTCACCATCGCCCGATTCTGGCATTGATGGGCGGCCCGCCGGTGTCAGCCATCGGCCATAGCTGGCACCCGGTGCCAATTCCTGACATTCTGCGATCCGCCCAGGCACCCTCAGCGCAGATGGTGCACCGGCTGCAGGCCATAGACGGGGGTCGCCAGCCCTTCCTGCCGCGCCTTGAGCTGCAGCGCCAGGTACAGCGAATAGTGGCGCGACTGGTGCAGGTTGCCACCGTGGAACCACAGCTGCGGCTGCTGGGTGGGCTTCCACATATTGCGCTGCTCGCCCTCCCAGGGGCCCGGGTCCTTGGTGGTGTCCGATCCCAGGCCCCAGACCTTGCCCACCTTGTCGGCCACCTCCTGGCTGATGAGCTCGGCCACCCAGCCATTCATCGAGCCGTAGCCGGTGGCATAGACCACCAGATCGGCGGGCAGCTCGGTGCCATCGCTCAGCACCACGGCGTTCTCGGTCAGGTGGCTGATGCCCTTGTTCTCGCCCGCCTGCAGCTTGATGCTGCCGTCGATCACCAGGTCGCAGGCGCCCACATCGATGTAGTAGCCCGAGGCGCGGCGCAGGTACTTCATAAAGAGGCCCGAATCGTCATCGCCAAAGTCCAGCATGAAGCCCGCCGCTTCGAGCTGGCGGTAGAACTCGGCATCGCGCTCGCGGATACGCTCATACAGCGGCACCTGGAAGTCGGCCATGATGCGGTAGGGCAGCGAGGCAAAGACCAGATCCGCCTTCTTCGTGGTCATGCCGCTGGCCACCGCGCGCTCCGAGTACAGATCGCCCAGGCCAATGTCCATCAGCGAATCGGAGCGCACGATGTGCGTCGACGAGCGCTGCACCATGGTCACCTCGGCGCCATGCTCCCAGAGCGCCGCGCAGATGTCGTGGGCCGAGTTGTTGGCGCCGATCACCACCACCTTCTTGCCGGCATAGGCCTCGGGCCCGGAATGCTGCGACGAGTGCTGCTGCTCGCCCCGAAAGCGCTCCTGGCCTTCGATGCGGGGGATGTTGGCCTTGCCCGACATGCCGGTGGCAAACACCAGCTGTTGGGGGCGCAGCACCATCTGGCGGCCCTCGCGCTCCACCGTCACTTCCCACTCCTGGGCCGCCTCGTCATAGCGCGCACCCAGGCATTGGGTGGATGACCAGTAGTTCACCTCCATCACCCGGGTGTACATCTCCAGCCAGTCGCCAATCTTGTCCTTGGGCGCAAACACCGGCCAGTGCTCGGGAAAGGGGATGTAGGGCAGGTGGTCGTACCAGACCGGGTCGTGCAGGCACAGCGATTTGTAGCGGTTGCGCCATTGGTCTCCCGGGCGCGGCTGCCGGTCGATGACGATGTGCGACACGCCCAGCTGGCGCAGCCGCGCGCCCAGCGCAATACCGCCCTGGCCGCCGCCAATCACCAGCACATAGGGCTGGCGGCTCTCGCCCAGGGTCTCGGCCTCTTCCTGCTGCCGGTCTAGCCAGGTCTTGCGGCCCCGGCGTATGCCGTGCTCGGCCCCCATCGGCCGGCGCAGGCCTTGCGCCTCTTCAAAGCCCTTGAGCTCCTGGATCGTGGTCAGCAAGGTCCAGATACGCCCATCGCGAACACGCAGGTGGCCCAGGCCCCGCGCGTGGCGCGCATCAACCACCAGCCAGGCGCTCAGCACGCCATCGGCCTCGGTCACTTCCTCCTTCGGATCGAGCTGCAGCACCAGGGGCGCGGCAGCATCGAGCTGCGCGGCCAGCATGTCGGCCACCTGCGCCGGGCCCTCGCAGGTCTTGAGGTTCCAGGTCAGCAGTACCAGGTCGCGCCAGAAGCAGTCCTGGGCAAACAGCTGGCTGGCCGCCGCAAAATCGCGGGCGGCCAGCGCCTGGTTGAGCTGGTCCAGCAGGGCCTGGGCGCGGGCGGTGGGGGTGCCGGCCTCAGCGGGCCTGGCATTCGGGGCAGCGGTGGTAGCGGTTGTCATGGCTTGTCTCCTTTTTTTGGGGATATCGCAGCGGCTGAGCGGCCGCAGCTGGGCTGTTTTTGCAAGCCCCATGCCAAGCGCCCATGCTGCACTGCAACCTCCTTCCACCAGGGGCGCGCGTTGCGGGTTTGCCAGCAGCGGGCTGGCAGCGGCACTGCCGCAGCCGATGCAACACCTGTTGCATGCGCCCTTTTGCACTGCAGCATCTGTTGCGGGTTAGCCTGATTGGCAGCGCCGGGGCGCGGGCACAGAATCAGCCCGGTGATTGCAGGAGACCCGCCATGCCCATCCACAGCTATACCGCCCATGTCCAGGAGCTCGAAGCCTTTGGCATGGGCTACCCGCTGCAGGGGGAGGCGCGCGACCGGGCCGTGCTGGGCAGCTGGCGCCGCTGCATCGACCAGCACCGGCTGGACCCGAGCCGCACCAGCGAAGCCCATATCGTCCCCGCCGGCCAGCTGCGCGCCCACCGCGAAGAGTCCGAGCCGCTGATCCGCATTGCCCGCAGCGGGCTCGAGCGCCTCTACCAGCAGCTCAAGGGGCTGGACTATGTGCTGCTGCTGGCCGACCGCCATGGCGTGGCGGTGGATTTTCTGGGCCATGACAGCCACGCCAGCGACCTGCGCAGCGCCGGCCTCTACCTGGGCGCGCAGTGGCGCGAGGATGTCGCCGGCACCTCGGCCGTCGGCACCTGCCTGGCCACCGGCGAGGCGCTGACGGTGCACCAGAGCGACCATTTCGACTTCACCCACACGCACCTGTCGTGCACCGCCGCGCCCATCTACGACCTGCAAGGCCAGCTCGCTGCGGTGCTGGATCTGTCCTTGCTGCGCTCGCCCGCCGCCCGCGCCAGCCAGCAGATGGCGCTGCACCTGGTCACCGCCGCCGTGCGCCGGGTGGAGCTGGCCAACCTGATGGCCCAATCGGGTAGCGACTGGGTGCTGCGCCTGGCGCAGTCGCCAGACTTTCTGGATGTCGATGCTGACGCCGCCCTCAGCATCGATGCGCGCGGCCGTATCCGCGCCATGACCCATGCCGCCAGCCGCATGCTGGCCGCCATTGCCGGGCTAAACTGGCGCCAGCACCCGCTGCTGACCGGCCAGCCCCTGGGCCGCTTTTTTGACACCGACCTGCAGGCCCTGCCACAGCTGATGCGCAACCGCCCCGCGCAAGAGCGTATCCTGCGCGCCCGCGACGGCAGCATCTGGTTTGCCCATGCGCTGCCGCCCCAGCCGCGCAGCAGCGCGCAGCCCATCCCGCGCCCCACATTGCCAGCGCCGCTGCAGGCGCTGAACACCGGCGATGCCGCCATGGGCCGGGTGCTGCACAAGGCCGCGCGGCTGGCGCCGCAGGACCTGCCGGTGCTGCTGCAGGGCGAGACCGGCAGCGGCAAGGAGTTTCTGGCCCGCGCGCTGCATGCGGCCAGCGGCCGCAGCGGTGCCTTTGTCGCCATCAACTGCGCAGCCATCCCCGAGGCGCTGCTCGAGAGCGAGCTGTTTGGCTACCTGCCCGGCACCTGGACGGGAGGCGCGCACAAAGGCCGCACCGGGCTGATCGAGGCCGCCCACCAGGGCAGCCTCTTTCTCGACGAAATCGGCGACATGCCGCTGGCCCTGCAGGCCAAGCTGCTGCGCGTGCTGTCCGAGTCGGAGATCACACCCTTGGGCGCGCGTGCGCCGCGCAAGGTCGATATCAGGGTCATCTCGGCATCGCACCGGCCACTGGCCGAGCTGGCCCGCAGCGGCCAGTTCCGCGCCGACCTGCTCTACCGCCTGAACGCCGCCGAGCTGCCGCTGCCCGCCTTGCGCGAGCGCAGCGATCTGCCGGCCCTGGCCGAGCACATGCTCACCGCCATGGGCTGCAGCCTGCGCCTGAGCGAGGCCGCACAGGCCGCCCTGCGCGCCCACCCCTGGCCCGGCAATCTGCGCGAGCTGCACAATGCGCTGCGCTATGCCGCCGCGCTGGCCGAGCAGCAGATCGACCTGGAGCACCTGCCCGATGCGCTGCAGCGCAGCCCCGCTGTGGCGCAGGGGCGGGACACGGTCAGCGATGGCGCATTGGCAGATACCGCGTTGGATGGCCCTGCCTTGCGCAACGCCACGCTGGAGCAAGTCCTGGCCCAGTGCCAGGGCAATGTCTCCGAAGCCGCCCGCCTGCTGGGCGTCAACCGCTCCACCATCCACCGCCGCATCCAGCGCCAGCAGCTCAGCCGGGTGTTTGCCAGGCAGGACGGAGAGCGGCCTTAGGCCCTTGTTCACAGCCTCATCGCGCCCCGCACGCAACACGCAAGAGCCCCGCTACGGCAACGGCCTGCGCCGCCTCGGTTAGGCTGGTGCCACCACCCCCTTTCCGCATTGCCTGCCCATGCCCCGATACCGCTTTAATGTCTTTGGCCGCATCCTTGATCTGGAACCCGTCAGCACCGGCTGGCGCTGCTATGCCGTCGGGCAGGACGGCAAGCGCGCACCTGTGCAACTGGCCGTCCCCGCCGATCTGCCCGCCAGCGAGCTGGCCCAGTACCTCTACGACATCTACCATGAGATGGCGACGGGCAGCAGGGGCGATGTGACGGAGATAGGGGTGACGGGTGCGGGGGATGCATCCAGGAACGCAGGCACTCCCTGAATGGGTTTGTCCGCAGCCACCGGGAATAGGGCTGGCATTCTGGTTGGCATTCGGGCGGTGCCCGAAGGGATGGCCTGCCACCCCACACCATCACGGCGCTTGCCTGGACAGCTGCGCAGCAGCTTCAGCACCTGCAACGATGCCACTGCGGTGAGGCGCGAGCTGCCCACCCTGAAAGCCTCAGGCCAAGGCCTGGCGAGCGAGATGCGCCACGGCCAACTCCTGGCGGGCCTGGCTGCGCAATCCATCCTCTAAAAACCAGGCAGCAGATAAAGCGGCGTGGGCCATCACCCATCGGAGCAGGCGCTGGCGCTCCAGTCCCGCCACCTCGACAATGACCGCCAACTGGCGCGCAAAGCGCAGCGGGTCGGTGCAGCTTGGCAGCTCCGGGTTGCACAGCACATTCACATAGTCGTAATAGCGTTCACCGCTGACGCGCTTGGGATCTATCGCCAGCCATCCGCGCTGCCCGAAATCAAGAATATTGCGGTGGTGCGCATCGCCATGCAAAACGACCTGCTCACGCTGATCTAGCAAGAGCGCCTGGGCGACCATGGCGCAGTCGGCCATCAGCCCCCCTTCCCGCTGCGCCATCGGCGCCAGCGACCTGAAAAAATCCGCCAGCGGCAGCAGATGTTCAGGGGGGTCCGATGCGCGGTGGGAATGCAGCTGGGCCAGGGTGTGGCAGATGCAGGCCGTCGCAGCATCATCCTCGCCTGCCAAGGCCATGCGCAGCAAATCCTGGGAGCCCATGGCACGCTCCATCAGCAGCGCGCCTGACGCTGGATCACAGGCATAGACCCGCGCCGCGCCATGGCCACCCCACCATTGCAGCACCTGGCCGCCGATGCGTTCGTCAACATCTCGCGCCACCTTGATCATCGCCGGCAGGCCTGCTTGTGACCCGCTCAGGCTGACCGGCAGAAGATCACTGGTCGCCGTGACCACGGGCTTGCCAGCAGCGCTTGCACCCCAGCGCTGGAGATAGATATTGAAGGGTTCGAGGTCGGAGGACATGCACCGCATTGTCATAGACGTCCATGTGCCTGCCTGGAAATCCTGGCGCACCACCCTGGCCGGCCGCTGATGGCTGCTGCGCACATCAAAAGCAAGACGGCGCCTATTCGGGTGCCCGGGCTTTTCAGCTGCTGCGAGGAAAACACCGTATTTGGCTGACAGACACTGCCATCGTCTGGTGCTGCAATGGTTGCCGACTCATCCAATTCAGCGGCCCAGAGACGAGAACGTTTAGCGACTGCTCCAATGGGTAGAAGTCTTCCGTTCAACCTTGGGCCCGATGGCCTGAAAGTGGAAGCAATGACGCAATCGCATGGCAAACCCATCGCTAGAAACATCACCGTAGCGATCCTGGTCCTGGTGACCTTGTTTCTGGTGGCGGGCGGGGGGTGGCTGATCGCACTGGGGGGCTCGGCCTACTACCTGGTCGCAGGCCTGGTGATGGTCGTCATCACCTGGTGGTATGCGCGCGATCGCGTAGCTAGCCTGTGGCTCTATGCCGTGCTGCTGCTTGCCACCATCGCATGGGGCATCTGGGAGTCGGGGACCGATTTCTGGGCGCTGACGCCGCGACTGGATATCTGGTTTGTGCTGGGCCTGTGGCTGCTGCTGCCCTGGGCGAGCCGGCGGCTGGGCCAAAGCGCGGGCGCGAAATCGCTGCTCTCGCTCGGCCTTGTGGCGGTGCTCGCCGTGCTGGGCACGAGCTGGTTCAATGATCCGCAAGAAGTCAATGGCAGCCTGGCGCGCGCGCCATCGGCGCAGAAGACGCCGGTCGCCGGCGTGGCCGATGCCGACTGGCCCGCTTATGGCCGCACCCAGGCGGGTGTGCGCTACTCGCCGCTGGCGCAGATCAACGATGGCAATGTGAGCAAGCTCCAGCTGGCCTGGAAGTACCAGACCGGCGACTTCAAGGGCGATGACGACTCGGGCGAAACCACGGCGGAGCTCACCCCTATCAAGGTGGGCAACCGCATGTTCATCTGCACCACGCACCAGTTCCTCGACGCGCTCGACCCCGCAACCGGCAAGCGCCTCTGGCGTTTTGACCCCCAGCTCAAAGCCGACCGCACTTTCCAGCATCTGACCTGCCGAGGCGTGTCCTACTACGACAGCGCCAACGTCGAGGGCAATAGCGCCAGCGTGCAAAAGAACCTGACCCAGGCCTCTGCCGAGTGCCCCCGCAAAGTGATCCTGCCGGTGAACGATGGGCGCCTGTTCGCGGTGAACCCGGACACCGGCAAGCCTTGCAGCGACTTTGGCAACCAGGGCCAGGTCGACCTGCAGGCCAATATGCCGTTCCCCTACCGTGGCGGCTACAACCCCACCTCGCCCCCGGTGGTGACGGGCTCGACGATCGTGATTGGCGGCTCGATCACCGACAACCTGTCCAACGCAGAGCCCTCGGGCGTGATCCGCGGCTATGACGTCAATACCGGCGCGCTGCGCTGGGTGTTTGACACCGGCGCCGAGGACCCGAACCAGATGCCGGGCGAGAAAGGCGAGTTTGTGCACAACTCCCCCAATGCCTGGGCACCGCTGGCCTACGACGCCAAGACCGACATCGTCTACGTGCCGACCGGCGTGGGAACGCCCGATATCTGGGGCGGCGACCGGACCGAATTGAAAGAGCGCTATGCCAACTCGATGCTGGCCCTGGATGCCAGCACCGGCAAGCTGGTCTGGAACTTCCAAACCACCCACCATGACCTCTGGGACATGGATGTGCCCTCGCAGCCCTCGCTGGTCGACCTCAAGCGCCCCGATGGCACCACGGTGCCCGCCATCTATGTGCTGACCAAGACCGGGCAGCTGTTTGTGCTCAACCGGCTGAACGGCGAAGCCATCCTGCCGGTGACCGAAAAACCGGTGCCGCAAAGCGTCAAGCGCGGCCCGCAAACCAAGGGTGAGCATTATTCGCCGACGCAGCCCTTCTCGCCGTTGAACATGGGCCCGCACGAGAACCTGACGGACAAGAACATGTGGGGCGCCACCATGTTCGACCAGCTGATGTGCCGGGTGATCTTCCACCGCCTGAACTACGAGGGCATCTACACGCCGCCGTCGGAAAACGGCACCTTGGTGTTTCCCGGCAACCTGGGGATCTTTGAATGGGGCGGCATGTCGGTGGACAGTGATCGCCAGGTCGCGTTCATGAACCCGCTGGGCCTGCCCTTTGTCTCGCACCTGATCCCTGCAGACCCGAACCGCCCACGCACCGAAAAAGGCGCCGGCACCGAGCAAGGCGTGCAGCCCATGTACGGCACGCCGTATGGCGTGGAGCTCAATGCCTTTCTGTCACCGCTGGGCCTGCCCTGCAAGGAACCCGCATGGATGACCGTCGCTGGTGTGGATCTCGCCACCCATGACGTCGTGTGGAGAAAGCGCGTGGGCACCATCCGCGACAGCCTCCCCAAGCTGATGCAGCTGCCGCCCATCAAGGCCGGTGTGCCCGGCCTGGGCGGCCTGATCTCCACCGGCGGCAATCTGATGTTCATCGGTGCAACGCAGGACAACTACCTGCGCGCCTTCAACGCCAGCAATGGCGATCTGCTCTGGCAGGCACGCCTGCCAGCGGGCGGCCAGGCCACCCCCATGACCTACGACATCGGCGGCAAGCAGTATGTGGTCATCATGGCCGGCGGGCATGGCTCGTTCGGCACCAAGATGGGCGACTCGCTGATGGCCTATGCGCTGCCGGATTGATGGGCAGACGGATGGGGAGCCGTCGCCAAAAGCAGCGCTCCCCAACGCATAAAAAAGGGCCGCGCAACCCATGGCTGCGCGGCCCTTTGCATTGGTAAAAATGCGGCTTAGTCGATCCGTGCAATCACGGCACCGGCCGCCTGGTAGCTGCCTGCGTCCACCTTCAGGCTGATGCGGCCAGCGCGGGGGGCGTTGATCTGCATTTCCATCTTCATGGCTTCCATCACGGCGATCAGCTCGCCCTCCTGCACGCTGGCGCCATCAGCGACCTTCCAGGTCGTGAGGGTGCCGGCGGAGGCGGCGGTGACGGCCTTCTCATCCACGGCCGCTTCCACAGGCGCTGGTGCAGCGCCAGGGGCCGACAGGCCCGACAGCAGGGAAGCGGGCAGGCCCAGCATCACGCGGCGGCCGTCGAGCTCAATGGCGACGCGTTGCAGGCCAGCGGTGGCGGCAGGCTGGGGACGGGTTTCGGGCTGGGCATCCCACTGGGGCATCAGCTGGGTTTCGATCCAGCGGGTGTGCACGCCAAAGTGCTCGCCGTTGATGAAGTCGGCATGCGCCATCACCGCTTCGTGGAAAGGCAGCACGGTAGGCACGCCTTCGATCTTGAACTCCTTGAGCGCGCGGCGTGCGCGTTGCACGGCCACTTCGCGGCTGGGGCCCCAGACGATCAGCTTGGCCAGCATCGAATCGAACTGGCCCGCCACTTGCGAGCCGGATTCCACACCGCTGTCGACGCGCACGCCGGGGCCCGATGGGGCTTCGAAGCGGGTCACTAGGCCAGGGGCGGGCAGGAAGCCACGGCCCACGTCTTCGGCATTGATGCGGAACTCAAAGGCATGGCCGTGGGGTGCAGGCACCGTGGTGTCGGCCAGCACTTCGCCTTCGGCCACGCGGAACTGCAGGCGCACCAGGTCGGTACCGGTGGTCTCTTCGGTCACCGGGTGCTCCACCTGCAAGCGGGTGTTGACCTCCAGGAACGAGATCGCGCCGCTTTGGCTCAGCAGGTATTCCACCGTGCCGGCACCCACGTAGCCCGCAGCCTGGCAGATCTCGCGGGCCGATTGGTGGATGCGCTCGCGCTGCGCATCGGTCAGGAATGGCGCTGGTGCTTCTTCGACCAGCTTCTGGTTGCGGCGCTGCAGCGAGCAGTCGCGCGTGCCCAGCACCCGCACATTGCCGTGCTGGTCGGCCATCACCTGGGCTTCGATGTGGCGGGGCTTGTCCAGGAACTGCTCGACAAAGCATTCGCCACGGCCAAAGGCGGTGACCGCCTCGCGCACCGCCGCACCATACAGCTCGTCGATGTCCTCGGCCTTCCAGATCACCTTGATGCCACGGCCACCACCGCCGAACGCGGCCTTGACCGCAATCGGCAGACCATGGTCACGCGCAAAGGCATGCACCTCGGAGACATCCTTGACCGGCTCGGGCGTGCCTGCCACCAGCGGGGCCCCGACGCTCAGCGCCAGCTTGCGCGCCTGCACCTTGTCGCCCAGCTGCTCAATGGCCGAAGGCGGTGGTCCCACCCAGGTCAGGCCGGCACCGATCACGGCGCGGGCAAAGGCGGCGTTTTCGGACAGGAAACCATAGCCCGGGTGCACCGCATCTGCGCCGCTTTTTTGCGCCACTGCAATCAGCTTGGCGATGTCCAGATAGGTCTCTGCCGGGCGCTGGCCTTCGAGCGCATAGGCCTCATCGGCCATGCGCACATGCAGGGCGTCGATATCGGCATCGGCATACACCGCCACGCTCTTGAGGCCGTGGTCCGTGCAGGCACGGATGATGCGGACGGCGATCTCGCCACGGTTTGCAATCAATACTTTTTTCATGGCTGAGACTCCGAGCAACCAAACAACGACAGGGAAGCGAGATCGCCGCAGCCTGCTGCGCAGGCACTGCAATGTAGAGAAACCGCCGCTGCGCGTCGGTTTTCGCCACGGTTTGCAATCAACACTTGATTCATAGCTATATCCATTCAAGAACGGGGCGCGCAGGCCCTGTTCCACATTCAGCCCACCATGTCCGCAAAGGGCGCCAGGGGGCGGAATTGCAACCAGCCACCGACGGGCACTTGCGCGGCCAGGTCCAGGTGGTAGGAAGCAATGCAGGCGATGACCGGGTAACCACCGGTCAAGGGGTGGTCGGCCAGAAACAGCACGGGCTGGCCACTGGCGGGCACCTGGATGGCGCCCAGGGCCGTGCCCTCGCTGGGCAGCTCCTGGGTTTGGCTGCGCACCAGAGCCGCTTCACCGGCCAGGCGCAAGCCCACGCGGTTGGACTGGGGGGTAACCTGCCAGCGCTGCGCAGCAAACAGGGCCACGGCCTCGGGGGTGAACCAGTCGGTGCGCGGGCCCATGACGACATCGAGCACCACGGTCTCACCGGCCTTGGGCAGCGCAGGCGGGTTCTCATCAGCGGCTTCCACGGCTGCGGCATCGCGCGCATCGCCCACGGCCAGGGTCTGGCCGGTGGCCAATGCGGCGGGGCCAATGCGGGCCAGGGTATCGGTGCTGGTGCTGCCCAGCACGGGCTCGACCAGCCAGCCGCCGCGCACTGCCACATAGCTGCGCACGCCGCTGTCGGGCTCGCCCAGCTGCAGCACATCGCCATCGTTCAAGGCAATGGCCGCATTGCGTGCGGCCTGCCAGGCAGCGCCGCTGGCGCTGCGCACGGTCAAGGGGCCGGTGGCGCCAGTAACGGCCACCACGGTGGCACCCAGGCTTTGCAATTGCAGGCCTGCGGCGACCGATTCGAGCACCGACAGCCGCGCAGCGTTGCCCACCAGGCGGTTGGCACGGCGCATCGCGCCCTGGTCCAGCGCACCGGCGGCCGATACGCCCTGGCCGGCCTGGCCGGCACGGCCGGCATCCTGCACCAGGGTTTGCAGGCCGGTGGCACGCACGCGCATGCCGGCGCCGGTGTGCTCCGTCGCTGCCGGGACCTGGGCTTGCACAGCGGATTGCTGCTGGAGCAAGGCCTGGCCCGCAGCGGTGCTGGCGTCGACAAAGCGCACCAGCATGCCCGGCTGTAGCAACGCAGGCGGGTTGCGCAGCAGGTCCCACATGGGCACATCGGTGCGGCCCAGCAGCTGCCAGCCGCCGGGGGTGTCATTGGGGTAGACGGCGCTGAAGGTGCCGGCAATGGCCACCGAGCCCGCAGGCACCTTGGTGCGCGGCGTGCTACGGCGCGGCACGTTCAGGCTCGGGTCGCCCCCGGTCAGATAGGCAAAGCCGGGCGCAAAGCCGCAAAAGGCCACGCTGTAGTCGCTGCCGCTGTGGCGGCGAATCAGCTCGGGCACATCAATGCCCAGGATCTGCGCCACATCGGCCAGGTCCTCGCCGTCGTAGTGCACCGCAATCTCGACACGCTGGCCGGCGCTGCGCGCCTGGCGGCCCAGCTGCAGCGCAGCCATGTGGCGCTGCAGGTCGGCCGCGCTGGTCTGCCAGCGGTCAAAGGCGATCAGGATCGTGCGCGCAGCGGGCACCAGCTCCTGCACGCCAGCGGGCAGCTCGGCCTGCAAAGCAGCCAGCAGGTCCAGGGTGTGCTCCAGGTCCTGCAGCTCCACCAGCATGCTCTGGTCGCTCACCGGCAAAAAGCGCATCGTGCGTTCGTCGCTCATGCGCCCGCCTTGTCCATGAAGGAGCGGATCTGCACGCCAGCGGCCTGCAGGTGCTCACGCACCGCCTGGGCCATCGCCACCGCGCCGGGGCTGTCGCCGTGCACGCAGATGGAATCGGCCTGCACCTCGACCACCGAGCCATCATTGGCCTGCACCGTGCCCTGCTGCACCAGCTGCAGCATGCGCTGGGCAACCATCTCCGGGTCGTGCAGCACGGCACCGGGCTCGCGGCGCGATACCAAGGTGCCTTGCGGGGTGTAGCCCCGGTCGGCAAAGGCCTCGGCGATCACCGTCAGACCTGCGTCACGCGCCCATTGCATCAGCGGCGAGCCTGCCAGCACCACCAGCGCCAGCTGGCCGCCCACGGCCTGCATGGCCTCGATCACGGCAGCGGCCTGGCGGCGGTCCTGGGCGATGGTGTTGTACAGCGCGCCATGGGGTTTGACATAGCGCACCGTCGTGCCTGCCGCAGCGGCCAGGCCTTGCAGCGCGCCAATCTGGTAGATCACATCGCTCACCAGGTCGGCATGAGCCACATCCATGTTGCGGCGGCCAAAACCGACCAGGTCGCGGTAGGCCACATGGGCACCAACCACGACATTGTTGGCCTTGGCTTTTTTCAAGGTATCGAGAATGCCAGCCGGATCGCCTGCATGAAAACCGCAGGCCACGTTGGCGCTGCTGACGATGGACAGCATGGACGCATCGTCGCCCATGGTCCATGCACCCAGGCTCTCGCCCAGATCGCTGTTCAAATCCATGGTGAGGGACATGGTGCTACCTTTCTTGTTTCTATCAATGGAGTTGGCCTGCGCTCAGCTGCAGATCCTGCTGCTCTGGATCATGCCGCAGCACGGCCGCAATCAGCGCTTCAATACCCTTGCACTGCGTCTCCACCGCCATGCTGGGGGCGCCCGGCAGCGCTGCGGCCATCTCGGGCAGGTAGGGCACATGCACAAAGCCGCCGCGCGTCTGTGCCCAGGCGGGCACGGTGTTCAGGCGGTGCATCAGGCCGTAGAAGACATGGTTGCAGACAAAGGTGCCTGCGGTGTTGCTCACCTCGGCGGGCACACCGGCTGCGCGCATCGCAGCCACCGCCTGCTTGATGGGCAGGCGCGCAAAATAGGCCGCAGGGCCATCGGCGGCCACCGCCACATCAATGGGTTGCTGGCCGGCGTTGTCGGCAATGCGGGCATCATCGACATTGATGGCCACGCGCTCGATCGACAAGGCCGTGCGGCCGCCAGCCAGGCCCAGCGCAATCACCAGGCTGGGCTGGTGCTGCTGCAAGGCGGCGTCCAGCGCCTCCAGCGCTTTGCCAAACACACAGGGCAGCTGCACGCCGACGATGCGCGCAGCGCCGATTGCCTTGCCATCGAGCCTGCGGGTCACTTCCCACGCGGGGTTGAGGGGGGCTTTGTCAAAGGGCTCAAAGCCCAGCACCAGTACGGTTGCGTCAGTCATGCAGAAGTCCTGTGGTTGCGGCGATCAGTGGTTCATCAAAAAGTACAGCAAAAACACATTGCAGACCAGGATGCCCAGTGCCGTGGGCACCTGCGCCTTGATCACCGCATTGCGGTCCGGCAGCTCCAAGAGCGCCGCCGGCACAATGTTGAAGTTCGCCGCCATCGGGGTCAGCAAGGTGCCGCAGTAGCCCGAGAGCATGCCAATGGCCGCCATGATGGCCGGGTCACCGTGGTACACATTGATCAGCACCGGCACGCCCACGCCGCCCGTCATCACCGGGAAGGCGGCAAAGCCATTGCCCATGATGACCGTGAACAGCGCCATGCCGACAACGTACACCACCACGGCCACAAAGCGCAGGTCCATGTTGATGTAGGTGGTGGTCACATGGGCCACGGCCTTGCCAACGCCGGCGTCCGAGAACACCAGACCGAGCATGCCCAGCATCTGCGGCAGCACCATGGCCCAGCCCATCGCATCGACCAGGCGGCGCGATTCGCGCAGCGATTGCACCGGCGATTCGCGGGTCATCTTGCAGGCCATGGCCGCACCGATGATGCAGCCCAGTGCCAGGCTTACCAGGGTGGCGTTCTTGGGGTCGATCAGGAAGTTGCCGCCGATCTTGAAGTCCTTGAGCAGCACGCTGCCGATCACGGTCACCACAGGGATGGCCAGCGCCGGCACAAACAGCTTGTTCTTCAGGCGCAGAGCGCTTTCCTTGTTCTCGGCATCGCTGCGCACTTGCGGCTTGCCGCCGCCCACGCCCTTGACCAGCACGATGAGCGCCAGCACGATCACGCCGGCACCGACCACTTCAGGCGGCATCTTGTCGCCCAGCAGGAACATGACCGCGTACAGGCCCCAGAACAGGCCGGTGGTCCAGCGCTTGGGGTTGCTGGCATCGAGCAGGTTGAAGACGGCCACGGCCGCCATGACCAGGCCGGCGAGCCAATAGACTTGGGTGATGCTGAAAATCATGCTGCACCTCCTTCACGGGTGGTCGATGCTGCGGCAGGCGCGTTGGCCATTTCCTTGGCGATGTACTGGTCCAGACGACGCAGGCGGTAGGCATGGATCAGGAACGCGCAGATCGCCGTAGGGATGCCCCAGACGGCCACATGGATCGGCTCGACATCGATGCCCGCTTCATGCAGGAAGGTGGTCATCAGCACAATCGCACCGAAGGCCACAAAAATGTCTTCACCAAAGAACAGGCCGACGTTGTCGGTGGCGGCGCTGAAAGCGCGCAGGCGGTAGCGCAGCGCTTCGGGCAGCTTGCCGTAGCGGGTTTCGGTCGCACCTTCAGCCATGGGGGCCAGCAGTGGGCGCACCATCTGGGGGTGGCCACCCAGGCTGGTCAGGCCGATGGCGGCGGTCAGCTGGCGCGCGCCCAGGTAGACGATCAGCAGGCGGCCGGTGGTGGCCGACTTGATGTGGCCGATCCAGTTTTGCGCATGTTGGCGCAGGCCATGGCGCTCCAGCAGGCCGATCACGGCCAGCGGCAACACCAGGATGAGCGGCAGGTTGCGGGTTTTGACAAAACCCGTGCCCAGCTCGGCCAGCACTTTTTGCAAGGGGAAACCCGCCAGCGCAGCGGTGACGAGCGCCGTCACGACCACCACCACAAAGGGATTGAAACGCAGGACGAATCCCACGATGATGACGGCTACCCCGAGGAGCGGCCAGAGGTTGACGATTGAGCTGTCCATGACAATACAAGGTTTGTTATAGGCACGGTTCCCAAGGACTGGGTACCGCATAGTTTTTGTTCAACAACCCATCAATTTCATCAATGCGAAATTTTAGTTTGTTGAACAATACAAAAGTTTAGCCAAACAAAACAAGCTTTCTTATCGGGAAAACCCGTACACATCTGCTTTCAAATAGCGATGTAGGCGAAATTCTCGTCTTTATGGCGAAGAAAATCGCCACAGTGACCGATTCAGGCGCTGGGGGCAATACGCTGGGCCGGGCCACAGGCCGCCGCTATCATGTGTGTCAATCTCTGACTACCTGCGATCGCCATGAATGTTGCACTGCCTACTCTCTCGCTCAATGACCGCGTGGCCGAGCAGATTCGCGACCGCATCGTGCGTGGTGAATTCCAGCCCGGATCACGCCTCTCGGAGGTGGCGCTGAGCGAAAGCCTGGAGATCTCGCGCAACACCTTGCGCGAGGTGTTCCGCCTGCTGACCAAGGAAGGGCTGCTGCGCCATCTGCCCAACCGGGGCGTGTTTGTCGCCATACCGTCGATGGCCTCGATCATGGACATCTACCGCGTGCGCCGCATGATCGAGTGCCAGGCGCTGCAGCAGGCCATCCCGCAGCACCCGGCGCGCAAGGAAATGCGCGAAGCCGTCGCCGCGCAAAAGCAGCTGCGCGAGGCTGGCCGCTGGGTGGAGGTGGGCACCGGCAATATGCGCTTTCACAAAGGGGTGGTGGCGCTGGCCGACAGCGAGCGGCTCAACACCATGTTCTCGCACCTGCTGGTGGAGCTGCGCCTGGCTTTTGGCATGCTGGGCGATGCCGAGTTCATGCATGCGCCCTACATCGACCTCAATGCCCACATCCTGGAGCGCTTCGAGGCCGGGGAAATGGAGCAGGCGGCCAAGCTGATGCATGACTACCTGACCCACTCCGAGCGTGTGCTGCTCAGCGTCTATGCCCGCCGCATGAGCGATGCGGGCATGGTGCTGTAAGCACAGCCGCTTTAAAAGCCGCCCCTGGGTGGGGCGCCCCGTTCAGGCCTCTGCAGGGTAGAACAGCTTGCGCGCCGTGGCGCTTTGCACCGCCTGGGCGATGGCGCCAATGTGGTCGGGCGTGGTGCCGCAGCAGCCGCCCACGATGTTGACCAGGCCTTCAGCGGCAAACTCGTGCACCAGGCGGCTGGTGATCTCCGGCGTCTCGTCAAAGCCGGTATCGCTCATCGGGTTGGGCAGGCCGGCATTGGGGTAGCAGCTGATGAAGGTGTCGGGCGCGGCCTTGGCCAGCTCCTGCACATAGGGGCGCATCAGGGTGGCGCCCAGCGCGCAGTTCAGCCCGATCGACAGCGGGTTGGCATGGCGCACGCTGTGCCAGAAGGCCGTCACCGTCTGGCCCGACAGAATGCGGCCCGAGGCATCGGTGACGGTGCCGCTGATCATGATCGGCAGCAGCTCGCCGGTCTGCTCAAAGGCCTCGTCCACCGCAAACAGCGCTGCCTTGGCGTTGAGCGTGTCAAAAATCGTCTCGACCAGGATCACATCGGCGCCGCCTTCGATCAAGGCCAAGGTCTGCGCCAGGTAGGCCTGGCGCAACGCCTCAAAGGTCACATTGCGCGCGCCCGGGTCGTTCACATCGGGGCTGATGGAGGCGGTCTTGGGCGTGGGGCCCAGCGCGCCGGCCACATAGCGCTTGTGGTCCGGGGTGCTGTACTTGTCGCAGGCCGCACGCGCCAGCTGGGCGCTCTTGAGGTTCATCTCATAGGCCAGGTCGGCCATGTGGTAGTCCTCCTGGGCAATCGTCGTCGCACCAAAGGTATTGGTCTCGATCAGATCGGCGCCAGCGGCCAGGTATTTCTCGTGGATGTCGCTGATCACATCGGGGCGGGTCAGCGACAGCAACTCGTTGTTGCCCTTGACGTCGTAGGCAAAGTCCTTGAAGCGCTCCCCCACGCTGCCCGGGCCGCTATAGCCTTCACCCCGGTACTGGGCCTCGCCCAGCTTGAAGCGTTGGATCATGGTGCCCATCGCGCCATCGAGAATGACGAGGCGCTTGGCCAGGGTGGCGGGCAGTTCTTGGGCTCGGGTATAGCGGGGCAGTGACATGGCGGCCATTGTAGGGCGGCCGCCCGCCAGGCGTGGCGCCCAGGCGTTATTTGCCATACCGGCGCTGGTTGTATGGCGCCCGGTTGCTGCGGGGCCTCTACAGCACATCTACAGCACATCTACAGCACATCTACAGCACATCTACAGCGCAATTGCAGGGCATCCGCGCCACAAAACCGCCCGTTACCGCCCCACAAACCCCGCCCTGCCGTTGCTGCGCCCCAAAACGCGCACAATAGCGCTTTGCGCCTGCGCCCGGGCTCCGTGTCTGGGCGACTGCTTCTGGCCCGTTGACGATACCCCGCTTGCGCGGCCCTCCCAGGGGGCTGGCACAGCTGCCTTCTCTAGCAATTTGTGACTTCCCTCGCCCACACCGTCTTGCAAGATGCCTTTGGCTATGCGCATTTTCGCGGCTCGCAGCAAGCCATTGTTGACCATGTGATTGGCGGCGACGATGCGCTGGTGCTGATGCCCACCGGCGGCGGCAAAAGCCTGTGCTACCAGATCCCGGCCATCGTGCGCCAGCAGCAGGGCCACGGCACCACCATCGTCATCTCGCCGCTGATCGCGCTGATGCACGACCAGGTCAGCGCCATGCACGAGATCGGTGTGGACGCGGCCTTCCTCAACTCCACGCTGGATTACGACCAGACCCGCGATGTGGAGCTGCAGCTGATGTCGGGCGGCATCACCTTGCTGTATGTGGCGCCCGAGCGGCTCAACACGCCGCGCTTTCTGGGCCTGCTCGATGAGCTGCATGCCATGGGCAAGCTGGCCCTGTTCGCGATTGACGAGGCCCACTGCGTCAGCCAGTGGGGGCACGACTTTCGGCCCGAGTACCGCGAGCTGACCGTACTGCACCAGCGCTATGCCGGCGTGCCGCGCATTGCGCTCACCGCCACGGCCGATGCGCTGACCCGCGCCGACATCGTCGAGCGCATGCAGCTCGAATCGGCGCGCGTCTTCATCAGCAGCTTTGACCGCGCCAACATCCGCTACACCATCGTCGAGAAAAAGGACGCCACCGCCCAGCTGCTGCGCTTTATCGAGCGCGAGCACGATGGCGACGCCGGCGTGGTCTATTGCCTCTCGCGCAAGAAGGTCGAAGAGGTCGCGCAATCGCTGTGCGATGCCGGCATCAACGCCCTGCCCTACCATGCCGGCCTGGGCGCCGAGCTGCGCCAAAAGAACCAAAGCCGCTTTCTGCGCGAAGAAGGCATTGTGATGGTCGCCACCATCGCGTTCGGCATGGGCATCAACAAGCCCGATGTGCGCTTTGTTGCCCATGTGGACATGCCCAAGAACATCGAGAGCTACTACCAGGAAACCGGCCGGGGCGGGCGCGACGGCCTGCCCGCCGATGCCTGGATGGCCTATGGCTACCGCGACGTGGTCAGCCAGCGCAGCATGATCGACGAAAGCCCGGCGGGCGACGCCTTCAAGCAGGTGATGCGCGGCAAGCTCGATGCGCTGCTGGGCCTGGCCGAAGCCACCGACTGCCGGCGCGTGCGCCTGCTGGCCTATTTTGACGAGGTCTACGGCCAGGGCGGCGACTACGACTCGGCCCACCCCGAGGCCTCCGCCGCATCCGCCGAGAAGGCGCCGCGTTATCGCTGCGGCAACTGCGACAACTGCCTGAGCCCGCCCAAGACCTGGGACGGCACCGATGCCGCGCGCAAGCTGCTGTCCACCATCTACCGCGCCCATTCGGCCAGCCAGATCACCTTTGGCGCCAGCCATATCCTCGACATCGTGCGCGGCAAGGAAACCGACAAGGTGCGCCAGTTCGGCCACCAGCAGCTGAGCACCTTTGGCCTGTGCCAGGACTACACCGAGCCCCAGCTGCGCGGTGTGCTGCGCCAGCTGCTGGCCATTGGCGCCCTGGCCACCCACAAGGTGCAGACCGAGGCTGGCTACAGCTTCGAGACCCTCACCCTGTGCGACGGCTCACGCGCCGTGCTGCGCGGCGAGCAAACCGTGGAGCTGCGCGAAAGCACCGCCGAGCGCAGCCCCAGCAAACGCCAGCGCAGCACCAAACCCGCCGTCGCCGCGCAAAACCTGGGCCCCGACGAGCAGGTCCGCTTCATCAACCTCAAGGCCTGGCGCACCGAAGTGGCCAAGGAGCACAACGTGCCCGCCTACGTGGTCTTCGCCGACGCGACCTTGGCGGCCATCGCCCAGCGCAATCCGCAGAGCCTGGATGAGCTGCAGGGGGTTAGCGGGATTGGGGTGAAGAAGCTGGAGGCTTATGGGGAGGCGGTGTTGCGGGTGTGTAGCAGCCTCTAATCTCAAACATTGTTGTTGCAATGCAAACAAAGTAAAACCCAAGCTTCCATTTTGTAAAGCCATGCTCTAATGCCGTTTTAATTGTTGAAAACTATTAACCAACGGACGGACATATGCTGAAAAAATGGATTGCGATCGGCGCCCTGCTGGGCTCCAGCCTGGCCCAGGCCTATATGCCCCAATCGGGCACCTGGGTGGTTACCAGCGAACTCAATGGCAAGCCCGGTCGCGGCCTGGCCATCGATGTGCAGAACCAGACCCTGGTCATGCAAATGTATGCCTACGACGCCAGCGGCAATGCCACGTTCTACCTGACCTCCGGCGCCTACAAGAACAACCAGTATTCCGGCACCTTGAACAAATACCGGGGCGGCCGCTACCTGGGCAGCAACGAACGCATCGGCCAGGACAATGGCAACGATGGCGTCGTGTCGATGCGTTTCGAGTCTGGAACCAAGGGCTACATCAAGTTCCCGGGCGAAGCAGAAAAGGAAATCTCGCGCTTTAGCTTCGGCTATGACAACAGCCCGCAGAGCCTGTTTGGCATGTGGCTGTTCACGCCGTTGGGAACCAGCAATCCCCGCTCGGATGTCGTCTATCTGGAAAAGCAGGCTGCAGGAAGCGGCTACGGCACCGGCTTTGTCACGACCGCCGACAACCGTTTCGCTTGCGAAAATGTGACCAGTGGCCCGAATGCAGGCTTGGTGGTGTGCATCAAGTTCAACATCGCCGATCGCGTCGAACAGGTCTATTACTTTGATTACAAGGTCAATGACGGCGAGGGCTATACCGGAACCTCGGCAGCCACCGCAACCAACCTGCTGATTGTGCGCCGCCTGACCACCAGCAATGATGACGGTACCGGGATCACGTTCAAGAACGCAGAAAGCACGGCACCCGCAGATCTCGATGCACTGCGCCAGGCTTTTGAAGCTGTCGTGGCTGAGCCTATCGAGCAATAATTCCCAACAGCACTTCTCATCTTAAGAAGCCAGCAGCCACCCAGGCAGGGTGCTGCTGGCTTTTTTGCTGGCGAGCAAATCGCTCATCCATCGCATCGCGATGACTCGCGACTACCAGCCCAGCGCTACACTCAGCCCCCATGCCCCCCACCGCCCCTGCCCGCCTGTCCATCCGCGCCCTGGAAAGCCCCATCAGCGGGCCCTGCTCGCTGGAGCTGGCAGCCGGCGAATGCGTGGCGGTGATGGGGGCATCGGGGGCGGGTAAATCGGTGCTGCTGCGGCTGATTGCCGACCTCGACCCGGGCAGTGGCGAGGTGCTGCTCAACGGCCAGCCGCGCAGCGCCTTCAGCGGCCCGGCCTGGCGCCAGCAGGTGATGTACCTGGCAGCAGAGCCCGCCTGGTGGGGGCCAACGGTGATGGAGCATTTCCCGCCGGGCTCGCAGGCGGCGCTGCTGGAGATGGCCAGTGCGCTGGGGTTGCGCCAGGGCTTTGTCGATATTCCGCTGACCCAGCTGTCGACCGGTGAGCGCCAGCGCCTGGCCTTGCTGCGCGGGCTGTTGCGCAGGCCCCAGGTGCTGCTGCTCGATGAGCCCACGGCGGCGCTCGATGAAACATCGGTGGCTGCGGTAGAGCAACTGCTGCAGCGCTGCCAGCAGCAGGGCCTGAGCCTGCTGTGGGTGACCCATTCGCAGGCGCAGGCCGCGCGCGTGGGCCAGCGCTGCATGCAATTGCTAGACCACCAGCTGCGGCCGATGGAGGCCGCGCAATGAACACGGCGATCCATCTGCAACCCAGCGATTTGCTGGTGGGCGCAGCACTGGTGCTGGCCGCCGCTGCCGCATCCTGGGCCATGCGCCTGCAGCTGCAGCGCCAGGTGCTGTGGGCATCGCTGCGCATGGCCGTGCAGCTGCTGCTGGTGGGCTATGTGCTGCGGCTGGTGTTCCAGCAGGCGCACCCGGGCACCACCCTGGTCGTCGTGCTGGTGATGATTGCCGCTGCCGCGCGCGAGGTGGCGGTGCGGCCGCACCAGCGGCTGGCCGGCGGGGGCAACTACCGCATTGCCGGGCTGGTGGTGGCGCTGGCCAGCCTGTCGACCGTGGTGCTGGCGCTGATGACCGCCGTGCGGCCCGATCCCTGGTTTGATGCGCGCTATGCAATACCGCTGATGGGGATTGTGCTGGGCAGCGTACTCAATGCCGCCAGCCTGGGGCTGGACAGCTTTTTTGATGGTGTGCGCACGGGCCGCGCTGCGATCGAGGCCCAGCTGGCATTGGGTGTGTCCTTCCGCCGCGCCCTGGCACCGCACACCCGCGCCGCTATCCGCCGGGGGCTGATCCCCATCATCAACCAGATGTCGGCTGCGGGATTGATCACCTTGCCGGGCATCATGACCGGCCAGATCCTGGGCGGCATGGACCCGCTGGAAGCGGCCAAGTACCAGATCCTGTTGTTGCTGCTGCTGACCTTTGCCGGCGCGCTGGCCGCAGGCGGCAGCGTGCTGCTGGCCGCCCGTGCGCTGGGCGATGAGCGCCAGCGCCTGCGGCTGGACCGGCTGAACACCACGCCCTGATCGGCTTTGCCATGGGCTGGCTCCATTCATAGAATGGGCAAGCACATCTGGGAGAGCAGCCATGGCAGAGCGCGACAAGGACAACCTGGTGGATGAGCTGGTCGACTACGACCCGCTGGGCAGCGATCCGGCGTTGCAGGCCGCCCTGGCACGCGCGCAGGCCCAGGCCTGGCTGCCGGGCCTGCAGCAACACGCCCGCACCGTGGGCAGCAGCGCCTTTGCGCAATGGGCCGACCAGGCCAACCGCCACCCGCCGCAGTTGCAGCCCTGGGATGCACGGGGCCGGCGCATCGGCCAGGTGGAATTTCACCCCGCATGGCACCAGGTGCTGGCGCACTACCGCGCGCAGCAACTGATCGATATGCCATTTGCCGGCACACCCGATGCCGATTCACCTGCAGCCGCCCCACGCGGCCGCTGGAGCGCCTGGGCCGCCGGCTTTTACCTGCATGGCCAGGCAGAAGCGGGCAGCCTCTGCCCCGCAACGATGACGACGGCGGCGATCCCGGTACTGCGCAAGGAACCGGCACTGTGGGCGCAGATAGAACGCGGCATCACGAGCGCCAGCCATGACGCGCGCGATGCGCCGCTGGCAGACAAGACGGCCCTGTGGGTGGGCATGGGCATGACCGAAAAACAAGGCGGCTCGGACGTGCGCAGCAACACCACCGTGGCCTACCCGCTGGATGCCACAGGTGGCGGGCGCGGCGCGGCCTACCGGCTGCAAGGCCATAAATGGTTTTATTCGGTGCCCATGGCCGATGCGCACCTGGTGGTGGCGCGCATGGCCAGCAGCGCCGCCGACGCCCAGGCACTGCAGGCACCGCTGGCCTGCTTTTGGGTGCCGCGCTGGCAGCCCGATGGCACACGCAACCATGTGCTGGTGCAGCGCCTCAAGGACAAGGTCGGCAACCGCAGCAATGCCAGCAGCGAGGTGCTGTTTGACGACGCCTATGGCGTGCTCGTGGGCGAGGAAGGCCGGGGCATTGCCACCATCATGGAGATGGCCACGGTCACGCGGCTGTGCTGCGTGCTGGGCAGCAGCGCGCTGCTGCGCCAGTCCACTGTGCAGGCGCTGTGGTCGGCCCGGCACCGCCAGGCCTTTGGTGCGGCTTTGGTGGAGCAACCGCTGATGCAGTCGGTGCTGGCCGACCTGGCGCTGGAGAGCGAGGCAGCGCTGCTCTTGGCCATGCAGCTGGCGCAGGCCTTTGAGGGCAGCAGCGCCCCGGGCCAGACGACCGCACAGGCCTGGCAGCGCGCCATGACGCCAGCGGCCAAGTTCTGGGTCTGCAAACGCACCATTGCCTGCAGCGCCGAGGCCATGGAAGTGATGGGCGGCAATGGCTATATCGACAGCTCGGCGCTGGCGCGCATCTACCGCGAAGCGCCGGTCAATTCGATCTGGGAGGGCTCGGGCAATGTGATGTGCCTCGATGTGCTCAAGGCCCTGCAGCGCGAGCCTGACATGCGCGACGCGCTGTGGCTGGACTTGCAGCGCATGGCAGCCGATGACGCCCCCATCCAACAAGCGCTGGCGCGCCTGCAAGGCCAGTGGCAGGCGATGGCGCAAGACGCCTGGGCGCAGCAGGCGCAGGCGCGCCAATGGGTGCAGCAGCTGGTGCTGGTGGCGCAGGCGGGCCTGATGCGGCAGCACGCAGCGCCCGCCCATGCCGATGCCTTTGTCGCCAGCCGCCTGGGGCCGCATGCCTGTTTGGGCGTGCTCGGTGCTTCTCCGCTTGCCAGGGCGCAAATCAGCGCTATCCTCAGCGCCAGTCTGCAGTTGCAAAAATGATCGGAAAGTAGCCATGGCAGTCAGCGTGTTTGATTTGTTCAAGATCGGTATCGGGCCCAGCAGCTCACACACGGTCGGCCCGATGCGCGCCGCGCATGCCTTTGTGCAGCGCCTGCAACGCCAAGGCCAGCTTTCGCAGGTGGCCCGCCTGCGCTGCCAGCTGTTCGGCTCCCTGGGCGCCACCGGCATCGGCCACGCCAGTGACCGTGCGGTGATCCTGGGCCTGGCCGGCCATGCGCCCGATACGGTGGATGTGAATGCCATCGATGCGCTGATTGCCGAAGTCCACAGCACCGGGCAGCTGCTGCTCAATGGCGAGCAGCGCATCGTGTTTGACCCGGCCACCGACCTGCTCTTGATTGGCGAGGTCAGCCTGCCCTTCCACCCCAATGGCATGCGCTTGGAGGCCTGGGATGCGCAGCATGGGCTGGTCGACGCGCAGGCCTACTACTCGGTGGGCGGGGGCTTTATCGTCAGCGAAGAGGCCGCCTACGATGCCGAGCGCCAGCAGGCGATTGCGCCCGACACCGAGGTACTGCCCCTGCCCTTTCACAGCGCCGCGCAGCTGCTGCAGCTGGCGCAGGACCAGCAGCAGCCGATTGCGCAGATCATGCGCACCAATGAACGCCACTGGCGCGCCGATGCCGACATCGACAGCGGCCTGCTCAAGATCTGGCAGGCCATGCAGGACTGCGTGCAACGCGGCTGCCGCACCGAAGGGCGGCTGCCCGGGGGGCTCAACGTCAAACGCCGTGCGGCCGGCTTTTACCAAGGCCTGACCCAGCATGCCCACGGTGCCAGCACCGATCCGCTGGAGGTGATGGACTGGGTGAACCTGTTTGCACTGGCCGTGAACGAGGAAAACGCCGCCGGCGGCCGGGTGGTGACCGCGCCCACCAATGGCGCCGCAGGCATTGTGCCGGCCGTGCTGCACTACTACTGGCGCTTTGTGCCCGGCGCCAGCGAGGCCGGCGTGGTGGACTTTTTGCTGACCGCAGGCGCGATCGGCATGCTGTACAAGGAAAACGCCTCGATATCGGGCGCCGAAGTGGGCTGCCAGGGCGAGGTGGGCGTGGCCTGCTCGATGGCGGCAGCGGGCCTGTGCGCGGTGATGGGCGGCAGCCCAGCGCAGGTGGAGAATGCCGCCGAGATCGGCATGGAGCACCACCTGGGCCTCACCTGCGACCCGGTTGCCGGCCTGGTGCAGGTGCCCTGCATCGAGCGCAATGCGCTGGCCGCCGTCAAGGCCATCAATGCCGCCCGCATGGCCTTGCGCGGCGATGGCTCGGATGTCGTGAGCCTGGACAACGTGATCGCCACGATGCGTGCCACCGGCGCCGACATGATGAGCAAGTACAAGGAGACCTCGCTGGGCGGGCTGGCCGTGCACATCGTCGAGTGCTGATCTCAAGCGACGGGCACCAACCTGGGTGACAAGCCGGGCCTTGCGCACGGGGGGTGGCCGACCCCAGCGCCTACAATCGCGCCATGGCTATGCATTTTGACTTGGTAGATCTGCGCCTCATGGTGCATGTGGCAGACGCGAACAGCATGACGCGGGGGGCCGAGCTGTCGTTCATCTCGCTGCCGGCGGCCAGCACCCGCATCAAGAACCTGGAAGAGAGCATGGGCGTCAAGCTCCTGTACCGCACCAGCCAGGGCGTGACCCTGACCCTGCCGGGCCAGGCCTTTGTGCAGCATGCGCGCACCGTGCTGGGCCAGATCGAGCACTTGCGCGGCGACATGCAGGAGTACGCGCGCGGCATCAAGGGCCATGTGCGCGTGTTTGCCAACACCACGGCGCTGGGCGAGTTCCTGCCCCCGGTGCTGCGCGCCTACCTGCGCAAGCACCCCGATGTGGACATCGACCTGCGCGAGCGCCTGTCCAACGACATCATCCGCGCCGTGGGCGAAGGCCAGACCGATATCGGCATCGTCGCCGGCCAAGTGCGCACCGAGAGCCTGGTCGCGATGCCCTACCGGCGCGACCGCCTGGTGCTCGTCGTCTATGCCGACCATGCCCTCGCCCGCCGCAAGGCGGTGGCCTTTGGCGACACCCTGGAGTACGACTACATCGGCCTGCATGAATCGAGCGCCATCCACGCGTTCTTGCGCCAGCACAGCGACCTGCTGCACCGCCCGATCAAGCAACGCATCCAGGTGGGCAATTTCGAAGCGGCCTGCCGCATGATCGAAGCGGGCGTGGGCATCGGCATCCTGCCCGAATCGGCTGCCCGCCGCCATGCGCGCAGCATGGACATCCGCATCATCAGCATCTCGGACGAATGGTCCAACCGCGAGATGCAGATCGTCGTGCGCAACCTCGAATCGCTCCCCTCCTTTGCGCGCGAGCTGGTGGAGCTGCTGGTCGAAGATGGTGCCAGCGGCGACGAAGGCCTGGGCGATACGGACAGCGACAACGAACAGGTGCCCACCAGCAACTAAAAGGGCGCAAGGGGCCCGCACTGCGTCAAAAGCTGCCACAAAGCTCACGCCAGTGCGCGGCTTCGCCTGGCGCGTCATGCAGGCGGTAGGCAGCGGGCCTGCGCAGCGCTATGCTGTGGCATCCCTTTTGTTGAGCCTGGACACCCCATGACTGCTATCTGGAAAAAGCCCATTTCGCTGGATGCGCTGCGCGACAAGGCGCGCAATACGGCGATTGAACACCTGGGCATCGAATACCTGGAAATCGGCGACGACTACCTGGTCGGCCGCGTGCCGGTGGACCACCGCACGCACCAGCCCTTTGGACTGCTGCATGGCGGCGTCAGTGTGGTGCTGGCGGAGACGCTGGGATCGGTTGGCGCGCTGTTCTCGTCGCCCGAAGGCTGGCGCTGCGTGGGGCTGGACATCAATGCCAACCATATCCGCGGTGTGCAAAGCGGCTGGGTCACCGGCACCGCCAAGCCGGTGCATATCGGCCGCATGACCCAGGTCTGGCAGATCGACATGGTCAACGATGAGGGCAAGCTGACCTGCGTTTCGCGCATCACGATGGCGATGCTCGAAGACGCCGCTTAAGGCCTTCTTCAGTTGCGGTAGGCCACGCGCGCCAAGGCCCGCGCCAGCTCCCAGGCCGGGTCGACCAGCGGCAGGCCTTGCACGCTGGCCGCGCCTGGCAGCGCCAGCGGTATTTCGGTGCAGCCCATGATGAGCGGCACATCGCCATGGCGGGCGCGCATGGCCTGGGCCACGGCGGCAAAATCGGCGCGCGCCTGGTCCATGCGGTCGGCCTTCACACCCTGGTAGATGCCGCGCATCAGCAGTTCGCGCTCAGCCTCTTGCGGCAGGTGTACGGTGATGCCGCAGGCGGCCAGCGCCTGGTCGTACAGGCCGATGCGGTAGGTGCCTTGTGTGGCCAGCAGCATGCAGGCCTGCTGGCCTTGCTGTTGCAGGCCCTCGGCCACTACGCGCGCAATGTGCAAGAGCTGCAGCTGCGGGTAGGCCTGCTGCAGGCGCCCATGCCAGGCATGGGCAGTATTGCAGGCCACGGCCACCGCCTGGGCGCCCACCGCCTGGAGCTTGTCCAGGCCCTGGCACATCATCGCGAAGGGGTCTTCTGCAGACTCGGGCGCCAGCAGCGCGGCGCTGCGGTCCGGTACCGGCAACTGGGCCAGCCAATGCGTGGGGTAACCCTGGTCGGTAACAGCGGCGCCGCTGGCCCGCAAATGGTCTGCGCAGGCCTGTACAAACAGGCGCACAAAATCAGCGCCCGCTGCCGGGCCCATGCCGCCCAGAATGCCTACGGTGGAAAGCGTCATGCCGAACTCCAGAGAAAATGAAAAATGGCCCGTTGCCGGGCCATTGCAGTGCGTGCCGTGCACGACACGGGATTGTCCATCAGATCGCAGGCTTGTCGCTTTGCGCCGTCAGATTGTCCTTGAGTTCCTTGTTCATCGGCAGACCCAGCGCCTGGTTCTTCGGTGGGATGGGTTGCATGAACCACTTGTCGTACAGCTTGGTGAACTCACCGGACTTCATCATGCCGCCGATGACGCCATCGACGATCTTCTTGAAGGCAGGATCGTCCTTGGGCAGCATGCAGGCATAGGGCTCGACTTGCAGCGCATCGGCCACCACTTCGTAGGCAGCAGGGTCCTTGGAGTTGGCCTTCAAGCCGTACAGCAGGATGTCATCCATCGCAAAGCCGGCAGCGCGGTCGTTTTCCATCAGCAAGAAGCCGTCGGAATGGTCCTTGGCCAAGGTGATGTTGATGTCCAGCTTCTGGTCGGCGCTGTACTTGCGCACCACAGGCAGGTTGGTGGTGCCGGTGGTGATCGCCAGCGTCTTGCCCTTCAGGTCGGCCCAGCTGTTGATGCCCGAGCTCTTCTTCACCGCCACGCGGGTGCCGGTGTAGAAGTAGTTGATCGCGAAATCCACGTCCTTGTTGCGGGCGCTGTTGTTGGTGGTGGAGCCGCATTCGAGCACGATGGTGCCGTTCTGGATCAGCGGAATGCGGTTGGCCGAGGTGACCGACTGCCATTTCACTTTCAGGTCGGGCTTGCCGATTTCCTTGCGCACGGCATCGGCCACGGCGTTGGAGATGTCCACCGAGAAGCCAATGGCGTTCTGGCCACCGGAGAGGTAGCTGAACGGCACCGAGGATTCGCGGTAGGCGAACGTGATTTCGCCCGAATCCTTGGCCTTGGCCAGCACATCGGCAAAGGCCGAGGGCAGGCAGGCAACGGCAGCGGCAGCACAGACCAGCGACTTAACAAACTTCATGGTGAACCTCCTTGAATCAATCAATGCAAACAGTGTAGAAACCAGCGCTTTGTTCCAACAATGCCTTTTTGGGACAGGCCCATAACGCTTGGTTATGGTGCATGGCATACCGCAAAGGTGAAGAACCGCTGTACCTATAAGCAAACGGCATGCCTGTTGCCCATTTTGCTATGCGACAGCCTGAATTCAAGCGCCTATATTTAAGGGTTTTCAGGGGGTGTTCCATGCAGGTATGCATTCTGGGTGCGGGAATTGTGGGTTTGGCGGCCGCCTATGAGCTGCACCAAGCTGGGCACCAGGTTACGGTGGTTGACAAAGCCTCACATGCGGGCAGTGGCACCAGCATGGGCAATGGTGCGCAGCTGAGCTACAGCTATGTGCAACCCTTGGCCGACCCTGCCATCTGGAAGCAGCTGCCCAAGCTGCTGTTCAGCAGCGACTCGCCGCTCAAGTTCCGCCTGCAGGCCGATCCCCAGCAGTGGAAATGGGGCCTGGCTTTTCTGGGTGCCTGCAATGCCGACCGGTCTGCGGCCAGCACCCGCACATTGCTGCAGTTGGCGGCCGTCAGCCGCCAGCGTTTTGAGGCCATGCAGACCGAGGTGGGCGGCGACTGGGACTACAGCAGCACCGGCAAGCTGGTGCTCTACCCCAGCGATGCCGCCGTGCAGTCGGCGCGCCACCAGCTCGAGGTGCAAAGCCAGCTGGGCAGCGCGCCCCAGCGCATCGTCAGCGCCGATGAAGCTGTGGCGCTGGAGCCCGCGCTGGCCGCCTACCGCAGCCAGTTTGCCGGCGCCGTGCACACGCCCAGCGAGTGCGCCGCCGATTGCTACCAGGTCTGCCGCCAGCTCGAAGACTGGCTGCGCCAAAAAGGGGTGAAGTTCATCATGGACACCTCCATCCAGCGCCTGCGCCGTGAGGGCGACCAGATCGTCGCGCTGGAGACGGCGCAGGGCGACATCGTGGCCGACCACTTCATCGTGGCGCTGGGCGTGGACAGCGTGGCGCTGTGCAAGCCGCTGGGCGTGGATCTGCCGGTCTACCCGCTCAAGGGCTACAGCATCACCCTGGATGTGGCAGCAGCCGGCCACAAGGCACCGACGGTGAGCATCACCGACAGCGCACGCAAGGTGGTGTTTGCGCGCATTGGCGAGCGCCTGCGCGTGGCCGGCATGGTGGAGCTGGTGGGCCACGACCTGCGCATTCCGCAGGACAAGATCCAAAGCCTCTGCGCCTCCACCGAAGCGGTGTTTCCCGGCTGCAGCGATTTTGTGCAGGTCCAGCCCTGGGCCGGCCTGCGCCCTGCCACGCCGACTGCCGTGCCGATTGCGCAATCGGCAGGCGCGGGCAATCTGTGGATCAACACCGGCCACGGCGCGCTGGGTTTTACCTTGGCGTTTGGCACGGCGGCACAGCTGGCTTACGAGATCGGCCAGGCTGCCTGAACCGCACAATCGCGCAATGGCGCTGCGGCCTACAGCTGCGCCGCCAGCACCTTCTGCATCTCGCGCGTGATCGCCTTGACCAGCAGTGATTGCGGCTGCGAGACCGCGCGGATCGCATTGACCGGCACCTGCAGGCCGGGCACCAGCGGCAGCACATCGACCTTGCTCGCATCGGCCGACAAGGCGGTGCAGCCATCGACCATGGCCACACCCAGGCCGTGGTGGGCCATGGCCAGCGCCGTGTGGTAGGTCTGCACGGTCACATAGTGGTTCAGGCCCGCGCTCGATTCCCGCGCCAGCTGGCTCAGCAGCATGCCAATCGGGTCCTGCGCATCGAGGCTGATGGTGGGCACACCGGTCAGGTCATCGAGCGAGAGGCTGCCCGCGCGCAGCTTGAAGGGCGGCAGCATGCCCTTGGGCACCACGCAGACCATGGGCACGCGGGCGAGGTTCTCCTGCTGCAGGCTGGCCTGCTGCACATTGCTCAGCACAAAGCCGACATCGGCCTCCTGCATCATCAGCGCCGAGACGATCTGCGGCGAATGCAGCGACTGCAGGCTGACGCTGACATGCGGGTGCTTTTGCTTGAACTGCGCCAGCGCCCGGGGCAGCACCTCGTGGCCCAGCGCCAGCACGCTGGCAATGCGCAGCGAATCGCTGTCGCGGCCCTGGCGCAGGCTGTCAGCGAGGCGCTGCACCTCTTCGAGCTGGGCAAACAGCTTTTCCATATGCGGCAGCAAGGCCAGTGCTTCGCTGGTCGGCGCCAGCCGCCCCTTGCTGCGCTGGAACAGCGCAAAGCCCAGCTGCAGCTCCGCATGCTGCAAGGTGCGGCTGACGGCCGGCTGCGAGATGTTGATGAGGCGCGCCGCAGCGCTGACGCTGCCGGTGTGCATCACCGCGTTGAAGACTTCGATATGGCGCAGGCGCATGGGCGGGGCCTCGGGGGTCAGCGGCCCGCGCCGATGTTGTTGTCGCCGTGGCTGCCGTGGCCATCATCGGCCTGCATGCGCGCCAGCCGTGCGCTCTTCCAGTACACATCGTCACCGCCATCAACGCGGTTGAGCACGCGGGCCAGCACGAACAGCAGATCGGACAGGCGGTTGAGGTACTGGCGCGGCGCGGGGCGCATGGCCTCGCCCTGCTCCAGCGCCACCACCATGCGCTCGGCGCGGCGCGCCACGGTGCGGCAGACATGGGCCTGCGCCGCCGCACGCGTGCCGGCGGGCAGGATGAATTCGGCCAGGCGCGGCAGCTGCGCGTTGTAGTGCGCCAGTGCAGTGTCGAGCTGCAGCAATGCATCGTCCTTGAGCAGCTCGTAGCCGGGCATGGACAGCTCGCCGCCCAGGTTGAACAGCTGGTGCTGGATATCGATCAGCAGCTCGCGCACATCGGCGGGCAGCGGCTCGCACAGCAGCAGGCCGATGTGGGAGTTGAGCTCGTCGACATCGCCCATCGCCTGGGGCCGGCCGCTGGCCTTGGAAACGCGGCTGTTGTCGCCAAGACCGGTGCTGCCATCGTCACCGGTTCTGGTCGCAATTTGGGAGAGACGGTTGCCCATGGGTAATCCTTGTAAAGCAGCGGTGAACCAGCGCCTATTTTCTGTTACCGGCACAGGAAATATGTAGCCGAGGCAACACTAAGCAAAAATGATAGCAAAACCGGCCGATTCCGGGTTCAATAGAGCCATGTCTGAATGACGAAAGGATCTACAGATGTCTGGCAAGTTTTTCGCCCATTCCTTTGACGCCCGCAGCGTGATGCTGTTTGCATCGATTGCGGTCACATCGGCGATGGCCAGTGCCCAGCCGCTCAATAGCAGCCAGCAACGCATCGGCCAGGCCGCCAGCGGCAGCCGCATTATCCAGGTTGAGCGCCAACTGGGCACCCATGACCCACGCCGCCACCAGGCGCGCCAACCGGTCAAAAAGGCGCTCTGATCCGGCAGCCACTGCCGGTTTTTCCGAACTCTCCCCCTCCCCGCTACGGCGGGGTTTTTTCATGCCCGGCTGCAGCGCAGCGGACAGCCATGAAAAGCCGGCGGTGCTATTCTTGGCTCCCGCCCTGGAGAACCCGATGAACGCGCCCACCTCCCCCCACATTCTGGCTGCTGCGCAGCGCCCCATTCCCGATGCCTTCATGGCAGCGCTCAGTGCCCGTTTTGGCAGCCAGTGCGTCACCTCGCAGGCCGTGCGCGAGCAGCATGGCCGCGACGAAGGCTCCATCACTGCGCCGCCTCCGGCCGCCGTGGTCTATGCCCAGTCCAGCCAGGATGTGCAGGATGCCGTGGCGCTGTGCCACCAGTACGAGGTGCCCGTCATTGCCTACGGCGCCGGCTCGTCGCTCGAAGGCCATCTGCTGGCCGTGCAAGGCGGCATCAGCATCGATGTGAGCCGCATGAACCAGGTGCTGTCCATCGACACCGAGGACCTGACCATCACCGTGCAGCCGGGCATCACCCGCAAGCAGCTCAACGAGGCGATCAAGGACACGGGCTTTTTCTTCCCGATCGACCCGGGCGCTGACGCCTCCATCGGCGGCATGGCATCGACCCGTGCCAGCGGCACCAATGCCGTGCGCTACGGCACCATGCGCGAGAACGTGCTGGCGCTGGAGGTGGTGACCGCCAGCGGCCAGCTGATCCGCACCGGCAACCGCGCCAAGAAAAGCGCAGCCGGCTACGACCTGACGCGGTTGATGGTGGGCAGCGAAGGCACGCTGGGCATCTTTACCGAAATCAGCCTGCGCATCTACCCGCTGCCCGAAGCGGTGAGTGCCGCGATCTGCTCGTTCCCGACGATTGAAGCGGCCGTGCGCACCGTCATCGAGACCATCCAGATGGGTATCCCGATTGCGCGCGTGGAGCTCATCGATGTGAATGCGGTGCGCATGGTCAATGCCTACAGCAAGCTCGATTTGCGCGAGGAGCCGATGCTGCTGATGGAGTTCCATGGCTCGCCCACCGGCGTCAAGGAGCAGGCCGAGATGGTGCAGGACCTGGCGCGCGAGCATGGCGGCAATGCCTTTGAATGGGCCGAGCGCCCGGAAGACCGCACGCGCCTCTTCACCGCCCGCCACAATGCCTACTTTGCGGCCGTCTCCAGCGTGCCGGGCTGCCGCTGCATTACCACCGATACCTGCGTGCCCATCAGCCGCCTGGCCGATGCGCTGCTGCAGTGCGTGACCGAGGCCGATGCCAGCGGCATCCCCTACTTTCTGGTGGGCCACGTGGGTGACGGCAACTTCCACTTTGGCTACCTGATCGACCCGGACAACGATGCCCAGCGCGCGCAGGCCGAGCAGCTCAACCACCAGCTGGTGCAGCGCGCCATTGCGCTGGGTGGCACCTGCACCGGTGAGCACGGCATCGGCGTGCACAAGCAGGGCTTTTTGCTGGAAGAGGCCGGCGAAGGCGCCGTCGCGATGATGCGCGCCATCAAGCAGGCGCTGGACCCCAAGAATATCCTCAACCCAGGCAAGATCTTTCAGCTGGGCTGATCGCCACCATCCCCTTAGCCAAAGGCCCGTGCAACCAAGCGGTTGCGCGGGCCTTTTTACGCCTTGTGGCGGGTTTTCTGCGGGAGCCCAGGGGGTACAGCGTCTTGCTCAGGCAGGCACCACAGCGGCCTTTTCCTTTTGCTTGCGCGCGGCCACTCCGGCGCCGACAAAGCCGGCCGACACCACGCTCAGCACCATGCCCACGGCCGCACCAAAGAACACACCGGCGTTCATGTGGTGGTCCAGCATGTAGCCAAACACCGGGGCGGCCAGGCAAAAGCCCAGGTCCAGCCCCGAGTAGACGGTGCCATAGACGCGGCCGGTGGCGCCCGGCGGCGCGGCGCGCTTGACCAGCATGTCGCGCGAGGGGCCGGCCAGGCCGGTGCCGATACCGGCGAGCGCCGCCACACCCAGGGCCACATAGCCGGGCAACCAGCCGGTGCCCACCAGCGCCAGCAAGATGCCGGAGAACAGCAGGCAGGCGGAGATGACTTTCTCCAGCCGCTCCACCCGGCCCACCAGAAAGCCGCCTAGCACCATGCCGGCGGCGCCAAACAGCATATAGCCGGTGACCACATAGGCGGTGATGCTGGCCGGCAGCCCGTAGAGCTGCTGCAGCGCCGGGCTGGAAAAGGACTGGATGGCGCTCATCGCGCAGGTGGTCCAGAAAAAGAACGAAAAGCACAGCCAGACCGAGGGCAGCTTCAGGAAGGCCATCGGGTGCTCCTGCTTGCCGGCTACCGCCGCCTTGGCAGGGGCCGCGCCAGGCAGGCTGACACGGTCATCGAGCGCATCGCGGTTGATGACCATGATGGCCAGGATGATGGCCGCCAGCGCGGCGCCGCAGAGGCAGGCAATGCGCCAGGAGCCGGTGGCCGAGGTGATGCCGGCCATGAACACCGGCGCTGCCGCCCAGCCCAGGTTGCCCGAGAGCCCATGCACCGAAAACCCATGGCCCAGGCGCTGGGGCGAGAGGCGCTTGTTGAGGATGGTGAAATCCACCGGGTGGAAGGGCGCGTTGCCCAGGCCCGCAAAAATGGCGGCCAGCATCAGCTGCGCATAGCTGTTGGCGGTGCCGGCAATGACACCGGCCACCGCAAAGCTGCTGAGCGCGGCAAACATGATGGGGCGGGCGCCAAAGCGGTCGACCACAAAGCCGGCCAGCGCCTGGCCCACGCCCGAGACGATGAAAAAGGCCGACACCAGCACGCTGAGCTCGGAGTAGCTGAAGCCGAAGTCCGCGATCAGCCAGGGAAACAGCGGCGGCAGCAGCAGGTGGAAGAAGTGCGAGGAGCCATGGGCCAGGCCCACCAGGCCGATGGTGCGTGAATCCTGCCGCAGGCTGCCCAACGCTTTCGGGTCGGGTGCGCCAGGGTCCGGTGCGGCAGTCGATGTTGTTGTGCTGGTTGTCATGGCAGCGATGTTAGCCAAAGCCCTGTCGGCATGTATGCGACAGAGAGACGATTACTATCGCCAATGTGCCAAGCTGCGATGCTTGGCCCCTTCTTGCGCCACCATTACCGCCGCCAACCGCCTAGCCCCTGCCGCCATGCCTTCTGCCGTGACTGCCCCCTTGCCCCCACCGGCACGCGCTGCCGCCGGTGGCGACGCTGCCAGTGCCCGCCGTGCCTGGCAGTATGTTGATTCGCTCACCCCGCATCTGTTTGTGCCCACCGCCGAGCGGCCGGTGCGCGCCAAGCTGCGCGAGCTCAGTGGCGACACCCGCGTGCTGCCCCACCAGCATGCCTGGGCGCAGCTGGCCATCTCGGTCACCGGCACGGTGCACCTGCGCGTGCCATCGGCCACCTTTGTGGTGCCGCCCCGGCGTGCGCTCTGGATTCCGCCCGGTGTCGAGCATGCGGTGACCCTGGTGGAGACGGCCGAGCTGCGCACCCTCTACATCTACCAGGCCGAGGGCCAGTGCGGCCCCGGCCCGGGTGACAGCGCTGCCAACCTCTGGCGCCGCTGCCGCGTGCTGGAGGTCTCCGAGCTGATGCGCGCGCTTGTCTGCGATCTGCCCACCCTGCCCGACGATGCACCCGCGCCCAGCGCCGCGCAGCTCGCGCGCGAGCGCCATGTCAGCGCGCTGCTGCTCGATGAGCTGCGCCAGGCCACCCAGCTCGATCTGCGGGTGGACATGCCGCGCGACAAGCGCCTGCACAGCCTGTGCCAGGCCGTCCTGGACGACCCGCTGGCCCATGACAGCCTGCAGGCCTTTGCCCACAACAGCGGCGCCAGCCCACGCACCATTGCGCGCCTGTTCCGCCAGGAGCTGGGCTGCACCTACCTGCAGTGGCGCCAGCAGGTCATTCTGGCCAAAGCGGTGGAGCTGGGTGCCAGCGGCCTGGCCATTGGCCAGATAGCTGCCGAGCTGGGCTATACGCCCAGCGCCTTCAGCGCCATGGTGCAGCGTGCCTGCGGCCTGTCACCGGTGCGTTTTCTGGGCATGCAGACCCGCTAGAAATCTGCGCAATCTGCCGCCGTCTACCGCTTTCCCACTCAGTCATTGCCCCACCATGCCCCTGCACAGCTACGAACCCCGCCAAGGCCACCGCCTGCCCCATGACCCCTTCAATGCCATCGTCGGCCCGCGCCCGATTGGCTGGATCTCCAGCACCAGCAGCAGCGGCGTGCTGAACCTGGCGCCCTACAGCTTTTTCAACGCCTTCAACTATGTGCCGCCCATCGTCGGCTTTGCCAGCGTGGGGCGCAAGGACAGCCTGAACAACATCGAGGCGACGGGCGAGTTTGTCTGGAACCTGGCGAGCGAATCGCTGGCCGAGGCGATGAACCAGAGCTGCGCGGCCGTGGGCCCCGAAGTCAATGAATTCGAGCTGGCCGGCCTGGCCACCGAGCCCTCGACACTGGTGCGCCCGCCGCGCGTGCAGGCCAGCCTGGTGACGATGGAATGCCGCTGCACCCAGATCGTGCAGCTGCAGACCGCGCAAGGCACGCAGGTGCCCACCTGGCTGGTGCTGGGCGAGGTGGTGATGGTGCATATCGACGAGCAGCTGCTGCAAGGCGGCGTGTACCAGACGGCAGCGGGCAAGCCGCTGCTACGCGGCGGCGGGCCAGGCGACTATTTCACGATCAGCGAGGCGGGCAAGTTCGTGATGCGCCGGCCCGCGTGATGCCGCGCGGCATCGTCAATCGCAGCGCATGCCGGTGGCTGCGGCAAAGCTGCCCAGCGACCAGCCCTGCCCCAGCAGAAACATGCGGGTGCTGAGCGGATCGAGCCGCTCGGGCGCCATGCGCTCGCCCAGGTAGTGCATTTTCTTGTTGTGGATATCGACATAGCCCAGGCGGTGGCTGGCAGCGAGCTTGTGCCACAGCGCATGCGCGCCCGGTGACTGGCGCGCGCCTGTGACCAGGCACAGGCCGGCATCGAGCGCCCAGCGGTAGATGCAAGAGGCCAGGCCCTTGCGCTGGTAGGCGGGGTCAAAGCGGCTGTGCGGGCCGCGTATGTAGCGGTCGGCGCGCTTGTCCAGCTCGATCAGGCGGTTGAAGACGGTAAAGCCCGCAATGCGGTGCTCCAGCTGGTCTTCGACATAGACATAGAACTCGCCATCGGCGCTGCGGTAGCGGATGGCAAAACGGGGGTCGGACAAAGGAATCTCGGGCAGGCCATGGAGCCGGTCGCCGGGGGTGTGGATGCGATCGTGGATGGAGGCGCATTCGCCTTCGATTTGATGGGGTGGAATCGGGCTCACATCGATGCGCAACTCCACCGGCCGGTACAGCCAGGATGCCCAGAAGGGGGGTATCGCGAGGTTCATACCAAAACTCCTGCAGTTGAAAACCCGGCAGGTTAGCCCCGGCAGCATTTCGCACGCAAAGGGTGCGATATGCCCCGCTGCTGGCAGACACAAAAAAGCCCGCCTGGGGGGCCAGGCGGGCTGTCAAAGTGCAAGGCCTTACGGCTTATTGCACACCCAATGTCATCGACGAAGTGGCACGGTTGCCAATCGCCACGGCAGACGAGCGGTTGCCCGATACGTTGATGCCGCTGGTGCTTGGTACACCGGAGGCGCTGTAGCTGCCGCTGACCACCGCCGATACGTTGCCGCTGTTGATCTGGGTGGAGGTCAGCTGCGCGCTGGCCATTTGCTGGCCAGGCAGAGCCGACACGTTCACGACGTTCTCCGCGTTGTTGCCCACGGCCGTGGCGCTGGCCGTGTTGCCGCTCAGGTTGAGCGAGCTGCCACGGCTGAAGCCATCGGCGTTCAGGGTTGCGGTGGCCAACACGTTGCCGCTATTGGCCTGCGCGTTGAGCAAGCCCACGCCCGAGCCGCTGTTGAGCGCCGTGCCGGCACCTACCTGCACGCTGTTGAGGGACGTATTGCCTGCCGCTACGGCCAGCGCCTGGTTGCCGGTGGTGGTGATGTTGCCATCAAGCCGGTTGGCGGCACTGCCACCGGCCAGCAGGCTGGTGGTCGAGGTGACGGCACCCACGTTGCCCTGGGTATTGGCCAGCAAGGCGAACTGGTCGCTCGCCTGCGTGCCGGCAGCCAGGGTCAGCTGGTTGTTGGCGACGTTGGCACGCGCCATGCTGCTGGCCTGGTTGCCCGTGATGGTGGTATTGCCGCTGGCATCGGTAGCCACACTGTTGCCGCTGAGGATGTCCATCCGCGTGGTCGCCGAGGTGTCGCCTGCCGAGGTCTGCACGCTGCCCAGCAGTGCCGGCTGCAGGCCGCCCGTTCCCAGCGTGCTGACGGCGTTCATCTCCAGGCTGTTGACGGCCTGGTTCTGGCTGGC
Source organism: Comamonas sp. MYb69 (assembly GCF_037479315.1). Lineage (NCBI taxonomy): Bacteria > Pseudomonadati > Pseudomonadota > Betaproteobacteria > Burkholderiales > Comamonadaceae > Comamonas > Comamonas sp. MYb69. The sequence goes on from NZ_JBBGZG010000002.1 coordinate 212,594, forward strand.
ATTGGCGCTGAACTGGTTGTTGCTCACCACCAGCTCATGGCCACCGGCACGCGTGGTGTCTGCCACGGTGTTGCCATCTACCCCCAGGTTGACCCAGGTGAGCGATTGTGCATTGCCCGACGACACGTTTTGTGCGTTGTAGAGAATGGCCGCGGAGCTGCCATCGATGCGGCTGCCGGCCATCGAGACCTGGTTGTTCGCCTGGTTGACGATGGCATCCGAGGCGCCCTGGTTGCCGGTGACGGTGAGGCTGGCGCCCGAGGCCGTGTCGGCACGCAGGCCGATCAGCATCGGGGCTGGCTGAGGCGAAGGGCTGACGTTGATGAAGTCTGCGACCGTGGCACCGACATTGCCGGCCTGGTGGTCCTGCACATTGACCACGATGGCGCCAGAATCAACCACGCCATTGGTGGCATTGATGCGGGCCAGGTTGTCGGCCTTCTGGCTGGCAGCGCTGGCGCTGAACTGGTTGCCGCTGACCACCAGGGTGGCATTGGTCGCGCTGGTAGTCGCTGCGCCCACCAGGTTGGAGCTGGCGCTGGCCTCCACTGGGCCAGTGGCATGGCCCTGCGTGTTCATCACCACGGCGGCCGATTGCGTCACCGTATTGTCGGCACCCAGTTGGGCATCGTTGGTGGCGGAGGCGGCCGTGGCCTCTGCGCTGACCTGGTTGCCGCTCACCGTCAGGCTGCTGCCCGACAGGCTGGTCGAGCTGCTGCCGATGCGCGCTGCGCCTGCACCAGCCGAAACGGCACCGCCCGCATTCACCTGGGTATTGGCCGTGGTGGCCAAGCTGCCAGCAATGTTGCTGGCCCCTGCACGGGTCTGGTTGCTGGCGCTGGAGCCCTGGGCCTGGGCTTGTACCAGGTTGCCGCTGACGCTCATGGTGTCGTTGCTGCTGTCCAGGGTCTGCACGCCCAGCGATAACACACTCGCACCAGCGGTGACGACGGGCGAGACCAGGGTCTGGGAATTCGTGGTCTCCAACACCGCACCGTCGATACTGCCTGCAGCAGCCACAGCCGTGCGGTTGCTGCCGCTGTTGCCATCGGCTTGGGCGCTGACGCTGTTGCCCGCGACGCTGTAGCTGTTGTTGGCCGAGCCAGGCTTCTGGTTGTCGATGCCCAGGGTGGTTGCCGAGCCCGAGGCGATGACAACACCGCCATTGCCCTGGGTCGCCGTGGTGGCCAGAACCGTACCGGGCGCCTGCACCACATCACCCGATGCCGTGATCTGCAGGTTGCTGGTCTGTTGGTTGCCGCCAGCGGAGGCTTGCACCTGGTTGCCGCTCACGCTCAGGGTGCTGTCCGTCATGGGCTGGTTGGGGGTGCCCTGAACCCGGATACCCAGCAAATTGCCGACCGAGCTGATGCCAAAAACAGGGCCCGTGGCCACTTGGTCAACGGTACTGCTGGCATCGGCCCCCACATTGACGCTGCTGCCCTGCACCTGGATACCCGCCTGGGTGGTATTGGCCTGGGCACTGGCATCGATCTGGTTGCCCGAGACACTCAGCCCCAGGTTGTCCATGGCATTGGCGGGGTTGGCGCCGCCGGTCTGGTTCAGGCGGATACCTACCTGGGTCAGGGAGGTGGTGCCAAACACCGCGCCCGTTGCCGTCTGGCTAACCGCCGCCGTCGCCGGGGTGCTCATGTCCACCGCTGTGCCGGTGATCTGCATGGTGCCTACCGCCGTGCTGCCGATCGCGGTGGAGGTGGCTTCGTTGTTGCTCACGCTGGCGGTATCACCATCGTGGTTGCCGATCACATTGGCGGCATTGACGCCGATCAGTCCAGAGGTGGTGCTGATGACGGTGCCGCTGACCTGCTGGGCAATATCCACCGTGGGCTGCGTCAGCGGCTGGTTGTTGATGGTCAGGGCGGCAGCCGCACCGGTGGCAAGCCGGTGCTGGTTGCCAATGGCCAGCGCATCCACGCCATTGCCGTTCACCACGCCATTGCTGGGGAAGTTGGTGTACTGCGCATTGCTGCTGTTTTGGGCGTTCACCACCCCGTTGCTGGTTTGGTTGGCCGAGGGTCCGGCCACCGGAGCGCTTCCATTGCTCTGCGCCAGCGCCACACCGGAGGTGGCAGCGATCAGCGCAGCCGCAGCGGCCAGCGGAGCCAGGCGTGCCCGGCGAAGAAAGGTTGGGTGCTTGTGGGACATGACTGTCTCCTAGTCGTACAGGGAGAAAAACTAGACGTGATTTGGGTGTTTTATGCTCTTAGTGCCCGTCTATAAAGCGCTACAAGCTATGAAATTGGTAGCTTTGGAACGATGCCGGTCAAGGCTTGACCTGCAGCCGCGCCAGCAGGCGGTAGCCCGCGCCGTAGCGGTGCACCGTGGTGTCGCCGGGCGTGGGGCGCCACAGCACCTGCACCTGGCCAGGCGGGATGCCGTGCTGGGCCAGTTCAGCGCGCAGCGCCTGCAGGCGCTCGTCGGTCAGCGCATCGCGGCGGGCGGGGTTCTGGTCGTTCTCGTTCTCGCGTGCCAGCAGCGCCATGCGCACGCCCTGGCCGGCGCGCAGGCGCGTCGCCACGGTCTCTGCGGCGGTGGCCGATTGCTGCGCGATACGGGTGTTGTTCTCTTCAAAGACCACGTCCAGCGAGGTCATCGCGGCCTTGGTTTTTTCGGGCATCGGCTCGGTGGCTGCAGCGACAGGAGCAGCTGACGGTACAGGCGCAGGTACCGGTGCTGCAGGTTCGGCGGGAGCAGGCGTTGGCGGTACGGCAGCGGGCTCGCCTGCTGCCGTCTTGGCGCCTTCCATGCAAGGGCTGGCCGGGGTCTGCGTCACCGTGCTGATCAGCTCGAGCACGCCCTGCTCCAAGGTGGTACGCACGCCCAGTTGCACGGGCTCCAGGTCCTTGCTGCCGGCGTTGATGTCAAACAGGTTGCTGCCAAAGAAGCGGAAGATACCCGCACCAATCTCGCGGCCCACGATCTGCTTTTGCAGGCTGACGGCACGCACCACGCGCAAGGTCTTGGTCTCGACGATGCGCAGGTCGGCGCCCACGTTCATCGTGAAGACGCGGTAGCGCGGGCCGATCTGGTTGACCTGGGCTTCGATGCCGCCGGACTGGATGTTGTAGTTCACCTCGGTGAGGCCACCGATGATGTAGTAGTCCGAGCGCAGGATGGAGCCGCCGTAGTACGGCAGCCAGGGCACCGCGCGCTGGCCCTTCTCATCGGCCAGCGCATGCTGGTTGCCATCGCCCAGCTGGCGCCGGTCGGTGTAGGCCAGCTCCAGCTCGGCCACGCGGGTGTCAAAGCGCTCGCGCACATCGATGGCGCCGCCGAGCTTGCCCAGCGCCGAATAGACCATCAGCGATCCGCCCTGGGTGACGACATTGCCATCGCCCTGGGAGTACTTGCCGGTGTAGTCCTTGATGTCGCCCACGGCAATCGACAGCGGGGCGCGGCCATTGCGCTGCTCGACGATGCGGTGCGACAGGCAGGCAAAGCTGTTGTCCAGCGGGGTGCCATTGTGGCGCGGGCCGGGGCCTTGCATCACGGGCGCTTCGTCATCGGCCATGCGCACCTGCTGGTAGGTGGGCAGCGCGCAGCCGCTCAGCAGCAAGGTGGCGGCCAGGGCCGACAGGGTCATCGTGCGGCGGGGCAGCGGACCGCGCGCGAACAGGGGGTAAAGGTTCAGGGCGTGCATGGTGTCCTCCGTCCGCGCTTTAGTTGATGGCACCGCTGGCGCCGAACTGGCAGGCCGAACTGCCGCTCACGTTGGTGCTTTGGTTGCCGCTGTTGTTCTGCGCGACCTGCATGTCCTGCTGGCCATGGGCGTTTTCGCTGTTGATCGGCGCCATCGTGGTCGTCGATGGGCTGCCCTGCACGCCACTGCTGATGGCGCCGCTGTTGCTCTGGTTGTTGTTGGCCACGCCACCACGGCCCAGGTTGTCGCTGCTGTCGCTGGCGCTGCCGGTGCTCGATGCGCTGTTGCCTGCCGATGCATTGGTCTGCGGAGAGGCGACCTGGTTGGCCTGGTCGGCCGAGCTGCTGTTGCCGGCGGCGGTGGGCTGGAAGTTGCAGTTCACCTGGCGCTCGATATTGGTGATGTAGGTGCTTTTGAAGGCGTCGTAGTAGCCGCCTTTTTTCTTCTCTATGAGGTCGTTGGTAAGGGCCCGGTTGGCCCGGTCGGCGCTGGTCTGGAACTGCCAGGGCACCGATTCGCCAAGCCAGCCCTGGGCATGGCTGGAAGCGGCTGCCGTCAGCAGGGCTGCGGCAAGGTAAATGGCGCTGTGTTTCATGTCGTCCTCACAGTTGGGTGTTGTGCTGTTCATGGGCAAAACAGATGGAGCGACGACAGGCATCCCATGGCGGCCAGCCATCGCATGGAAGGCATGTTCGGCTGGCAGTAAGCAATTGTAAATAGACCAAATGTACTAGCCTAGAGACCGTTTTGCGGCCTAAGACCTCTGAAAAACAGAGCCTTGAATTCTCAATAAATCCATAAAAATCATTGGACTTTTTTCAACACAAGCAGATACTCCGAAACTATCAAAGCGGCGGTGAGGCGCACTAGTTCATATGGACTATTGGTTGCTTCGGTAAATAGATGTAAGGTACGGGCCATGAAGAACTGCGCCCCCCATGCCGCAAGAAGGAGCCTGCGGATATGACACTGCCCCTGCCATCGGTCATGCTGGTGGATGACCATCCCCTGTTCCGCCAGGGCCTGCGCATGATGCTGCTGAGCAGCAACATGCTGCAGGCCGATATCCACGAAGCTGGTTCGGTCACCGATGCGGTGGCGCAGGAACACTGGGTCAACCTGGTCATGCTCGACATCAGCATGCCCGGCTGCGATGGGCTCGAAGGCATTGGCCAGATCCGCAAACGCTGGCCCGGCGCCTATGTGGTGATGCTCTCGGGCCATGACCACCCCGAGCTGATGCGCGATGCAGTGCGCCAGGGCGCCTCGGGCTTTATCTCCAAGGCGCTGGAGCCTGAGGCCATCTGCGCGCAGGTGCAGCACTGGTTGCTGCGCAGCCTGGGCATGGAGCACAACATCCACAAGGCCAGCGGCCGCAGCCTGGAGCCCGCTGCCAAGCCCAGCGCCGAGGTGCTGCCGCTGCGCCAGTACGAGGTACTCAAGATGCTGGCCAAGGGCTTTAGCAACAAGGCCATTGCCAAGCATTTCGGGCTGAGCGAACATACGATCCGCAACCAGGTGGCGTCCATCCTCAAGCACCTGGGGGCCGATACCCGCACCCAGGCGGTGCTGGTGGCGCAGCGCAACGGTATCCTGCCCGCTACGGCCATCAAATAAAGCTGCCGCTGTCGCCGCCCAAGCGCCAGCGCCATGCCACCAGCCGGCCCGATGCCAGGCAGGTGCACAACGAGGAAGCCATGATGGACACAGGCCCCCAAGACAAGCCCCAGTGGATGCGCTGGGCACTGGCCGTTTTGCTGCTCTGCTGCCTGGTGGGCCTGGCGCCCGCCAAGGCCGCGTCCGAGCGCCTGCGCATCGGCATACCGCTGGAGCCCGCGTCGTTCGACATCACCAGCACATCGGCGGCCACCGCCAGCGAGATCACCTACGCCAATGTGTTCGAGGGCCTGACCATCATCGACGGGCAAGGTCAGATCAAGCCGCGCCTGGCGCAGAGCTGGACCGTGAGCCAGGACGGCAAGCAGGTCGATATGGTGCTGCGCCGCCATGTGCGCTACCACGATGGCAAGCCCTTCAATGCCGCCACGGCCGCCTTCAGCCTGCAACGCCTGCTGCAGATGAAGAACACCAATGCCTACCTCGAATGGTTCGACAAGCTCGTCTCCGTCGAGGCCATGGACGAGTACCTGCTGCGCATCCGCCTGAGCGAGCCCGATGCGCTGCTCAGCTATGCGCTGGCCATGCCCGGCGCGGTGATGGTCCACCCCGACAGCGCCGCGAGCAATGCCAGCGCGCCGGTGGGCACCGGCCCCTACCAGGTCGAAAAATGGACCAAGGGCAAATCGATCACCTTGCTGCGCAACGAGCAGTGGTGGGACAGCAAGAAGCCCGCCATCCGCATGGCCGATTTCCTCTTCATGTCGAGCGCAGCGGAGACCGAGAACATGCTGGCCGAAGGCCGCATCGATGCGCTCAGCTCGGTCACGCGGCTGACGGCCTCGTTCATGGCGCGCACCGACTATGTGATGGGCCAGCGCGGGGTGGAAGGCAAGCTGCTGATCGCGATGAACAATGCGCGCGCGCCCTTGAACGATATCCGCGTGCGGCGCGCCATCAACCATGCGCTCGACCGCAGCCGCTACCAGGACATCTATGGCGGCTCCATCGAGGTGCTGCCCATTGGCAGCCACTTCTCGCCCCACCACCGGGCCTATGTCGACCTCGTACAGCGCTACCCCTACGACCCGGCCCAGGCCAAGGCCCTGCTCGCCCAGGCCCAGGTGGCCCCGGGCACCAGCCTGCGCCTGGCCGTGCCGCCCACCGACTATGGGCGCTACGGCAGCCTGATCGTGGCCGCACAGCTCGAAGCCATTGGCCTGCAGGTCGAGATCATCCGCATGGACTGGCCCACCTGGCTGGACCAGGTGATGAAGCGCAAGGACTATGACCTGAGCCTGATCATGCATGTGGAGCCGATGGACATCGGCATCTATGCGCGCGATGACTACTACTTCCAGTACAACAACCGCGTGTTCAAGAAGATCTGGGAAAAGCTGCGCGCCTCCGCATCGCCCCAGGAGCTCGATGACTGGCTGGGCCAGGCGCAAAGGCAGCTGGCCGAGGATGCGGTCAACGCCTTCATCGTCGTGCGGCCCGAGCGCAACTTCATGCGCAAGGGCCTAGTGGGCATGTGGTCCCAGTGCCCGATCCCGACCTTTGCGCTGGAAGACCTGCGCTGGCAGAACTGAGAGCGATGGCAGACCCTATGGCAAACAGCCCATCACCACCAGCAGCGCCTGCCGCGCAGGCCGCACCGGACAAGCGCAGCTTTCCGATGTCGGTGACCTCGCGCATCTTGCTGATGCTGGTGATTCTGGCCGTGGGCATTGCCGTGGTGTTTGCCTTGACCTTGCAGGGCCTGCGCCGCACCAACCAGGCCCTGCAGCAGCTGTCCAGCGTGGAGATGGAGCAGCTCATTGCCAGCACGCGCGTGATGCAGCAAAGCGAGATGATCGGCAGCTATGCGCGCCTGGTCGCCATCACCAATGACATGGGCGAGCGGCGGCTGAACATGGTGGAGCTGACCGACCGCATGGGCTGGCTCGACAAGCTGCTCGGCGAGATGACGCAGACGCGGCTCGATGGCGCGATCGACCCGCTGATGCAGTCCAAGCGCAATGCGCTCAACGCCAATGTGCAGCAGCTGAGCCAGGCAATCTTTCAGCCCGCGCAGCATGGCCTCGATGACCGCGCCGTCTTCCACCTGGTGGCCGAGAACCAGATGCTGGCCACCGACATGTCCTTGCTGGCCAGCCGCGCTGCGGCCGACCTGCGGCGCCAGCTCAACGAGCGCAGCGTGCAGCTCTCGCGCGATGTGGCCGCGCAGCAGACCAACCTGAACTGGCTGGTGGCCGTGCTGATCCTGTGCGTGGCGATGGCGGGCATCTACATGCATGCCTCGGTCTCGCGCCGCCTGGTGGCGCTGCGCCGCGAGGTCAGCAATGACGAGTTTGGCGGCATCTACGCCGTGCCCCAGCAGTGGGGCGACGAGATCGACCAGCTGGGCCGGGCCATTGCGTCGTACAAGAAACATCTGAGCGACCATGCCCGCTCGGCCCAGAACGCGGTGCGGGCCAAGAACCGCTTTCTGGCCGGCGCCAGCCATGACCTGCGCCAGCCGGTGCAGGCGCTCAACCTGTTTCTGGAGACCTTGCGCGGCTCGGGCCTCAACAGCCAGCAGGCGGTGGTGCTCGAACACGCACGCGCTGCGCTATCGGCCAGCCGCGAGATGCTCGACACCTTGATGGATTACTCGCGCATCGAGGCCGGCGTGCTGGACCCCAAGTTCCAGCCGGTGGCCATTGCCGGCTTCTTGCGCCGGCTGGAGAAGGAGTTTGGCCCGCAGGCCGATGCCAAGAACCTGGTCTTCCGCGTGCGCGACAGCGAAGACTGGATCTACACCGACCAGTCGCTGCTCTTTATGCTGCTGCGCAACCTGGTGTCCAACGCGCTGCGCTACACCGACCACGGTGGCGTGCTGCTGGGGGTGCGCAAACGCGGCCTGCAGCGCGTGATCGAGGTCTGGGATACCGGCGTGGGCATCGATGACGAACACCACGACCTGATCTTTCAGAAGTTCCGCCAGGTGGCCGAAGACCAGCACATGGGCACCAAGGGCCTGGGGCTGGGGCTGGCGATCGTGCGCGAGCTGGCCGATATCCTGAATGTGAAGGTCGCGCTGTCATCGATCCCGGGGCGCGGCAGCGTGTTCCGCGTCAGCCTGATGGCCGAGGCCGTGCCTGCCGGCGGCTATGGCCTGGTCACCGGCCTGTGGGAGCAGCCCGACGATGGCGACTACTCGTCGCTGCACGGCCTCAAGGTGCTGGTGGTCGATGACGAGCCACTGGTGCGCGTGGGGCTGGCCAGCATGCTCGAGCAATGGCATTGCCAGGTGATGAGCGCGGCCAATGTGGACCAGGTGCGGCGCCTGATCGACCACATGCAGGAGAGCAACAGCAAGCCCTTCGATGTGGTGCTGACCGACCTGCGCCTGTCGGCCACCGAGGACGGCAGCATGGTCGTCATGGCCGTGCGCGATGCCACGGCCGAGCATCTGCCCTGGCAGCAGATGCCGCCCCACTACGTGATCCTGACCGGCGACACGGCCCCCAAACGGCTGCAGATGGCCAACAGCCTGGGGGCGACCTTGATGCACAAGCCCATCGATCCGCGCCAGCTGCACAAGCTGCTGGCCCGGGAGCTGCAGCTGCGCTGCGACATCGAGGAGTTCATGGAAACCCAGCCGCCTGCCGATATCGACGAGGCCATCGACAGGGCATGAAAAAACCCGCCGGGGTGAGCGGCGGGTCATGCGGCGGATCGGTGGCCTGGCAAGGCTGCGATCAACGCAGAAGGTTTATTCCGCCAGCTGGCGCATCGTGGCCTGGTCCAGGCGCCCCGTCACCGACAGGCCCTGGTCCTGCTGGAAGGAGCGCAGCGCGTTCTGCGTGCGTGGGCCGGAGGCGCCATCGGGGGTGCCCACATCGTAGCCCAGCTCGTTGAGGCGCTGCTGCGCTTGCTTCATGCTCAGGCGCACATTGGTCTTGGCGCCAGGTGCCGAGGTCTGGCTGGGCGCTGCAGCGCCATCCACACCCAGGCGACCGCCACCGCCCAGGCCCTGGCCCTTGACGGATTGCGCGCTGTAGTTGCGCAGCGCCTGCACCATCTGGTTGTAGGCATCGACGAAAGCGGCCGACACGACCTTGCCTTGCGAGGTGTTGGAGTAGCCACCCATGCCGGCACCGGCTGCGCCACCGAACAAGGTGCCAAAGCCACCCCAGTCGGTCTTGCTGGCGTTACCGGTCGACGAGGACACCTGCACGCCCGAGCGGTTGTCCACCAGGGTCAGCATGGCCGAGGCTTCACGGGTCTTGCTGCTGGCAGCCACTCCGGCCACCGCGCTGCCGCCACGGCCGCCCAGGATGCCGCCCAGCGCCGCGCCAAAGCCGCCGGCATTGTCTTCGCTGAAGGTCACCTCAGGCGTCAGACCGTAGTCCGATGCGACGACCTGGCCCTTGCCGAAATTGCTGCCCTTGCGCATTTCGCCGTTGTCCATCATCGCGCGCTCGCGGTTCATCGCGTTCATGCCGGCAGCGCTGCGCTCCACCACCACAAAGCAGTTCGATTGCTGGATCAGCACGCGCAGCAGATTGGCGGTTGGTGGCAGGCGGTATTCGTTGCGCAAAATGGTGTACCAGCCCGCTTGCTGGTTCTCGACCAGGGACACGGTACCCACGGGCGAATCACATTTTTCGAGTTGGCTGTTTTCGCCCTGGCTGCTGCCCCCTGCTGCGCCACCGGTCACCATGTTGTTGGTGCCGCCGCCCAGCTTCATACCGGTGCTTTCGCAGCCTGCCAATGCCAAGACGGCCAGTGCCGCCAATGCTGCCTTTTTCATGTCGCTCTCCCGCAAATCATTCAGTTGTTCATTCAAAGCGAGCCCGGAATTCCTCCCAGGCTCGATTACTTCGATTTCGTATTTTTGCTTTGCGCTGCTGACACGGGAATCACCTGCTTCCAGGAACCTCGGCGGAGCGTTGTCTGCTCTTAGGCGAAGTTGTTAGTAAATGTCACCCAAATCACGACGTGCAGCACATGGCCGGTGCATTATCCACGTAATTTATCAATCAATCCATTCAGGGCATCCAGTGAACCAAACTGGATTACCAATTCCCCCATCTCTTCGAGTTTGCCGGCGCGTTTGACGCGCTTTTTCACGCGCACTTCCACTTCAGCCATCAACAGGTCTGACAGCTCTTCTTCGACGCGCTTCAAATCGCGCGATTTCGCTGGTTTGGCCTTGACCGGCGTTTCGCCCGAGAACTCGGCACTGACCTTTTTGACCAGGCTCTCGGCCTCGCGCACGCTCAGTTTGCGGGCATTGATCTGGTTGGCGGCGGTGATCTGCGCGGCGCGGTCCAGCGCCAGCAAGGCACGCGCGTGGCCCATGTCCAGATCCCCTGCCATCAGCATGGTTTGCACGGGTTCGGCCAGGTTCAGCAGGCGCAGCAGGTTGGACGCTGCCGAGCGCGAGCGGCCCACCGCCTGCGCGGCCTGCTCATGCGTCATCTGGAACTCACCCACCAGGCGCGAGAGGCCCTGGGCCTCTTCCAGCGGGTTGAGGTCTTCGCGCTGGATGTTCTCGATCAGCGCCATCGCCGCGGCCGACTCGTCCGGCACATCACGGACCAGCACCGGCACCTCGGCCAGCCCGGCGATACGCGCGGCGCGAAAGCGCCGTTCGCCGGCGATGATTTCGTACTTGCCGGCGTGGTCGCCCGAGGCCAGCTTGCGCACCAGGATGGGCTGCATGATGCCCTGGGCCTTGATGCTTTCGGCCAGCTCGTACAGCGCGCCCTCGTCCATGCGCGTGCGCGGCTGGTAGACGCCGGGCACCATGTCATCGAGCCGCAACTGGTGGGGCAGCTGGCCCTTGTCGTCGCTGGCGGGCGCAGCGTCCTCGACCTTGGGGCCCAGCAGTGCTTCGAGGCCGCGTCCCAGACCCTTGGGTTTCTTGGTAACCATGTCTTAATTCACCTTTGTTGGTTCGGCCATCAGCTCGGCCAGCAGCGCCTGGCCCAGCGGCCAGTCGCCCAGCCCCGATTCGGCATTGATATGGCCGCAGGCGCCCTGGTCCACCCAGCGCGCGCCCCAATTGCTGGCCAGCCACTGCGCGCGCTCGGCGCTGCAATAGGGGTCGTTTTGGCTGCCCACCAAGATGGCGGGAAAGGGCAGTTTTTGCAGCGCGATCGGCGACCAGCCAGGGATCTGTTCGGCCAGGTCGGCGCGCTCGACATCGCCCGGTGCCACCAGCAGCGCGCCGCGCACCTTGCTGGCCGCCTGGGGCGAATGCGCGGCCCACCAGGCCGTCAGAATGCAGCCCAGGCTGTGGGCAACCAGCACCACGGGCTGGGGCGCATCCAGCACCACATCCTGCAGGCGCGCCGTCCAGTCACCGCGTTTGGGGTGCATCCAGTCGTGCTGCTGCACGCGCTCATACCCCAGTTGCTGCTCCCACACCGTTTGCCAATGGCCCGGCCCGCTGTTTTGCCACCCCGGCAGCAGCTTGATGGACGAGGATTCAATGCTCATTTTTTAATAGCAAAAAAGCGCCACCGTACTGCGCTGTTTCAAAGAAATGCAAACCCTTATTGTGCCCGAATGCTTGCCATACGCAACGCGGGCGCCCGCAGCGCGCAGGCCGCCATGAAAAAGACCTCCGCATGCCAGGCAGCGGAGGTCGGTCGGGCAGCGGCGGGGCCGGCTGTCACTTCATGCGTTTGATGCGCTTGACCATCTCTTTGGCGAACTCGACAAAGGCCTTGCTGCCCTTGGCGGCCGGGTCGAACACGACGCCGGGCAGGCCGTAGCTGGGGGCTTCGGCCAGGCGCACATTGCGGGGAATCACCGTGTCGAACACCTTGTCGCCGAAATGCTCGCGCAGCTGGTCGCTCACCTGCTGCTGCAAGGTGATGCGCGGGTCGAACATGACCCGCAGCAGCCCGATGATCTCCAGATCGCGGTTCAGGTTGGCATGCACCTGCTTGATGGTGTTGACCAGGTCGGTCAGGCCTTCGAGCGCAAAGTACTCGCACTGCATCGGCACGATCACGCCATGGGCCGAGCACAGGCCGTTCAAGGTGAGCATGGACAGGCTGGGCGGGCAGTCGATGAGCACAAAGTCAAAGTCGGCGTCGCTCGCCTCCAGCGCGGCCTTGAGGCGCTTTTCACGGCGCTCGAGCTCGACCAGCTCCACCTCGGCGCCCGACAGCTCGCGGTTGGCGCCCAGCACCCAGTAGCCGCAGCGCTCGGAATGGACAGCCGCCTCCTTGATGGTGCTCGATTCGAGCAGCACGTCGTAGACCGAGGTCTCCAGTGCGCGCTTGTCGATGCCCGAGCCCATGGTGGCATTGCCCTGGGGATCCAGGTCAACCAGCAGCACACGCTGCTTGATCTTGGCCAGACCGGCCGCCAGATTAACTGCGGTGGTGGTCTTGCCGACGCCGCCTTTTTGGTTGGCGATACAGAAAATTTTTGCCATGAGAACTCGCTTGTCCACTAACTTATTTGGTCAGGGCCAGCTTAAGGCCAAAACCAATCAAAAACACACCCGCCGTTTTCTCCAGCCATTTGACCAGGGCCGGATTGGCGCGCAGGCGCTCGGCCAGCATCCTGGTGAGCAGCACCACGACCGTGCAATAGGCCAGGCTGATCACCGCAACGGTCGCTGCCATCACTGCAAAAGTGGGCAGGCCCCGGTGGGTGGCCGGATCAACAAACAGCGGGAAGAACGCCATGTAGAACACGATGGCCTTGGGATTCATCATGGTGATGAGAAAGCCTTGCCTGAAATAATGCCGGGGCGCAATCTTGATGACCGGCTGGTCGCCAGGTCGGGCTGTTATCAGCTTGTAGCCAATCCAGGCCAGGTAGGCTGCGCCCAGCCACTGCACCGCCTGAAAGGCTGCCGGGTACGCGCTCATCACCGCGGCCACGCCGGCAACGGCCAGCCACATCAGCACCTGGTCAGCGGCCATGCAGCCCGCGCATACGGCCAGACCAGCCTGGATGCCGCCCTTGCCCGTGGAGGTGATCAGCGCCAGGTTACCGGGCCCGGGAATCATCAAGAACAGGAGCACGGCGAAGACAAATGCACCATAGTCAGAAATGCCAAACATGTGCCGCCTCTGCGATGGAAACTTTGAGTGTAAACGACGGCCCTGCTTGCAAGCCAGCAAAAGCGCGTTGTTACCGGCGCAAGCGTCAGCAAAAAGCCCCGAAAAATCGGGGCTGGTAGATGGTCGAGGTGACGCGGCCTGCGATCCGCAATGCAGCGCTATGCCGCCTGCTGCCGCATCCAGACAATGCAGCGCTCGGCATCGAGCCCGGGCACCTGAAGCGGCTCGATGTTCAGCACCTGCACCGAGGCGGGCAACAGCGCCAGCTCGTCGTCAGGCCGCTTGGCCTTCATCGCCAGCCAGATGCCATCGGCCTTCAAGGTCTGGGCCGACCAGGCGGTGAAATCCTGCAAGGCGGCAAAGGCACGGCAGCTGACCACGTCGTACTGCTGGCTCAGCTGCTCGACGCGCGACTGGATGCCATGCAGGTTGCGCAGGCGCAGCGCGGCAGTCGCTTGCTGGATAAAGGCCACCTTCTTGCCCACGGTATCCACGCAGCTCACATCCAGCTGCGGCAGGCAGATGGCGAACACCACAGCGGGCAGACCGCCACCCGAGCCGACATCGAGCAGCTTGGGGGCTGGCAGGCCAACCCCCTCCAGATGGCGCACCAGCGGCGGCACCGCCGCCAGGCTGTCGAGCAAATGGTGGGTCAGCATCTCCTGCGGGTCACGCACCGAGGTCAGGTTGTAGACCTTGTTCCACTTCTGCAGCAGATCCAGAAACGCCATCAGCTGAGCAATTTGCTCATCGCTCAGCGACAGGCCCAGTTGTTGTACGCCGTCACGCAGTGGGACTTCCAATGGTGCGCTCATGCAGTCGTTACCTCTTGTGCAGTGCTGAAGCCTTTGAAGCCACCTTTTTTCAGGTGAACCATCAGCAAGGAAATGGCAGCGGGCGTGACACCGGAAATACGCGATGCCTGGCCCAGGGTTTCGGGGCGGTGGGTCTGCAGCTTCTGGCGCACCTCAAACGACAGTGCCGTTACCTGCATATAGTCCAGCTCGGCGGGCAGGCGCAGTTTCTCGTAATGGGCTGCGCGCTCCACTTCGTCCTTTTGGCGGTCGATATAGCCCGAGTACTTGGCACCGATCTCCACCTGCTCAACCACGGACTCGCTCAGTGCACCCAGTGTTTCACGTGAAACGTCGCTGGTCTGGTAGGCGCCTTCGTTCATGCTCATCAAGGTGGCGTAGTCCACACCAGGGCGGCGCAGCAGATCGAACAGGTTGTACTCCCGCTCCATGGCCTTGCCCAGTACACGTTCGGCTTCTTGCGCAGCGACGATGCGTGGGTTCACCCAGGTGGCCTTGAGGCGTTCTGTTTCACGTGAAACAGCATCGCGCTTGCGGCTGAAGGCATCCCAGCGTGCATCGTCAACCAGGCCCATTTTGCGCCCCTCTTCGGTCAGGCGCATGTCGGCATTGTCTTCACGCAGCTGCAGGCGGAACTCTGCCCGGCTGGTGAACATGCGGTAGGGCTCGGTCACGCCCTTGGTGATCAGGTCATCGACCAGCACGCCCAGGTAGGCTTCATCGCGGCGCGGCGTCCAGGGGCCTTCGCCCCGGCATTGCAGTGCGGCGTTCAGGCCGGCAAACAGGCCTTGGGCTGCCGCTTCTTCGTAGCCGGTCGTGCCATTGATCTGGCCGGCAAAGAACAGGCCCTGGATCTGCTTGGTCTCAAAGCTGTTCTTCAAGGAGCGCGGGTCGAAGTAGTCGTACTCGATCGCATAGCCCGGGCGCAGGATGTGGGCGTTCTCCAGGCCCTTCATGCTGCGCACCAGTTCGTACTGCACGTCGAACGGCAGGCTGGTCGAGATGCCGTTGGGGTAGTACTCGTGGGTGGTCAGGCCTTCGGGCTCCAGAAAGATCTGGTGGCTTTCCTTGTCGGCAAAGCGGTTGATCTTGTCTTCCACGCTTGGGCAGTAGCGCGGCCCTACCCCTTCGATCTTGCCGGTGAACATCGGGCTGCGGTCAAAGCCGCTGCGGATGATCTCGTGCGTGCGCGCATTGGTGTGGGTGATGTAGCAAGGCATCTGCGCCGGGTGCATCTCTGCATTGCCCATGAAGCTGAACACCGGCAGCTGGCCTTCGTTGACGCCGCCGGGCATGCCGTCGCCCGGCTGGGTCTCACACTGGCTGAAGTCGATCGAGCGGCCATCGATGCGCGGCGGGGTGCCGGTCTTCAGGCGCCCCTGGGGCAGCTTCAGCTCTTTGAGACGCGCCGACAGGCTGACCGCTGGCGGATCACCGGCACGGCCGGCAGCATAGTGGTTCAGGCCCACATGGATCTTGCCGTCCAAAAAGGTGCCCGCCGTCAGCACCACGGTGCGGCTGCGAAAACGGATACCCACCTGGGTGACGGCGCCCACCACGCGGTCGCCCTCCACCATCAGGTCATCGACCGCTTGCTGGAACAACCAGAGGTTGGGCTGGTTCTCCAGTGTCTCGCGGATTGCTGCCTTGTACAGGATGCGGTCGGCCTGGGCACGGGTGGCGCGCACGGCCGGGCCCTTGGAGCTGTTGAGGATGCGGAACTGGATGCCACCCTTGTCGGTGGCCAGCGCCATGGCGCCGCCCAGTGCATCCACTTCCTTGACGAGATGGCCTTTGCCAATGCCGCCAATGCTGGGGTTGCAGCTCATCTGGCCCAGGGTTTCAATATTGTGGGTCAGCAGCAGCGTCTTGCTGCCCATGCGGGCAGCGGCCAGCGCTGCCTCGGTGCCGGCATGGCCGCCACCGACAACGATGACATCAAATTCTTGCGGATAGGTATAGGGGGTTTGGCTCATACGGCCTCGTTCCAGGGCTCGCAAGGCAGCTGCCTTGCATGCAGTCATGCCCTTCTGCAGCCCTTTGACAGAATGGCGAATAGTCGGTTTTGCCCGCTATTTTAATGACTTGGGGGTTTACACGCGGTCAGCCGTGTTATTGCGCCGCAGCCACCTGGCTGCAAAGCTTTGTCAAAAGAGATAGCATGGTTTGGCTTTCACCTTTCACTGGAGATTTGTTGATGAAGCTGTATTTCTCTCCCGGCGCCTGTTCGCTGTCGCCCCATATCGCCCTGCTGGAAGCCGGTCTGCCTTTCACCCTGGAGATGGCCAGCACCAAGACCCACCAGCTCAAGGACGGCACCGACTTCTACACGATCAACCCGCTGGGCTATGTGCCGGTGCTGGAGCTGGACAATGGCCAGCGCCTGCGTGAAGGCCCGGCCATCGTGCAGTACATCGCCGACCAGGCGCCAGCCTCCAAGCTGGCTCCCGCCAACGGCACCTTCGAGCGCTACCAGCTGCAAGAGTGGCTGGGCTTTATCGGCACCGAGATCCACAAGGGCTTCTCGCCGCTGTTCAACCCCAATATGCCCGACACCGTCAAGGACATGGCCCGTGGACAAGTGCTTAAGCGCCTGACCTGGGTGGATGCGCAGCTGGCCGGCAAGGAATTCCTGATGGGCGCGGACTTTAGCGTGGCGGACGCCTACCTGTTCACCGTCTGCGGCTGGAGCAAGTTTGTCGGAGTCGACATCAGCGGCCTTCAGAACCTGGCTGGTTTCCTGCAGCGCGTGGGCGCTCGCCCATCGGTGCAGAAGGCCATCGCAGACGAAAAGCAGTAAGCGCAGCTTCGGCCCAGGAATGCTGTTTCACGTGAAACACATCCGGGCCGGTGCAGTTCTGATGGCTTGTTCCTGGCGAAAGACCCTGCTCTTGACCTTCACACCGTGTCAGCTTTCAAGATCAGGCCATCAACCACAGGAAAAGGAAACTCTGATGCAAAACACCTTCCAAGTCCAAGGCATGACCTGCGGCCACTGCGAGCGTGCCGTCACCCAGGCTGTGCAGCAGCTCGACGCCCAGGCCAAGGTAGCGATCGACCGCGCCCAAGGCAAGGTGGTGGTCGAGTCCAGCCAGCCCGCTGACAAGATCGCAGCGGCCATTGCGGCCGAAGGCTACCAGGTCCAGTAAGCATGGCCAGCCCGTCACGCAAGCCTGCCGCTGAGCAGTCCATCGCCTGGCCGGTGTCCATCAGCCAGGCAGCCCAGCTGGCGGGTATTTCTGCGCGCATGGCGCGCCACTATGAGTCGCTGAACCTGCTGCCCCATGTGCACCGAACCGACAGCGGCTACCGGCTGTATACCCAGTCCGATGTGCATACGCTCTCCTTCATCCGCCGCAGCCGCGATCTGGGCTTCTCGATGGAGGAGATCGAGAACCTGCTCAATCTCTGGCACGACAAGCAGCGCGCCAGCAGCTCGGTCAAGGAGATTGCGCAAAAGCATATTGGCGCCTTGCGCGAGCGCATTGCCGCGATGAAGGCGATGGAGCGCTCGCTGCAGGCGCTGGTGCACAGCTGCCACGGCGACCAGCGCCCGGACTGCCCTATTCTGGACAGCCTGTCCGACCCGCATGCTGACCCTGACGCAGCCAGCTGCTGCAAGCACTAAAGCCCTGTCCAAGCATTGCACAGGCATAAAAAACGCGCTCCTGGAGCGCGTTGTCGTTTCTGTGGTTGGCCCAGATCAGAAAGGGCTGGAGTCCGGATCCTGGTCCACCGGTGCCGATTTGGGGCCGGTCTGCATGCCGCCAGGCTTGCCAGACGCCTGGAATGGCTTGGCAGCGCCTACCCCCTGGCTGATCGGCTTGGCGGGCGCTGCAGCCCCTTCCCGGGCCGCTGCGGCGGGTTTGTCGCCCCGGTCGGGCAGCTGGCCCAGTTCGGTGCGGCCTTCGCCGCCCAGCGCCTGGATCAGGTCGGGAATCAGCTGGCTGAACTCCCCGGTGGCAATGGCTACGTCGGCATCAAAGCCGCCATCTTCACTGGCCCCTTCCATCACCACATCGAGCAAGGCCACCTTCTTGAGCTGCAGGCCCTCGGTCAGCACAAAGCTGACCCGGTCGTCCCAGGTCAGCGCCAGCTTGGTGGGCAGCTTGCCCTGGTCGATATGCTCGCGGATCTCGTCGATGCCCAGCGGATGGCGGGCATAGCGCACCACGGCCTTGGATTCATCGGCGCTCTTGAGCTCGCACTCCTGGTCAATGCTAAAGCCCGCCGGCGCGTCGTAGCTGTGCAGCCAGGCAGACATCGCCCCCTGGGGGCTATTCTGGGTGTCGATCAGTGCCACGGCAAAGCCGGGCGATGCCTCCACCAGCATCGTGATCACTTCGTCGGCACGGCCCTGGCTGCTGGTGTCCAGCACCAGGAGGCGCGCCTGCGGATCAATCCAGATCCACAGCCCGCCCTGCTTGGTAAAGGCCATTGGCAGCAGATCGAGCTTGCACTCGTCCTTGAGCTCCTGCTTTTCCTTCTTGCCGGGCTTGCGGCCTTCCTGGGCTTCGATATGGGCGAGCTTTTCATCGACCTTGCGGTTGAGCACGCTGGCGGGCAGCATCTTGCTCTCGCTCATCAGCCGCAAGATCCACTGGCCGCCCACCGACTCGACCATCGCGCCGTGCTCCTCGCCGCGCGGAGGCACCCAACCGGTGGACTTTTCCTGGGTGGCACCGCACTGCTCAAACTGCTGCTTGGCCAAGGCCGTATCCAGCGCGACCAAATCCGGCTGCCAGGTTTCGGAGATGCGGTAAAAAATCATGTTCTTGAACATGCAATTCCTTTGTTCTGGGGGGCTGCAGTCTTGCGCAGCAGCCCTTTAAAAAACACAAGCGGCCCTGGTGTGCCGCACTGATCTGCTGTCCATTGTGCCGCGAATCGGGCCCGCCCCAGAGCGATGCAGCGGGCAAAAAGCCGGGGTTTGGACTTGTTGACCCAGGGGGCCAGCAACACACACAATCCCCAGCCCAACAACCAAAATTGCTAATTCTTTACACAGCCATACCGGCCAGTGACGGGGCTATTACATGGCAGGCGGACACTGCAGACATCGCACAAGACATCACAACCCGGAAAGGAACCACCATGTCTCTCTTGCAACGCAGCGCCATCGTGACCGCCATGCTGGCCAGCCTGTCGGTTTCCAGCTTCGCCCAAACCCCGGCTGCCCCCGCAGCAGCCCCCACCACACAAAGCGCCCCCGCCCCAGCCAAGAAGGCCCATGGCCCCGAAGCACGCGAGGCCCACATGGCCAAACGCATGCAGACACTCAAGGCCTCGCTCAAGCTCAATGCCAGCCAGGAAGCCGGCTGGACCAGCTACATGGCAGCGGTCAAGCCCCAGCGCCCAGCGCCGGGCGACCGCCCTGAGCGCCCCGACTTTGCCAAGATGACCACGCCGGAGCGCATTGACGCGATGGCCGCCATGCATGCCAAACACCAGGCGGCAATGGACCAGCGCAACCAGGCCACCAAGGCTTTCTATGCCAGCTTGACGCCTGAGCAGCAAAAGACCTTTGATGCAGAAACCTTGAAGATGCATGAGCGCCGCGGACGCGGCCCGGACGGCAAGGGCCCGCATGGCCAGCGCCATCAAGGCCCAAATCCGAAACAGACTGTTCCGCCGATGGACAGTAAATAAGGCCGGAGCGCTCCTGCACCCTTGGATCGCCCTCTCCATCCCCTCCTGCGCAGCCTCACACGCTGCGCTTTTTTGTGTCCGTGCCAATGTCCTTGGCGGCGTCAGCGGTTGCATACAGACAACATCCTGCTTTTGCTGACAGAAGTGCCTGTAGTCCAGGTGTAACATTATTTAATGCAATACCGCCCTCTCCTCTCCGCTCTCGGCTTGTGCGCGCTGACTGTCTGGAGTGCCTCTGCCCAAGCGCAGTTTGCCGACAAGCGCAACAGCCCCACCCTGTACTTGCAAGCTGGGGTTGCAGAGCGTGACGCACGCAGCGTCACCATTGGCTCCACGATCCCGATGGACTGGAAGACCTATTGGTGGGGCCATGCAGTCACCGCCCACTGGGACATGAGCCTGTCCGCCTGGAACTCCGACCGCATGGAGCAAGAAGGCAGCCGCACCATTGCGGTGGTCGGCCTCGTGCCCACGATGCGCTTTCACAGCAAGAGCCAGTACCCCTGGTTTGTTGAAGCGGGCCTCGGCGGTTATGTCTCCAGCAAGCTCTACGAAAGCCGCGACAAGCGCTTCTCGACCGCTTTCAATTTTGGCACCCATATCGGTGTGGGCTACTTCACCGGCATGCGCCGCGAGAATGAATGGTCGGTTCGTCTGGAGCATCTGTCCAACGCCTCGATCAAGCGCCCCAACCCTGGCGAGAACTTTGTGCAGCTGCGCTACGCGCGCCACTTCTGATCGCCCCATAACCCCCCTCTTCCCCTTCATACCGCCGTCTGGCGGTATTTTTTTGCCTGTATGAGGGGTTATGGGCTGGATGCGCCGTTCGGGGCTCTAGACAGCCTTAGCGGCGCTTGAGAGGCTGGCAGAGTGGAATGAGGTACAGGCCAGAGGTGCTGCGGCAAGGAACCATGCTAGAGACTGTATAAAAACACAGCTATGGCGAATGAGGGCCCAGGTCCTTGATCCATTGCGCAACCAAAGCGTGCTGAAGACACCATGGCTGTAGAAAGCTCACACGGCCATGCACGGCCCGCAGAGACGGTTTAAGCCATCCTTGGCCCCAACCACTCCCAACCCTCCTCCGCCCTCTCTACCCAGCTCCAGTCAAAGCCTGGGCAGCCTCCAGCAGCTTGGTGGACGGATCTGCAGGGCCGGCCTGGCAATCCGCTGTGATGCGTTCCCTACTGCGCAGCGACACCGAGATGGCAGCGGCACCAATCAATACCGCCTTCTCATCCGGCCATATGCCTGCAAAGCGGCATCCGCACTCGCCACGCCTATCCAAAAGTATAGCGAACACCTATGCAAGGCTGTGCATTTGCGCACAGGGACCCTCTCTGTGTGATCGAGCTCTGGGTCAGAGCAACAGCGCTGCCACCAAGCACTCCAAGGTCTGAGATGCCCTCATCCAAATGGGAGAGGGATTCTGAGGTGATGTGCTGCGTATTTTGAGAGCTGCTCTGCCCCGCTCCCTTCTTGCAAAGCGTTTTGAAATTTCACAGTCTGAAAAATTTCAACATATGAAACTTTGCCGAGCTTGCCTTTGGTTTTTCTTTTATTTTCTTTAAAAGAATAGTAGATAGTAGTAGAAGGGCGCCACCATCTGTGGATAAGTGCATTAAGCCCAGAACATTCAATTGCTTGAAATTTTTCTAACCATGTTGATGGTACCCCTCCATGGTTGTCACTGCAAAGTGGATAAGTAGCACTCATGGGATATTTCTGTGGATAAGTTGATTTGTGCGTCTTCATTATCCACAGTCATTCTGCAGGCTTGAATTTGAATCAAGCTATTGATAAATAATGAATTATCCACAAATACCCGGCCATCAGCACAAAATGGCCGTGCGGATTGCGTTGCTGTGCGTAGGAAAGCCTGCCACGCAAATATTGCCCACAGGGCCTAGGCAGGAATCCGCTTCTTTAGCTGTCTGAACTATTTGCCATCAAAGCTGTGGATAAGTTTTTTATGCATATAAAACAAATAGCTGCCTTGCTATTGCACTGTGTACACGGGGCGCTATTTCCGGTGCATGGTAGTAGTACAAGTTCTCCATTTGGCGTTTGATTGTGGATAAATAAGGGGTTGTTGTGGGCTTATTCCGCATGTTATCCACAGATCTTTTGGGGTGTGCTATGAAGTGCTTGGATGAGGGGTCGAGAGGGGTGGGCGTCGATTCAGTAAAATATTGAATAAAAACAATGTCTTGTAGACATCTAAAGGACAGGCTGGGCACACATCGCCATCTGCCAGGCGCCGGCTGTTAAGCAAAACCCACGTTTGCCAGGCCAAAAAATCTGCATGTGCAAAACCAGCGCTGCAGCCTCATCTGCGCTGGCATCTGTACGACCCACACCCCACCATGCCGGCCGCAGCCGCCCCGAGCTGTTCTTGCCTGTGGACATCTCGTTTGCATGGGCGTCGGGGCCTCGCGCTGGGTTCGCTATCCAGCGTTAAAACTTGCCGCGCTCGCTGGTTGTCAGCATGGTTGCACTCCGATCTCTAGCCCGGTAAGCGTCTTTTACGCTCCGGCTTTTCCAGTTGATCCAACGACGCAGTCAACGGTACTTGCCAGGCCCACCAGGCTTGGCGCGGTCGGCGTGCTTTCCGAAGGGTGGTGGGCGTAGATTCCTGGGCTGTTCACGCAATGCCTTGGCTCGACCGGCTATGGCGAACGCCATGGGTAGCCAATAAGCAAATCCGGGGCGGGCCTTCTGATATCAGAGCGAAGCGACAGATGGTGCTGGGTCAATTTCTGCCATTGGCCCAGTGCCTGGCTTCTGGTGTGGCGATGGGGACCTGCGGCATTTCAAACGAAACGGAACCACGGCTTTGACCCGCCATCCAGAAAGCCAGAATTTCAATTTGAATGATTCAAATAAACTGAAATCAGAATCGGGTCAATTCAAATCACCCGCAACGATGGAGTGCAGAGCTGTATGGCTGAATGCTGATTTTTTATGCAAAATTGATGAAGAGCTGCCATGTCTTTTCAACAAGTTATCCTTTATGCGCTTGTGCATAATTTTCCATATCATGATAAATTTCACGATATGAGAGTTCGTGTCTTGAGAGTTATGCACATTGCGGCATAAACAGCCTCCCTCTACGATGGCGCAAATTTGTGGATAAGTAAAGGACTTATGCGGTAAAACGACAGACACCTGCTTGTGCTGAATTTATCCACAATTCCACCTAATTGGAGATCTGCGGCATGCATTGTGGATAAGCTGGCTCGTGCATCGTCTGGTTATTCACAAAAAAAAGGCTGTTTGTTGTTTGAAACAAGTCATTTGCATATTTATGCACAGGGAAGCACGAATAACACTCAGCCATAGACTTGCTTAAAAAATAGGCGAGAATAGCTAGAAATTTGTGGAAAAATTTGTGCATAAGTCTCTATGGGTGTTGAGATCTCTCGTGCCAGCAACGCGGAACGATTGTTGAAAATTGCTAGCCATTTGGCGATATATGGAGCAGATATCGCTAAGTTGACGCGATGACGTCACTTGACAATCACTGTTGGAAGAAGTGCA
This sequence comes from Comamonas sp. MYb69, assembly GCF_037479315.1. Taxonomy (NCBI): domain Bacteria; kingdom Pseudomonadati; phylum Pseudomonadota; class Betaproteobacteria; order Burkholderiales; family Comamonadaceae; genus Comamonas; species Comamonas sp. MYb69. The sequence continues at coordinate 235,957 of NZ_JBBGZG010000002.1, forward strand.
TTGATCTGTGGATATCTTTCTTCCAACGGAAAAAGGCAGAGAAATTTGTCACATGTGCATAACTTGTGCATGAATCCATCGATTGAACGCATGAAGATATCCACTGGTTTTTGAGCACCTGATCGTCCGGTCTGCGCGGGGCATTCAGCGGATTTGAATGCCCGCCATTCCGCATTGGCTTGTGCGCGGCCGGGCGTTCAAGCTTGTTGCAGCTCGGTGGGCGGTGTGGAACGGCGGAGGGCCGTTGGAGGAGGCGCGTACCAGCAGCGGGGGACGCAGGCGCTGGTCTATGTCTGCCTTGCGTTCTGCCCTGGGTTTTGTGCAAGCGCAGCGATGCGCGCTGAAGCGTGATAAGAGTCGCTAAAACGACCCAGCAAACCGAAGGTTTGCGGTTGAGACTAGGCGTCCCCGACTAGGCGCCAAGCCGCAGGCAGTACAGACGTACGACAAGGCTTGGTGCGGCCGGCCAGGTAACGACGTATCAAGGGTTGTGTTGGCGACTCTAAGTGCCCCTGCCCTGGCGGCTGGGCGCTGGATGCAGATTGCGAGGCATGCGCAGCACGGGCGCTTACCCAGCCAGCCCGGCGCTGACTGCGTGTCCGTCTGGTTTGCGGCTGCCTCTCGCTAGCGGGTGCGCTGCAGCTGCCTACAGCGCGTCTCCCGCGCTGCAAACCACGCAGCTGCTGGGACAAAGGCCGTGAAAACAGCAAGCCTCAGACGCAAAAAAGCACCGCCAGGCGGTGCTTTGCTCAGGAGGATGGGCGGTGCTGGCCCGTCTTAGCGCTTAGGCTTCGACATCCTCGTCGGTGCCGGTGCGAATGGTTTCGCGGTTGCTCTTGTCGCGCATCTTGGCGATGTCGGTGTCCAAAGCACGGTGCAGTTTTTCCAGTGCTGCGTTGAAGGCTTCGGCGACCTTTTCGGCCTCGGCATTGACGGCCAAAGGTTGGCGGCCGGTGGCACGTGTTTCCATCACACAGCGCTTGCCTTTGCCGCCGTTTTTCAGGGCGTCCACATCGGTGAGGTAAACCTCCACCCGGGTCACATATTCGCGGAAGCGCGAAAGCTTGTTTTGTACCTCGGTTTGTGCCCATTGGGAGAGGGATTCTCCGCCTTGAACATTGTCACCAGCGTGCACTTGAACTTGCATGGATGTGCTCCTTTCTCGAACATGCTGGGCGGCAGCCCAGCTATAGCAACCGGATGCAGCGAAGGCCATCGCCTTGCGGCACCTTGTTGATCACATCCTAACTCGCAAAACTGCAACAAAGCCTGCGACATGGTCAATATGCGTAAAAGCCCTGAGAAAGATCAAGCGTCCTACAGCCGGCTGGGTGTGCAATCGGACGGCGGGGCAGGGCGGCGGTTGGCTTGAAACGCGGCAAGCCATCCCCATTGGCCGGTCATCGCAGCCGCGCAGTGCGAGGCCTAGGCTGCTGCAAATTTTGCAGCGGACAAGCGATACAGCACATGGGCTTGCAGCGGGTGGCCCTCAGGCAAGGCAGGGTGCGCAAAATCGCCTGCCAGGTCGCGCTCCATGCCCAGGCGCTGCATCAGTGCCTGCGATGGCAGGTTGCTGGTGGTGGTGAAGGCGACGATTTCAGCCAGCTGCAACTGGCCAAAGCCCACGGCGAGCGCTGCCTGCGCGGCCTCGGTGGCCAGGCCCTGGTGCCAGGCATGGCGTGCCAGCCGCCACATGATTTCGACGCAGGGAGAAAAAGGCAGCTCGGCCTGGGGCACATGCAGACCGACGATGCCGATGAATTGCTGGTCCTCCAGCCGCTCCACCGCCCAGACGCCCCAGCCGCGCTCGGCCATCAGCGCCTCGCAGCGGTCGGCCATCGCGTCGCTCTGCGCCCGCGTCAGCGGCGCGGGAAAGTAGCGCATCACCTCGGGGTCCGCCGTCATCGCGGCAAAGGCCTCCCTGTCCTGCGGCTGCCATTGGCGCAGCTGCAGGCGGGCGGTTCGGGGCTCGATCAGGGTGGTCATGGGGTCGTTGCTCCAATGAAAAAGCGGCCTGCACGCAAGGCCTTTGCGTGAGCCGCTGGGGTGATCAACAACGCCAAGAGGGCCGTGCACTGCACCGGCCCGCTGCGCGGCAGTATCAATGGTGGTGGCCGTGCGCGCCATGCACATGGCGGTGGGCAATCTCTTCTTCACTGGCCGCGCGCACATCGACGACCTTGCCGCTAAAGCGCAGCGCCAGGCCGGCGAGCGGGTGGTTGCCATCCAGGTGCACTTCCGGGCCCTTGATCTTCTTGACGTAGAAGGCCTGGGGCTCGCCGCGGTCATTGGCGCCGCGCAGCTGGCCGCCCACCTTCACGCCCGGTGGGAATTCGCTCTTGGGGATCACGCGCACGAGGCTCTCGTCGCGCACGCCAAAGGCATCTTCCACCGCCAGATCCACGCTGGTGCTAAAGCCCACGGCCTGGCCTTCAAATGCAGCTTCCACCTTGGGGAAGATGTTTTCATAGCCGCCATGCAGGTAGGCGAGGTTGCCGCTGTCCAGCGGTTTGCCTTGCGCATCGGTCACCTTGTATTGGATGGTGACGGCGCAGTCTTTGGTGATGTTCATGGTCTTGTTCGAAGAGTCTGCCAAAAACGCAAGTGTAGAGGTTCGCACCGGGGGGCCGCCTGGCGCACGTGGATGGCAGGGGCAGCGCCAAGGGTTTGGTGATTGTCATGCAAACGGCTTGCTCTCCTACGGCAGCATGCTGCAGCGCAGCGCGAAACTGGGTATTTGTGACCGCTTTCCCGGTCGAAAGGACGAAGAAATGGTTCAGCAACTCGCAGGCAAGGTGGCCTATGTAACGGGCGCCGCCAGTGGCATTGGCAAGGCCATTGCCGATCTGTATGCGCAGCAGGGCGCCAAGGTGGTGATCGCCGATCTGAAGCAGGAAGCGGCCGAGGCGGCGGCCCAGGATATTGCCAGCAAGGGCGGTACCGCCATGGGGCTGGCTGTCGATGTGACCCAGGAAGACCAGGTCGACGCCTCCGTCGAAGCCGCGGTCAAGGCCTATGGCGGCATTGATATCCTGGTGAGCAATGCCGGTATCCAGATCGTCAAGCCGGTGCAGGACTTTACGTTGCAGGAGTGGCAAAAGATGCTCGCCATCCAGCTCGATGGCGCCTTTCTCACGACCCGTGCCTGCATCAAGCACATGTATGCGCAGGGCCGTGGCGGCAGCATCATCTACACCGGCTCGGTGCATTCCAAGGAAGCCTCCAAGCTCAAGGCGCCCTATGTGACGGCCAAGCATGGCCTCGAAGGCCTGGCCAAGGTCGTGGCCAAGGAAGGCGGCCCGCAAGGTGTGCGCGCCAATGTGATCTGCCCCGGTTATGTGCGCACGCCCCTGGTGGACAAGCAGATCCCCGAGCAGGCCAAGGAGCTGGGCATCAGCGAGGCCGATGTCTCAAGGATACCGTCGACGGCGAATTCACCACGGTGGACGATGTGGCACGTGTGGCGCTCTTCTTTGCAGCCTTTCCCACCAATTCGCTGACGGGGCAGTCGATGATCGTCAGCCACGGCTGGTTTATGGAGTGATGCCGGCCTGCCCCGCGCTTGCCTACGGGGGCGGTGTTGCTGGGGTGGCAAGACCTGCAGGCAATATCCTTCTGCAACTTGCCATTTAATGCTGCCAAAACGCTCGAAATCCGGCTTTATCCAATTTCTATAGCTTTTGGCCACCCCCTACATTTGTTACATGGTTTGCAGTCTGCTTTGCACAGCCGACAGGCGGGGAAACTGCCGCTGCCCGACAATGGCGCCTTGGCCAAGGCAGCGGTGCGGACAGCGCGCTGCCGGCCCAGGCTTTGCAGACTCCTTCCATGGCGATCCCCCTTCTCTCCGGTTTGATGAACACCTTGCGCCGCGCAGCGGGCGCCTTGCCCGGGCTGGCGCGGCGGCTGCGCCCCTGGCTGGCCGCGCGCAGCAAAAAGCAATGGCTGCTGGCAGTCGCGGCCTTGCCGGTGCTGCTGCTGCTCTATGTGCTGCTGCTGATTCCGCTCACCCCCTCGATCGGCGATATCCAGAAAAACAAGGTCGAGGCGCCCACCCAGCTGCTGTCGGCCGATGGCAAGGTGCTGGCGCAGTACAAGCGCTCCAACCGCGAATGGGTGGCGCTCAAGGACATTTCGCCCAACGTCATCAATGCGCTGATTGCGACCGAAGACCACCGCTTTTATGAGCATGGCGCGCTCGATTGGCGCCGTACCTTTGGCTCGGTGCTGCACACGGCGATGGGCCGGCCCCAGGGCGGCTCCACCATCACCCAGCAGTTGGCGCGCAATATGTTCCCCGAGGAAATCGGCCGTGCCCGCTCGCTCAACCGCAAGCTCAAGGAGGCCGTGACGGCCTACAAGATCGAATCGGCCTACACCAAGGACGAGATCCTGGAGACCTACCTCAACACCGTGCCCTTTCTCTACAATGCCTTTGGCATCGAGATGGCTGCGCGTACCTATTTTGACAAGCCCGCCCAGAAGCTGAGCGTGCTCGAGGCCGCGACCCTGGTCGGCATGCTCAAGGGCACCAGCTACTACAACCCCGTGCAAAACCCCGAGCGGGCCCAGCAGCGCCGCAACACCGTGCTGGCGCAGATGAACAAGCACGGCAAGCTCAGCGACCAGGATTTTGAGACCCTCAAAAAACGCGGCATCAAGCTGGATTTTGAGCGCCAGGACGAGGCCGTGGGCATGGCGCCGCATTTTGCGCAGGCGCTGCGCAAGTGGTTGATCGAATGGGCCGATGCCAACGACTACAACATCTATGCTGATGGCCTGGTGGTGCAGACCACCATCGACTCGCGCGTGCAGCAATGGGCCAACCAGGCCGTGGTGCGCCAGGGCCGGCAGCTGCAGGTGACCGCCAATGGCCTGTGGAGCAACCGCAACCAGTGGACGGCCAAGAACCCGCTGGTGCAAAGCTTTGTGCGCGAAAGCGCCGTCTACCGCCAGGCCGTGGCCGATGGCCAGGACAAGGACGAAGCGCTGCAGCGCCTGCTGGCCGATGCCGACTTCATGACCAATCTGCGCCAGGACAAGGTGCGCGTGCAGGTGGGCTTTATGGCCATGGACCCGCGCAACGCCCATGTGCTGGCCTGGGTCGGCAGCCGCGACTTTGCCATCGACCCCTTTGACCATGTTTCGCAAGCGCGCCGCCAGCCCGGCTCCACCTTCAAGCCCTTTGTCTATGGCGCAGCGCTGCAGGATGGCGCGCTGCCCACCGACCAGCTGATGGACGAGGCCGTGCGCATTCCGCTGGGCGGCGGGCAGTTCTGGCGCCCCACCGATGGCGGCCCGCCTTCTGACCAACCGATGACCCTGGCCGACGGCCTGGCCTATTCCAAGAACACCATCACCGCCCAGGTGATGGCCAAGGTGGGGCCCGCCAAGGTGGCCAAGCTGGCGCGGGCGCTGGGTGTGCGTGACAGCAAGCTCGAAGATGTGATGTCGCTGGCGCTGGGCACCAGCCCGGTCACCTTACAAGAGATGGTGACCGCCTATTCCACCCTGGCCAATGGCGGCGGCTACCGCGCGCCCGTCATGGTCACCCGCATTACCGACCGCGAAGGCAAGGTGCTGGCCGAGTTTGAGCCACCCACGACCGAGCTGGCACTGGACAGCGGCGTGACCTACGCCTTGATCGACATGATGCGCGGCGTCATCACCAAGGGCACGGGCCGGGGCGTGGCGCGCTATGGTGTCAGCGGCGACTGGGTGGGCAAGACCGGCACCACGCAAGACAATGCCGATGGCTGGTTCATGCTGGCGCACCCGGACTGGGTGGGCGGCGCCTGGGTCGGCTTCAACGACAGCCGCGTGCAGCTGAACGACTACTGGGGCCAGGGCGCCCACAGTGCACTGCCTGTTGTGGCCGAGGTGGCCGCCGCATCGCAGCGCGCCAAGCTGGTGCAGGCACAGGCCCGCTTCGAGATGCCCGCCGAGAACAACACCTTTGTGCAGCGCCTGCGCAGCTGGATGCTGGGCTTTGGCGACAACAAGCAACCGGTCGATCCGTTTGAGCAGCCGCCTGCGATGCAGCCGCTGCCCGATCGCGGCAACCCCGGTGATGCGCCCGTCATCGACGATCCCGAAGCCCGGCCCATCGGCCAGGGCGGCGCAGGCCCGCGCGGCCCGAGTGGCGACGGCGACTTCCCCGGCTTTCAGAATATCCCCCCTGCCACCCAACAGCCGCAGATGCCTGCGCAGCGCCCGGCCGATCCGAGCCAGCCGCAACCGGGTGTCGTGGTGCCTGGTGCGCCCTCCAACCCGGTGCCGTCCAACTCGGCACCGGCCAGCGCCTCTCCTGCCCCGGCCTTCCCCGGCAGCGCCAGCGCGCCGCAGGGCCAGCCCTCGGGCAACCCACCGCCGATTGAGCGCGGTGTGGTCGTCTCGCCGGTGTCATCCGGTACCGTGGGCCAACCCGTGCCCACGGCCGATGGCGGCATGGTCTGGCGCCGGGCGACGCCGTCTGGCACGGCGACGCCGCAGTCCGGCAATGCAGGAATTGCGGCCAGCGAAATCAATTGAGCCAGCTGCCCATTTTTTAAGCACTCATCAGGAGGATGTTCATGGTCTTCAACCACCGCCGCCAGCCCCGCTGGCTATGGATGCGCGCCGCTTGCCTGGGCGCTGCCATATTGGTATCGACAGCCGCGATAGCCGTGGACAACCCCGATGCCCCCGACCGCCTGGCCGCGTTTGAGCAGCGCATACAGCCCCTGGAGGCCGCCGTTGCCAACCAGAACGCGACGGCAGACATGCTGCGTGCCAGCAGCGCCTATGCCAAGCAGCTCGATGTGGAGCTGAACCAGACCTACCGCGCGCTGATGGCCAAGGTGGGCGCCACCGGCGCGCAAAAGCTGCGCGCCGCGCAGCGCAACTGGCTGAGTTTTATGACCAGCGAGGCCGCCTTTATCGACGGCACCTGGAACGCCCAGGACTTTGGCAGCTCCTCAGCGCTGTCGCGCAGCGAGTACCGCAACAGCCTGACGAAGGCGCGCATCGTCCAACTGCTGGGCTATCTGCGCGCCTATCCTGAATAATGGATGTGTGCGGTCACTCTTCAATGACTTCATGCACGCCGGAGCTGCCGCGCTTCCAGTAGGCCGCTGCCTTGGTCCATTTGGGGTGGGCGCCATGCTCGGCAATCAGCGCCGCGCGTAGCGCCTTGGCGGCCGTTGATTCCAACGCCACCCAGTTGTAGTAATCGCCAGCGGGCGCATCAATCTGGCGCAAAGCCGCTAGCAGCCGCTGCGCGTCGCCAGCCGGCTGGCCCTGGCGGTGCACCCAATGCACCTGCAGATCCGCAGCGCTCTCCAGCGCTTGCTCGTCGGCCGCATCATTCACTTCCACCACCACCACCGCCTGGGTGCCGGCAGGCAGCTCACGCAGGCGGCGCGTGATCGCTGGCAGCGCCGCATCATCACCAATCAGCAGGTGCCCATCAAACGCGGTGGGCACGATAAAGGAGCCGCGCGGCCCCGCAATACCCAGCGCATGCCCGCTGGCCGCCTGCAGCGCCCAGGCCGTTGCCGGGCCGGCCTCATGCACCGCAAAGTCAATCGCCAAGGTCTGCGCCTGCGCATCGTAAGAGTGGGGCGTGTAGTCCCGCATCGCCTCGCGCATCGCCGGCGGCAGGCCTTCGCTGCCGGGCGGCGGCAGTTGCAGCTCGCCATTGGCATCTGGAAACAGCAGCTTCACATGGTCATCAAAGCCCAAGCTGCTAAAACCCGCCAGGTCGGCACCCTGCAAACGGATGCGCAGCATATGCGGCGTCAGCTGCTCCACCGATGCAACGGTGGTACGGCGCAGCTTGATCTCATGGCGTGCCCGCTCAGGCGCACGCGCAGCCAACAGCTCGGGGGAAGGGGAAGTGGGAAGGCTCAGTTGCAAGGGCATGGTGTGTTCAATCCGTGTCTAAGATATATCTTTCATCTTAAATGAGAACCATTCCTGCGGCTAGGGCGGGGTGGCAATCCCTGGTGGGGGTGTGGCTTTGGTGGGGGTGGGGTTGTCAAATGGGGGAGGGTGTGCGCAAAGAGCGGAGCGCACCGGCTGTGATGGGACGGTTTACAGAAGGGTTCGACCGTCTGGCCTGTACATGCACCGTGAATTCACGGTGTTAATGGCTTGATCCTGGAAAAGGGATGACTGCAAACGACCCTGAAGAGACATTCGGTGTAGCTAAAGAAGGTGTTCGTAGAACTTCTCGATTTCACAATGAGTAGTCAAGGCCTTCAGCGGAAAAATCTCCCATGGCGCTTGTTCACGCATGTTCGGAAGCTCACTAGCAATCCTCGCCTCTATGTCGGGCTTGACCCTTTGCCGCCAGTCCAAAACTTGACCCCAAGTAGAAGTCCCATTTAGGTGCACAGGAAACCGAGGCTCCTCAATGGCTGCCACAAAAGCAGCGGGGAATAGACGCTTGTAGGCATTCAAGTTGTAAAGCCAAGAGACACCGCGCACAACTTTTGCACGCGGTTGGAGCAGGCGGATTTCTGCAAACATGGCCTTCAGCTCGCACCTTCTTTCAGCGATTCTTTCCGGAGACAGGGGGCTGCTTTCTTGATTCACCGCCGGCAAAAAATGAATGCGGACAACCCCTTCAACATTGGGCGGTTCGTAGGAAAAACAACCAAAAGCAGAATTGTTGGAGTTGGAGCCATAAAACTCATGAAGGTGAACACACTTGTCCACTATTGCTACCAAACTAGATGAATTCGTATCTGCGAAATTCAGCAAGTTGTTCCAAGCCTTTTCGCCTTCGACTCCCATTAGGTTCAAACGACGGCGCAAGTTCGTGCAACTGGAGATGGCAGCTGCAAACGACATGTGGGCTACCGAAGAGTAGCGGCCTGCAAATCTTAGTTGAAGGGTGAAATAGTCCTCGAACATCGGCTTAAGAACTTCATAGGGCTGCTACCAGGTGGTCGGCAATGAGCACCAAGCACACGCGATTGAAAACGTCTCAATGACTGCACCTGGCCGGATCCTGCCTAAACGCCTCACACATCATCGTGCGTCGGGACATGACAGGCAACGCAGAACTTGTTCCCGTCCGGGTCGCGAAAGTACGCGCCATAGTAGTTGTCATGGTATTGCGAGCGCAGCCCTGGCGGGCCCTCACAGGTGCCGCCGTTCTCCAACGCAACTTGGTAAGCCACCCTGACGGCTGACCTGGAGGCCGCTGCGAAGGCAACCATTTGCCCATTTCCGGGATGGTGCGACTGTTCGTCATAAGGCTTGCAAATGACGAAGAATGGACGCGTCTCACCTGCGCTGTGCCAACCAGCCCACGGTCTTTCTCTCTCGCAGAAGCGCAGTTTAATACCTAGACTTTCCATCACTGCGCTGTAGAAATTCAAGGCTCGCTCGAAATCGCTGACGCTTACAAAGACATGTGAAAACACGTTGACTCCTCAGGCAATTTGGAAGGCAGCTTCGACTGTCTGCTGTTGGCCGATATGTACCATTCAAATACAGCAGATCAGCCATCCGCTTCACTTGCAAGTTTAGGGCTGAGTGCCGCGCAGCACCCATCACCCCACTCCCACCCCCGCATACAACCCCCGCGTAAACGCCTCCTCAAACACCGAATACCCCGACCAATCGCTGTGCGCAAAATGCAGGCGGCCGGTGCTTGGGGTCGGCAGGGCCTGGAGGCGCTCGCCGTTGATCAGCGCTGGGCGCTTGGCGCTGCTAGCGGGTTGGCCGATGCGGCTCAGCACGGTCTGGGTGCCGGGGCGGGGGATGGCCATCGCGTGGCCATAGCGCATGACCTCGACCTGGGTGGTTTTTTCGTAGATGTCGGCGTGTGCGCGGGCGAGCGTCGCCAGGGTTTGGTCGCGGGCGGCTTCCCAGCTTTGGGCCAGCAGTTGCTGGCGTGCGCTGCGGGCGCTGGCGCCGGGCTGGTTGCCGCTTAAGGCGCGGTAGCAGGTCAGCACGGTGGGCAGCTGCTGCATGGCATTGAGGCGCTGGTGGCCGGCGTTGACGTAGCCCAGGCCGCCGTGGGCCACATCGTCGTACAGCACATTGTCCCAGGCCAGTTCGGCGCCAGGGCGGTCGCGCAGCGGCGCGCGGATGTGGACGTTGGTCACCTGCCAGGGCGCCCAGTCCAGCGCCTGCACGGCGGCGCGCAAAAAGTCGGGCGGGTTTTGCACCACATGGGCCGCGATAAAGGTCGGCAGTGCCACGATGCAGTGCGCGGCCTGCCAGCGCTCCATGCTTTGGCTGGCGTGGTTGAAGCTGTCGATCTCCACGCCCTGGCGCGTCTCGGCAATGCGCATCACCGTGTGACCGCTGTGCAGCCAGCCGGCGGCCTGCACCGGCGCGGTGAGCTGCTCGCTGAGCCAGCCATTGCCCTGCGGCCAGGTCAGCACGCTGTCATGCGCGTCGTCTGGCATGCCTGGCGCCTGAAAGCCGTGGCGGCTGGCAAAGTAGTGCAGGCCGGCCCAGGCCGATACCTGGGCGCAGCCGGCACCAAAGTCGTCCTGGCAGGCATAGTCCAGGTACCAGCGCAGGTGCGGGTCGTCCAGCTGCTGCTGGGCCAGCCAGGTGTCAAAACGGATGGCATCCAGCGCCTGGTGGGCGGGCGCCAGGCCGCCTTGGGCCTGCCAGCTGCGCATGGTTGGCATGCTGAAGGGCTGGGCGCGCATGGCGTCATCCACCAGCTGGGCAAAGCGCTGGTACTGGGCGATGGTGCTGGCGGCCACGTCCTGCGTGGGCAGCAGGCCTTCCTGCCATTCGCCATGGATAAAAAGGCGCTCCTGCGGGCTGAAGCACAGGTACTCGTCCTTGTACTGCCAGCGGCCGGCCACGCGCTGGCGCACGCCCAGCTCTTCCAGCAGATCCTGCACCTCGGGGGCCTGGTCGCCAGGCACCGGCAGGTAGTGGGCGCCCAAGGGGCAGCGCAGGCCTTGCACGGTGCCGCCACGGCTGTTGCCGCCGGCCAGGTCTTCCATCTCCAGCAAGGCCACATCGCTGGCGCCTGCCAGGCGCAACGCGCGGGCGGCCGACAGCGCGGCAATGCCGCCGCCGGCAATCAGCACCTGCACGCGGTGGGTTCGGCTGGGCGCGGGCAGCGGCAGGCCTTGCGCCAGGCGGTCCCGCATCGCATGGCCGCGCTCCCAGGCCTGGCCCACAAAGCCGCCCTGGATATGGGCGTTGCTGGTGCTGGGCGGTGCGGGCTTGCAGCCGGCCAGCGCGCTGCTGCCAGCGAGCGCGGCGGCGCCCTTCAGGACGGAACGGCGCTGCATGGCTGGGTGGCTCGCAGGGTGCTGGGGTGGAAGAAGGCCGCCATATCAGTGCGCCACCTTGCCCCATTCGCGCTCATAGGTGTGCACCAGCACCTGGTTGGACAGGCGGTTCACCTCGGTCGGCACCCGCGCCATGTCGGGCGGGAAGTCAAACAACAGCGGCAGGCTGGGCAGGCTCAAAAAGCGCATGCCGTCGGGCAAGGTGGTCGGTAGGCTCCAAGGGCGGCGGCTGGCAATCACAAAGCCCCATTCGCCAAAGCTGGGCACATGGGCGTGGTAGGGCGTGGCCTGCATGCCCACCGATTCGACCGTGGTCACCACGGTCCAGAAACTCTGGCGCGCAATCAGCGGCGAGGTGGTCTGGATCACCGCAAAACCGCTGGCTGCCAGGTGCTGGCTCAGCATCGCGTAAAAGCTGTTGGTAAACAGCTTGCCCACAGCAAAATTGGTCGGATCGGGGAAGTCCACGATGATCACATCGAACACCTCGTCGGCCTTTTGCAGCCACTGGAAGGCATCGGCATTGATGATGCGCACCTTGGGGTCGTTCAAGGCATTGCTGTTGAGCGCCTGCATGCTGGGCACGTTCTGGAACAGATCGGTCATCTGCGGGTCCAGCTCGACCAGGGTCACCGATTCGACCGAGGGGTACTTGAGCACCTCGCGCACGGCCATGCCGTCGCCGCCGCCAAACACCGCCACCTTGCGCGGCGCGCCAAAGCGGCTCATCACCGGGTGCACCAGGGCCTCGTGGTAGCGGTATTCATCGCTCTGGGCAAACTGCAGGTTGCCGTTCAGGTACAGGCGCGCGCCGCGCTTGCCCTGGGTCACCACAATGCGCTGGTAGGGCGTCGTGCGGGTCAGCACAATGGGCTCCTGGTAGAAGTGGTCTTCGGTCAGCGATGTGAGCCGCTCGGCACCCACCAGGCCGCCCAGCAAGGCGGCAATCACCAGGCCGCAGGCCAGCACATGGCTGCCAAAGCGGCGCAGCTCTTCCTTGAAGAGAAACAGCGCCCATACTGCCACCAAGGCGTTCAGCAGGCCAAACACCAGCCCGGTGCGGATCAGGCCCAGGTGCGGCACCAGCAGCAGCGGAAAGGCCAGCGACACCGCCAGCGCGCCCAGGTAGTCAAAGGTCAGCACCTTGGAGACCAGATCGCGCAGCACCACATTGCGCTTGAGGATGCGCATCACCAGCGGAATCTCCAGCCCTACCAGGGTGCCCACCACCAGCACCGTGCCATACAGCATCCAGTGGAAGGCGCTGGGCACATAGGCGTTGATGATGGACAGCACGGCAGGCAAGGCCCCGCCCACCAGCGCCACCATCAGCTCGATGCGCAGAAAATGCGCCGGCAGCTCGCGCACCAGGTAGCGCGACAGCCAGGAGCCGATGCCCATCGCAAACAGATAGGTGCCGATGATGGTGCTGAACTGCAGCACCGAATCGCCCAGCAGGTAGGACGCGAGCGCCGCTGCGGCCAGCTCGTACAAGAGGCCACAGGCCGCCACCACAAAGACGCTGAACAGCATCGCCACTTCCAGCGGGCTGGCGCGCCGCACGCCGCCTTCCGGCAGGGCGGCGTGGCCAAACTCCAGCGCGTCATCGCTGCCTAAAGCGCCTTTGGGGCGCGGGCTGGGCGATGCTGGGGGGGAAGCGTTGGCAGAGGGGTTGTCAGGGCTGGAGGTCGACACGGGCGAACAGTGCAGGGACGGTGCCAGGCGCGCGGGCACCAGCAGCGTGGGCTAACAGGAAAAAAGGGCCAATCGCCCGCGCAGATGCCAGGCGCTGCGGCAGCGGCCATCCGTGGCCAACAGCGGTCATCAACGGGCGACAGCGGTAGTGGCCATGCCAGCCGCAGCAGCTGGCGTGGCACGAACGGGTGCTAGCCGATGGCTGCTGCCACGATGATGCTGATGCCCAGGCTCATCGCCGCCACCACCACGCCCAGCGCGAGGTTCTGCTTTTCCACAATCTCGGCCCACATGTCCACGGGGGTGATCTTGTCGATGATCAGAAAGCACAGCCAGAAGACCACCACGCCCACCATGGCGAACAGGATGGAGCCAAAAAACGCCGCAGGGCGGAACCATTCCAAATCCATCACAACTCTCTCCTTCGTCAAATGCGCGCCCGGGTTGGGCTCTGCGCAGTGCTGTTGCCAGCCATTGTTTATTTGTGGCTGCCGCCGGAGCTGTAGCCACCCCAGGAACCGCTCGATGACCGGCCGCTGCCTGTGCTGGTGCTGCACTTGCTCACATAGGTCGGGTCGGCGGCCAGTTTGCGCCGCTCCAGCGCAGTATCGCAGCCCTTGGGCCACAACCAGATCAGCAGAAAGAACAGCAGGAACAGGCCGATGATGATGGGCATGCAGCCCAGCTTGGGCACCGAAAAGCTGCTGGTCTCGGGCTTGAACAGCGCCAGCTGGTCGCTCATGCCAAAGGCGGCTGCGACCGACTCGGGCGTCATCTTGCGCCCCAGCGACCAGCTCAGCTCGCGTGCGCTTTGCTCCAGGTTCAGCAGCTGCGCGCCATCCTTGCCTCGGGCAAAGTCCACATTGTCGGTCTTGTCGCCCCGGGCCACCGGCCAGTAGAACTCGCCCAGCACATAGGTGGTCTCGGCGCGGTAGCGCGATTGCAGCTGGTAGGTCTGCTGCTTCCAGGTCGCCGTGTTGCGGCCTGCGCGGTAGTCGGGCGCGCCGGTCAGCGTCTTGACCAGGCTCCAGCCTTCGCTGCTGTTGACCAGGAACTGGAAGCCCTGCTGGCTGTGGTAGAGCAGGTATTCGTCCCAGCCAAAGTATTCGTCGTCATCGGGTTCGATCCCCATGCGGTGCTGAAAGCCCACCAGCTGCCATTTGCTGCCGGCCAGCGTCGCTATCTTGCCCAGCGGCACCAGGGGCTTGACGGGGTCTTTCTGTATTGCCGCGCGCAGCTCGCCGCCAATGCCTTGCGATACATCGATGAGCGAGCCGCAGCTCGGGCAGGTGAGGGCCTGGGTCGTGTCCAGCTTGATGTCGACACGCGCCGCGCAGCGCGGGCAGTTGAAGTGCCGGCCCTGGTCCTTTTTGGTGGACGTGGGCCGCAGCCCTGCAATCTTGAGCGAGCCCAGCAGCACCGGCGCGCCCAGGTAGACGGCAGGGGGCTGCTCGCTGTAGTCGATGGACAGCACCTTGTCGTCTTCGGTGCGCAGCTCCACCACGGTAAAGGGCTTGCCCAGCTCGGGCTGGTGCGGCATCTCGCCCTCGGCCGCCATCAGCTGGGCCAGCACCACGCTGGTCACGCTGTACTGCACGCCGCTGATCGCAATGCGCTGACCCGGTTGCCAGCGGTCGGCGGGCGGCAGGTTCTTGGTGGGGGCCTGGCTCGCGCGGCTCAGTACAAACTGGCCGTTGTCCTCGCTGATAACGGCGGTCTCGCCGCTGTCGCCCAGGGCCAGCCACTCGTTCCAGCTGCCGGTCTCGCCCTTGTACTGCAGCCGGCCCACCAGGCGAAAGCCCTCCGGCTTGCCCTGGCTGCCCTTGGCAAACTGGCCGGTCTGGTTCAGCTTGAGCGGGCTGTAGTCGTTGAAGACCTCGGCCATCTTGCCGATGCGCTTCAAGATATCGCCATTGCGCACGATGGCGCTTTGGCAATACGGGCAGACGGCGAAGGCGGACTGGGCGCTGGCAAATTCCACAGGCGCACCGCAACCCGGGCAGGGTGCCGTATAGCTGCGTTGCTGGTCCGTCGTCATAGGTCGTCTGGCTTGTTATGAAGGTGTTTTTGTTGGCGCCCGGTCGGCAACCGCACCGCATCATAGCGCAGGCCTTGGCGCGCGGGTCGTCTGCCTGTGACGGCAGGCATTGCGCTGACCTATGCTGTTTTTAGCGAGGATTCATTGGCTTTTGTCATTGCTAATAAATATCATTTACAGCACTGTCATTGATTTAGGGCCGCTAACACGACCCAGCAAACCAAAGGTTTGCGGTTGAGACTAGGCGCCAAGCCGCAGACAGTACAGTAGTACGGCAAGGCTTGGCGCGGCCGACCAGGCAACGACGTATCAAGGGTTGTGTTAGTGGCCCTCATTGCAAGAAAGAACCCGCCATGTCCTCTATCCGCCGCAGCCTGCAGAACAACCGCCAAACGCTGAAGAAGACCGCCAGCTACTACCTGATCCACATCACGGTGGCCGCGATGGTGGCCTATGCCGTCACCGGCAACCTGATCGCCTCGCTGACCCTCAGCCTGTTGGAGCCCACGGTGCAGGCCTTTGCCTTTTTCTTTCATGAAAAGGCCTGGCAGCGCTGGAATGCGCGCTCGGCTGCCGCTGTGGCAACCGCGCCCGTAGCCGTGCAAGGCAGCTGACACGCCCCCTGACAGCTGGGTCAGGATGTGCGACAGTAGCGCATTGCCGCTACCCACAGGATGCACCGATGACCCCTTCCATCTCGCGCAAGCGCTTGTCCTTCGCTGCCTGGCCCGCCCTCTGTGTCGCCGTGCTGGCCGTGCAGGGCTGTGATGTGGTCGCACCCATTGGCAGCAATGCCGTGCTGTCGGACCAGATGATTGCCGAAAAAACCGCCAACTACTTCAGCAGCACCGAGGCCCATGTCCAGGTCTTTGGCTTTGACCGCCAGCGCGAATCGACGCGCTACCAGGCGAGCTTTCAGGGCAATAAGTACAACTGCTCGATCTATATGAACCAGGTGCGCTGCGACCCAGCCGCTCAGTAATCAACTGCGCAGCGCCTCATCATCGGCGCGCAGCAGCGGCGCCGGGTTGGGAAAGATGTCTTGCCAGACCGGCGCAAAGGCCTGCTCGCCGACACCGGGCGCATCGCTGAAGTCGGGTAAGCGCAGTAGGCACAGCTGCAGGTGCAGATGGGGCAGCCACCAGCCGTTTTCGGCAAAGTCGCCCAGCTGGGCAAACTCGGTACCTGCGGCAATCTGATCGCCTGGCTGCCAGCGCCGGGCCGATGCATGGCTCAGATGCCCCCAGATGCTGAAAAACTCAGGGTGCGCAGCGCCCTGGTGGCGCAGCACCAGCATGCCGCCATAGTCCAGACGGATATCACGCACTTCAGCCACCACCACCTCGGCGGCCAGCGGCAGCCGCAGCGCGGTGCCCGCTGGCGCAAACAGGTCCAGGCCCAGGTGGCAGTCGCGCATCGCGCCTTCCAGCCGGGTCGATGCGTAGTTGCTGCTTTGGTACACACAGCGCTGCTCCATCCAGTGGCCCACACCCATCTCAAACCCCTGGCTTTGCTGCAGGGCCTCATAGGCGCGGGTGGCGCCTTCGCGGTCCATGCTGGCGCTGGTGGCGGCCACGGCCGAATCGGGGCTGCGGAAATCGACGTGGCCCATGCGCGCCTGTGCCAGGCCGGGCAGCAGCCCACTCCAGCTGCCGCGCTGCTGCGCCATCCAGGCATGGAAGGCAGCAGCCTCCGGCACGGCGCTGAGGCCGCTGTGGTGGCGCGCAATGGCCTGGGCGATGGGGTCGGTCTGTGTGGCGCTGGAACTGTAGGTGGGGGCGGTGGTCATGGCTGTTGGAGTTGGCAGTGCTGCTCTATGGTATCGGCCAGCGCGTGCTGGTTCTGCTCGCGCAGGCGCTCGACAGCGCCGCGCATATCGGCCGGGCGCTCGTCCTGGCCGAGCTTGAACTTGGCTTCACAGCGCGCCACCGGCATCTCATAGCCCACAATGCCGGGCAGGCGCCGCTCCATGCCGCCGGGGCCCAGCTCGCTGCTGTCCCAGGGGCAGCGGCGGCCGCGCTCCATATGGCCCACCAGGTCCTGCAGGTGGGCGACGAGTTCATCTTCTTCGAGCATGCGCGGCGTGCCATGCAGGTGCACCACCTGAAAGCCCCAGGTCGGCGCGCTGTCGCGCTGCGGGTAGTTGGGGTACCAGGACGGCGAGATATAGCTGCCCGGGTCCATCAGGATGGCGATGCTGGGCAGCCCTTGGCGCAGAAAGCGCACATGGTCGCTGGCCGATGCCACGTGCGACACCAGGGTACCCAGCGCGCCACGCGTGGTGTCGAGCCGGAACACCGGGTGGGACAGCGCCACGCCTTCGCTGTGCGGCGTAATCAAGGTGCCCAGCACTACGCGGTCGACCAGCTCCTTGATCTGCGCGGGCTGCTGGGGTTGGTAATAGGGTTTGGTGTAGAGCATAGGGGTCTGGAATCAAGCGTGGACGGGGGGCAGGCGCTGGTCCCAGGGCAGGGCCTGCTCCAGCTGCGCGGCCAGCTGCAGCAGCCGGCTTTCTGCGCCATAGGGGGCGATGAACTGCATGCCAACAGGCAGGCCGCTGGCGCTTTGCCACAGCGGCACGCTCATCGCGGGCACGCCGGCCGCATTGGCCGGGCGGGTGAAGACGGTGGCATCCATGAACTCCTGCATGAAGTGATGCGCATCGGGCTGGCGCACATCCAGCGCCTGCAGGCCCTGGGGCAAGGTGGGCATCACCGGGCAGAGCAGCAGGTCATAGCGGCCAAACATCTCGCCCAGGCGCCGGGCGATGCTGTTGCAGGTATTGCGCGCGGCCAATAGCTCGACAGCGCCCAGGCGCCGCCCTTGCTCGGCCAGGCCCAGGTTCACCGGTTCAAAGAACTCCGCCGTGGCGGGCTTGCCGGTGCTGCGCACCAGGTCATCCACCTCCAGCGCGGTATAGGCGGCAATGATGCGGCTAAAAGCAGCGGCCAGATCGCTGTGCGAGAAGTTCCAGTGCGCCTCTTCGGTCACATGGCCCAGTTCCAGCAGCAGGCGGCTGGTGTCATGCAGGCCTTGCAGGACGCTGCTGTCCAGCACCTGGCCCGGGCCTGCATCCTGCAACACGCCAATGCGCAGCCGCCCTGGCGGGCGCAGCAGCGCCTGGCTGAAGTCTTCCGCCTTGGCCGGCGCGGCATAGAGCGAGCCGGGCTCCAGCGCATCAGTGAGGTCCAGCATCAGGGCCGAGTCGCGCACGCTGCGCGTGAGCACATGGTGGCTCACCAGACCGCCCCAGTTCTCGCTGGAGACGGGGCCGCAGGCCACACGGCCGCGCGAGGGGCGCAGGCCAAACAGCCCCGTGCAGGCTGCCGGAATGCGGATCGAGCCCGCGCCGTCATTGCCATAGGCCAGCGGCACCATGCGCGCTGCCACTGCCGCAGCCGAGCCCCCCGAGGAGCCGCCCACATTGTGCGCAGCACTCCAGGGGTTCAGGGTGCGGCCATGCAGGCTGGGCGCGGTGGCCACATTGGCCGAGAACTCGGGCAGATTGGTCTTGCCGACGATGACCATGCCCGCCTGCTGGTAGCGCCGTACCAGGGTGTGGTCGGTGGTCGAGACATGGCCCAGCGCCGCGCGCGAGCCATAGGACATCGCCGCGCCGGCATAGCTGGGGCAGTCGTCCTTGAGCAGCACCGGCACGCCGCGCAGCGGCGCGTCGGCCGGCAGCTGGCGCAGTTGTTCTTCTGCCTGCGCGCGCATGGTCAGGATCACGGCATTGAGCTGGGGGTTGCAGCGCTCGATGGCGGCAAAGGCATGGTCCACGGCTGCCTGGGGTGTGAGCGCACCAGCGCGGATGGCCTGGGCCAGTGCCGTGGCATCGGCCAGGCGGTAGTCGGTTGCAGAAAAAGACATACAGGGTGTGAAACGCAGAGAGCGGAATGCGGGGAAAGAGGCGGGCGCGTGGCAGAACCAGGCAATTCTGGCCACGCGCAGAGGCGGCTTTAGGGCGCGGCGCGGGTCACGCCCCAGAAGCGGTGCGTGCCGGCGGGCCAGCCCTTGTAGCCCTTGATGCTGGGCGCCATCGCGGTGACCACGGGCAGGTTGTACAGGCCGATGATCGGCACCTCTTTGGCCATCAGCGCATGGAGCTGGTTGAACAGGTCCTTGCGGCGGGCCGGGTCGCGCTCCATCGCCACCTGCTTGAGCAAGGCCGAGGCCTGCGCATCGTCCCACTGGCGGGTCGGTTCGGCCTTTTTGTCGCCAATCAGCGATTCATACATCAGCAAGGGATCGAGCCGCGCCGAGTAGGCAAAGATGGCCAGCTCGTACTGGCCCTTGCCATACAGATCGAGCTGCGAGGCCCAGTCACGCACCTTGATGTCGATGTTGATGCCGGCCGAGCCCAGCAGCGCCTGCAGGATGGTGGCCAGCTGCACGCGCTCCTGGCGGTTGGCCACCAGCAGCGTGATGGGCTGGCCCTTGTAGCCCGCCTGCTTGGCCAGCGCGCTGGCGCCCACCGGGTCATAGCCCGGCCAGGCCTTGCTGCGCTGGTCGTAGTAGGGGCTCAGCGGCGATATCACCGAGGGGTTGGGTGTGAACAGGCCCTTGCCGGCGGCCTCGGCCACATCGGGCAGGCTCAGCGCTTTGGCAATGGCCTGGCGCATGCGCATATCCTTGAGCGCCGGCGCCTCGGTCTGCAGCTGCAGCACCACCCAGCTCGGGGTGGGTTGCACCTCCACCTGCACGCCCTTGTCCTTGAGCACCTTGATGGTGTCGGGGTCCACATCGTCGATGACATCCAGGTCGCGCGAGAGCACGCCGTTGGAGCGGGTGCTGGCATCGGGCACGGTCACAAAGCGCAAGGTGGCAATGCTGGCCTGCTTGCTGCCGGCATAGCCATCGCGCGCTCCGGGCAGCGCACTGTAGTCGGCAAAGCGCTTGAGCTCGGTGTAGCGGCCGGTCTGCTTCTCGGCAAAGCTGTAGGGGCCGGTGCCGATCACCTGGCTGACGCTGCCGTTGGCAGCTACCGAGTCGGGGTGGATGATCCAGGGCGTGCACTGGATGGTCGCCAGGGTCATCAAGAAGTTGGGCGCGGGCGCCGAGAAGCTAAAGCGTACGGTCTGCGCGTCGACCGCCTTGACGTCTTGCAACGCCGGGCCGATCTTGCCGTTGTAGCGGTTGATGCACTGGAAGTTGGTCTTGGGATCGAGGTAGCGCTTGAAGTTCCACACCACATCGGCGGCCGACAAGGTCTTGCCATTGTGAAAGCGCACATTCGGGCGCAGCTTGAAGTCGTAGCTGGTGCTGTCGTCGTTCGCCTTCCAGCTGCTGGCCAGCATGGGCTTGATGCTCAGGTCCTCGCCATAGGCCACCAGGCCCTCGACCACATGGGCCATCACCATGTCGGAGTTGGCGTCGCGGTTGACGCCGGGGTTGACGCTGGCGATATCGGCATGCAGCGCGACGCGCAGCATATCGGGGGCGCCGGCGGCCTGGCTGTGGGCACTGAGCGCGCAGGCTGCGGCAAGCAGCGCGGGCGACCAAAGAGAGCGGCTGGTGGGCATGGTCTTCCTTGTGGTGGTGGGGACGGTGGCGTGGGGGCTTTGGACAGGTTCTTACACCGGGGCAGCTTGCGGCGCGCGCAGGCACTGCTGCAAGAAGGCCTCGACCGGCTCGATGACCTTGAAGGGCTCGTGCGCAATGCCGGGCACGGTGTCGCGCTGCACGCGAATGCCATGCGCGGCAAAGCTGTCGGCCAGCGCGGTGATGCGCTCGATGCGGTTGTCGCCCTGCAGCTGGGCACCATCCATCCACAGCGCGCTGTCGCGCGGGATGGTGATCTCCCAGGTGGCGGTGTCGGCCGTGCCGATGATGGTCTGCACGGCTACCTCGCGCATCGCGGCCAGGTTGAGGCTGCGGCCAAAGCGCTGCTCGATGTCGCGCACGCCCACCCACCAGTCGTAGTCGGTGTTGAGCAGGGTGACCACGCCCGGCGCGCCGATCGAGACGGCCTGCAGGCGCTCGGGGTGCAGCAGGAAAAAGCGCTGGCAGAACTGCCCACCGCCCGAGAAGCCATACATCAGAAAGCGCTGGCTGCGCAGGCGGTACTTGGCCGCCACCTCATCGACCATGGACAGCAGCACCTGGTCGTAGCGGATGCCATGGAACAGAATGCGCTTGTAGTTGGCCAGGTCGCCCGCCACGCCAATGCCGGCGGGGAAAAGCGGCGCCAGCACGATGCAGTCATTGCGGTCGGCAAAGTCGGCAAAGCGGTCGCGGTACTGGCTGGCGGTGCGGCCGGTGCCGTGCACGATCACCGCCAGGTCATAGCGCTTGTCCTCGCTCTCGCTGTAGTTCTTGGGCACATAGAGGCAGTAGCTGAAGCGCTGGTCGAACTGGCTGGCAAAAAAGGTGGTGGCGCCAAAGTCGTAATAGCTGAGCTTGATGCCGTGGCCCTGGCGGGCGGGAGGGGATGACATAGAAGACTCCTGAAAGGTTGCTTAATTTTTAGGCAGGGCAGGCAGCGCCGTTTGCAGAGGCGGAGGCCTTGTCCTCGGCATGGCGCCAGCGCAGATGCACGCCGCCATCGGGCGTCGCCTGTAGCATCGGGATGGCATCGAGCAGCTGGCGCGTATAAGGGTTCTGCGGCTGGTCAAACACGGCGTCGCGCGTGCCCTGCTCGGCAATCAGGCCGCCTTGCACGACGATGACCCGGTCGGCAATCTGCTCGACCACGCCCAGGTCGTGGCTGATGAAAAGGCACGAGAAGCCATAGCGCTGCTGCAGTTCGGCCAGCAGGTCCAGCACCTGGGCGCGCACCGTCACATCCAGCGCAGAGACCGCCTCGTCGGCAATCATCAGCGCCGGGCGCCGCACCAGCACCCGGGCAATGGCCACGCGCTGGCGTTGGCCGCCCGAGAGCTCATGCGGGTAGCGTGTCGCAAAATCGCCGCCCAGCCCCACATCGGCCAGCGCCTGCTGCACGCGCTCGCGCTTGCCGCTGGCGCTCAGGCCATCGGCCATGCGCAGCGCCTCGGCCACCAGGGCCTGCACCGTCATGCGCGGGTCGAGTGACGAGTACGGGTCCTGGAAGACCATCTGGCAGTTGTAGCGGTAGTCCTTGAAGCCGGGGCTACCCGGCAGCAAGGGCTGGCCCTTGTAGCGCAGGCTGCCGCTGGTGGGCTGCAGCAGGCCCGACAGAATCATGCCCAGGGTGGTCTTGCCCGAGCCCGATTCGCCGACCACGGCCACCACTTCGCCGGGGAAGATATCCAGGCTGATGCCCTTGAGCACGCGCGCCGGTGCCCCCTTGCGGAACCAGCGCTGGCGGCCGCCAAACTCCAGCACCAGGTCGCGGGCCGACATCAGCGGCGTTGTACGGTCGATCTGGCGCGGCGCGCGGCGCTGGGGCAGGGTGCGCAGCAGCTGGCGCGTGTAGTCATGCGCAGGGGCGGCCAGCACCTGGGCGGTGGGGCCTGTCTCGACGATGTCGCCCTGCTTCATCACCACCATGCGGTCCGCGTAGCGGGCCACCATCGGCAGGTCATGGCTGATCAGCAGCACGGCGGTGCCGTTCTCGCGCGTCAGCTCCAGCATCATCTCCATCACCTCGCGCTGCACCACCGCATCCAGCGCCGTGGTGGGCTCGTCGGCAATCAGCAGGGCGGGGCGCAGCAGCATGGCCGAGGCGATCATGATGCGCTGGCGCATGCCGCCCGAGAACTCGTGCGGGAAGGCGCTCAGGATGCGCTGGGTATCGCGCAGGCCGACGCGCTCGAGCATCGCATGGATGCGCGGCATGTGCTCATCGCGCGCCTGGGGCAGGTGCATGCGCAGGCCTTCGAGCAGCTGCTCGCCAATGCTCAGGGTGGGTGTGAGCGAGGTCATCGGCTCCTGGAACACCATGGCCACGCGCGGGCCGCGCACAGCGCGCAGCTGGCGCTCGTTCATCGCGTAGAGCGACTGGCCGTCCAGCAGGATGTCGCCTGCGCTGCGGCTGATGGCATGGGGCGTGAGCCGCATCACGGCGCGGCTGAGCATGGTCTTGCCCGAGCCCGATTCGCCGACGATGCCGACAATTTCGCCAGCGGCCAGCTGCAAGGATGCATGGCGCACCACTAGTTTGCCGGCGCCGGCCGAGAGGCTCAGGTTCTGGATCTGCAGCAGGGTAGGGGATGGGGTCATACGCGCCTCCGCATGCGTGGGTCGAGCCGGTCGCGCAGGGCGTCGCCGAGCAGGTTGATGCCCAGCAGTGCCAGCGAGATCGCCAGCCCCGGGAAAATTGCCAGCCAGGCCGCCTGGCTGACATAGGATCGGCTGCCCGCCAGCATGTTGCCCCAGGTGGGTGCGGGGGGCGCCACGCCCAGGCCCAGAAAGCTCAGCGAGCTCTCGGCCAGAATGATCCAGCCGCACATCGAGGTGGCCATGACGATCACCGGTGCAATGCAGTTGGGCAGCACATGGCGCAGCAGGGTGTAGGTCTCGGAGTTGCCCATGACGCGCGAAGCACGCACAAAATCACGCTCGCGCAGGCCCAGCACCGTGCCACGCACCACCCGCACCACCGATGACGCATAGGCCAGTGCCAGCGCGATGATGATGCCGCTGGTGCTGGCGCCAAACACCGCCAGCAGGCCCAGCGCCATCAACAGGCCCGGGAAGGCCAGCAGCGCATCGTTGATGGCCATCAGAATGCGGTCGGGCCAGCCGCGCAAGTAGCCGCTGAGCGCGCCAATCAGCACACCAAAGAAGGTGGCCAGAAACACGGTGCTGAGGCTGATGCGGATGCTGGTAGCGGTGCCGCGCATCAGGCGGCTGAGCACATCGCGGCCCAGCTCGTCGGTGCCCATCCAGTGCTGCCAGCCGGGCGCTGCCAGGCGGGTCTTGAAGTCGAGCTTGAGCGGGTCATACGGCGTCCAGAACGTGGCCAGCAAGGCCACGACGACCACCACGGAGACCAGGCCAGCGCCCAGCCAGAAGGAGAGGGAGCGGCGGTTCATGATGCGGCCACCCTGGGGTCAAAGATGGGGTAGAGCAGGTCCACAAAGAGATTCACCAGGACATAGATGCTGGCGATGAAGAGCAGGCAGCCCTGGATCAGCGGGTAGTCGCGGGCAAAGATCGCATCGACCAGCAGACGGCCAAGACCGGGAATGGTGAACACGGTCTCAATCACCGCCACGCCGGCGAGCAGGTTGCCCAGGATCAGGCCCAGCAGGGTCCAGGTCGGGCCAAAGGAACTTTTGAAGGCATGGCGCAGCATCACCGTCATCTCGCTCAGGCCCTTGGCGCGGGCATGGGTGATGTAGTCCAGGTGCAGCACTTCCAGGGTGGAGGCGCGGGTCATGCGCAGGATCACGCCGATCTCATGGAGCAGCAAGGTGGTGATGGGCAGCACCAGGTAGAGCAGCGCCTGCTGCGGGTTCTCGCCAAAGGCGACAAAGCCGACCACCGGAAACCAGCCCAGCTTGAGCGCAAAGAACATCAACAGCAGCAGCCCCATCCAGAACGCGGGCAGCGACAGCAGCAAGGTGGCGGTGGCGACCAGGGCCAGGTCGGTGAGGCGGCCTTGGCGCCATGCCGCCAGCATGCCCAGCGGCACGGCCACCAGGGTGGCCAGCAGCACGGCAGGCAGCACGATCTGGGCGCTGACGGCAAAGCGCTGCCAGATCAGCGCGGCAACGGGTTGGCGGTTGGAGATGGACTGGCCCAGGTCGCCCTGCAGCACATGGCCGGACCAGACCAGGAACTGCGTGGGCAGGCTGGCGTTGAGGCCCAGCTGCTCGCGCAGGGCCGCCAGCGATGCGGCATCGGCCGAGTCACCCAGCATCAGCGCTGCCGGGTCGCCGGGGATCAGGCGCACCAGAATGAAGACGGCCAGTGCCACGATCACCAAGGTCGGAATCGCCATGCCGATTCGGGTGGCAGCGAATTTCCACATGGCGCTCAGTGCTCCAGCGCAGCTGCAGCGGCTGCAGACGGTTCAGCCGCACCATCGCCATGCAGGCGGTAGGTGGTGAACTGGCGGTTGATGGCCGGCAGCGGTGCAATCTCCATGATGCCCAGCGCTGGCTCCATCACGATCATCGCGACGGTGGCAGTCAGGTTGCCGCCATCGGCGGGGCGCGGTGGGCGGCAGACCGCGTAGGGCGAGAGGAAGTCGTCAAACAGCGCCTTCTTCAGCGATTCGCGCGTCAGCAGGCGGCCTTGCTCCTGCAGGATCTTGCGCACCCGCCAGTCGCGGTAAAAGCTCTCGGGCACATGGGGGATGCCGGTGTCGCGCAGCTTGGCCAGCGCCACGGGGCTGACCCAGTGGTTGGCGTGCACGATCATGCCTTCCTCGGGGTAGAGCGGGAAGGCCTCGTCGGGTGCACATTCAAAGTCAATGCCAAAGCCCGCGGCCGATGCCACCATGATGTTGTTGGAGCAGGACTTGGGCGTGGTGGCCACGGCCTTGGCGGCCAGCGCAAAGTGTTCCTGCTCTAGCACCTTGCGGCGGATCAGACCCAGCGGAATGCCCAGCTTCGTGTAGTCGCGCTCGCACTCGAGGTAGTTGGCGGTGATCGAGATGCCTGCGGCGTTGAGGCCGCTGCGGGCCAGGCCGCCGGCTTCGACAAAGGTCAGGTAGTCGGGGCCATGGTCCTGGCGCACACGCAGCACCACGCCGGTCTCGGCGCATTCGGCGCGCCAGTCCCAGTTCTGGCCATGGATCAGGTTGCCCGAGGCGCTGCGCTCGGGCAGCAGCATGGCGCCGGTGCAGCCGTCGTCCAGCTCGTCATCGACGGGCTTGGTGGACTGGGCGCGCGCCAGGGCCACCACCTCGGTGCGGGCATTGATCATCACGATGTCGTCCAGCGCGACGCCCGAGCCCTCGGCAATGCCGCGCATTTCTTCGAGGTAGTTCTCGTCAAAGGCGGCGATCTTCTGGGCGTACTCGGCGATCAGCGCGGCCTTGTGCGCGGCACTGATGCCGTACTTCTCCAGCGCGCCGCCGTAGAGCGCTGCGCTGCGGGCAATGCGGTCTTTGAGCGCCGCGCCATACTGGCGCCCTCGGGCTTGGGGGGCGCCAGACAGCGTGACGAGTGGAAACGGCGACATCTTTTTCCTTTTGTGTTTTGTGAACTTTTAATACATTAATTTCCTGGTCATTGACTGTCAATTTGTTTTTTATAGAATCAAACAAAACTTAGGGAAACTACGATGAAGGATGCTGCCAAGACGGGAAGCCTGGCGCGTATGCTCGGGGCTGGCCGGCAAAAACAAGATGCTGCGCGCCGCCGCCATTGCCACCGGATTGCGCAGGCGCGGGCCGCAGCAGCACAACCAAGGGGAGAATCGGTTTGAAGCAATCGCTGAGTTCTTTGCAGATCGACGTCGCGCGCAAGCTGACGGCGCTGATGCATGGTGGCCGCTGGCGCGTGGGCGACCGCATCTCCGACCTGCACCTGGCCGATGAGCTCAAGGTCTCGCGCACGCCGGTGCGCCAGGCGCTGATGCTGCTGACGGCCCAGGGCCTGGTGGCCTACCACCCGGGCCGGGGCTTTCGGGTCGAGCGCGTGCCCGATGGCGACGATGCCCTGGAGCAGCTGGTGCCCCCTTCTGAGGCCGAGGCGCTGTACAGCCAGATCATGAACCACCGCGCCAGCGGCCAGCTGGCCGGCGAAGTCTCCGAAGCGCAGCTGGTGGAGCTGTTTGGCGTGACCCGGGGCGCCGTGCGCCGCGTGCTGATGCGCTTTGCCGCCGAGGGCCTGACCGAGCGCCTGCCCGGCCACGGCTGGCGCTTTACCGAGAGCCTGGACAACCCCCAGGCCGTGCACGAGAGCTATGACTTTCGGCTCATCGTCGAGTGCGGCGCGCTGAAGATGGCGGACTTTGCGCCCGATCCCGAGCAGCTCCAGCAGCTGTTCCGCGAGCAGTCAGACATCTTGCAGATGCCGGTTGAGCAGCTGCGCCAGGATGTGTGGTTCAAGGCCAATGCGAATTTTCATGAAACCCTGGTGTCCTGGTCGCGCAACCGCTTTTTGATCGAGTCGGTGCGCCGGCAGAACTCGCTGCGCAAGATCTCGGAGTTTGCGCATTTCAGCCACCTGAGCGAGCAGCACATCCGCCAGGCCTGCACCGACCACCTGGGCATTCTGAAGGCGCTCAAAGAAGGCGATGCCGACTATGCCGCGGCGCTGCTGCGCCGGCATATTTCGCGCTCGGCGGAAATCTAAAAACAGGGCCTAGGCTTTTTCCAGCTCGGGCTTGGGCGCGCGCAGCTCGTTTTCGCTCATGCCCCGGCGCCAGTAGGCCACGATCAGCTGCTCCTGCTTGCCCAGACCCAGGCTGTCCACGGCCCATGCGCGCAGCGCCTGCGCGGTGGCAAATTCGGCGCCTACCCATAAAAAGCGGCTGGCGCCTTCGGTGGCTTGTGCGGCGCTCCAATCCAACGCTCGTACCGCCCGCTGCAGCTGCTCGCCGCTGCCGGCTGCTGCGCCTGCGCGGTACAGCCAATGCCACTGCATGCCGGCTGGCAGGGGTATGTCGATGGCGTCCTGCGGGTCCGCTATTTCGCAAACCACATGGCCGCGTGTGCTGGCGGGCAGCTGTTCTGCAATGCGGGCCAGCGCGGGCAGCGCGCTGTCGTCACCGGCCAGCACCATCCAGTCGGCAATGCGGGCCGTGCGGCCACCGGGCTTGAGAATTTCGACACAGTCGCCGACCTGCGCCTGCTGGGCCCAGCAGGCACCCGGGCCGGCATCGGCATGCAGCAAAAAATCAATCTCCAGCCATTGCGCATCGGCATCGAAGGCGCGCACGGTGTAGACGCGTGTGCTGCTGGCGCCGTCGCGTTGCGGCGATGGAAACACCAGGCGGCAGTGGATGTTGTCGTGCTGGCAAAAGGGCGCCAACTGCGCGCCGGCAAAGCGGATGCGGCGGTAGCCGGCAGAGGGGGAGGCGAGGGAGAGAACCTGGAGCGTGGAGGGCATACCGCAGTCTAGAGACGGTACGAGATCGTACGAAAGAGGTGGCCGCTGGCCACCAGCAGGCGGCCAGCATCGGAAGGTCTGGCGGCCATTATGCGGGCGCGCCCTCCCTCATCCCGTCTCGCGCGGCGCAGCCCATGGCGCCGCTGGGGCTCAGGCCTGGCTCAGATCAAACCCACCCGCTGGTTGCTCACCCGCCAGCACCTGCAGCAGGTTGCTGGTGGCCATCTCGGCCATTGCGTGGCGGGTCTCGTGCGTGGCCGATCCGATATGCGGCAGCGCCACCACCTTGGCATGGGTGCGCAGGGGCGATTCGATTGGCAGCGGCTCGGTGGCAAACACATCCAGGCCGGCGGCGCGGATCTGGTCGGTGTCGAGCGCATGCAGCAACGCAGCCTCGTCGACGATCGCGCCGCGCGAGCCGTTGATGACAATGGCGCTGGGCTTCATCATCGCAAAGGCTTCGGCGCCCAGCAGGTGCTTGGTCTCGGGGGTCGATGGCACGACGGAGACGACAAAGTCTGCCTCGCGCAGCAGCGCATCGCGCGCAACATAGTGCACCTGGCCGGCCAGCGCGCCCAGCTCGCTCTCCGGCACGACGCTGCGGTTGTTGTAGAGCACGCGCATGCCAAAGCCCAGCGCCGCGCGCCGGGCCAGCGCCATGCCGATGCGGCCCATGCCCAGAATGCCCAGGGTCTTGCCATGCACATCCCAGCCAAACAGCTCCTCACCAATATTGCGCTGCCATTGGCCCGAGCGCACATACATTGCCAGCTCCGGAATGCGGCGGCTGGTGGCCATCAGCAGCGCAAAGATGGTGTCGGCCGTCGTCTCCGTCAGCACGCCAGGCGTGTGGCACAGCGCAATGCCGCGCTCGCGCAGCGATGCCAGCGGGTAGTTGTCCACGCCCACCGAGATGCTGGAGATCACCCGCAACTGCGGTGCTTCGTCCAGCAGCGCATCGGTGATCGGGTAGCTCGACCCGATCAGTGCCTGGGCCTGGGGCAGCGCTGCAAAAAAGGCATCGCGCTGCGCGGCGACGCGCGGGTTGGCCACGGTCACGTCATGCGCGGCTTGCAGGCGGGCCAGTTGGTCCTCGGGCAGTTCACGAAAAACCAGAATCTGGTGGCGGGTGCTGCTCATGGCTGCTCCTGGATGCGTTGAAATCAATAGCCGGCGGCGGTCAAGGCTGCGCGGGTCGGCAGGCCTTCGGAGTCGCCCAGCACCTGCACCTGCAGCGCGCCAATCCAGCAGCCGCGCTTGACGGCATCGGGCACCGAGCGGCCATCGAGCAGGCCGCTGATAACGCCCACGGCAAAGGCATCACCAGCGCCCACAGTGTCCACCACCTTCTCGACCGGGCAGCCGGCCACATAGCCGGTACCGGCCTGCGCGTCATCGTAGTAAGCACCTTCTTCGCCCAGCTTGACGACCACCAGGCTTGCGCCCTGGTCGCGGTAGAACCGGGCCACCGCTTCGGGCGTCTTGTGGCCGGTCAGCAGCTCACCTTCGGCCAGGCCGGGAAAGACCCAGTCCGCGCCCGCAGCCAGTGCATTGATCTCGCGGCGCATCGTGGCTTCGTCCTGCCACAGCGTGGGGCGCAGGTTGGGGTCAAAGGAGATGGTGCTGCCAGCTGCGCGGGCGATTTGCAGCGTGCGCTGGGCAGTGGCCAGGCTGGTCTGCGAGATCGCGGCAAACACGCCGGTGGCATGCAGGTGGCGGGCCGAGGCCAGCCAGGGCTCGTCGATGTCGGCCGGGGTCATCAGGCTCGCTGCCGAGCCCTTGCGGTGGTATTCCACCTGCGGGTCGCTGCCATCATCGCTGCGGCCCTTGATCTGGAAGCCGGTCTTTTGCGCCGGGTCCAGCACCACATGCTCGCAGTGCACGCCTTCGCTCTTCATCTGGTTGATCAGGTAGCGCGCCATCGAATCGGCACCCAGGCGGCTGGCCCAGTGGGTGTTGAAGCCCAGGCGTGCCATGCCGGTGGCCACATTGATCTCGGCGCCTGCAATGCGTTTGGTAAAGAACTCGGCGTTCTCCAGCGGGCCGGCGCGGTCGGCAATCAGCAGCATCATCGCTTCGCCAAAGGTGGCGACATCAAAGGTCTTGGTGGTCATGGCCGTGTCTCTCTTGGGTGCTGGTAGCTGTGGGTCTGTTGGGAGCTGATCAGGAGGCCTTGGCCTGCAGTGCCGTGGCATCGCGCAGCACGGCCAGCTCCTGCTGGGTGACGGCGACCAGGTCGTCGCCGATCAGCGGGTACTCGATGGCGCGCGGTGCATCGCTGGGCAGCGCGCGCAAAATCGCGCGCCAGGCGGCGGCCGATTCGGCCAGCGGCACGGCCACCCATTTGGCGGGCAGGCGTTGCACGCCCTTGGCATGCACATAGGCCACGCGGCTGCCAAACAGCTGCGCCGCTTGCAGTGCGCATTCGCCCAGGTAGTGCCAGTTGCCCATGTCAAAGGTCATCGGCAAGTTCAAGCCGGCGGCATCGGCAGCGGTAAAAAAGCGCTGCAGCGCTTGCACGGTGCCGGCGGCCGTGGTCTGGTCGTTCTCGATCAGCAAGGTCAGGCCCGCGCCATCGATGGCGCTCTTGAGCGCCGCAAAGCCCTGGGCCGAATGCGCGACCGATTGGCTGGCAAAGCCGCCGATCGACATCTTGAGCCAGGTGGCCCCCAGGCTGTGGCTGGCTGCTATCGCGTGTTGCACGGCGGCGGTGTTCAGGCTGCCGTCCATCGCAAACAGCGGCTGGGGGCAGGAGTAGACCAGGTCCAGCTGGTGCGCGCGGCCATAGGCGGCCAGCGCGGGCAGTTCCTCAGCGGGGTTCAGCAGCAGCTCTTCGCGCACTTCATAGCCATTGGCGCCTGCGCGGTGCGAGAGCTGGGCAAAGTAGAGCTGGCCGTGGCGGCGCACTTCGGCATTGCCAAACGAGGTGAGGGAGATCAGCGCGGGCGAGCCCGCGTTTTGCAAAGACAAGGCCATGGTTTTCGTATTTTTTGGCCGCTTACGCCCGTATACCAAGCGTTGACAGCTATTGATAGGTGAGCAAACAATCTGCAGTAACTTCGCACGTTCTCAAAAACTGGCGCGGCCCATCGGCGCACACCGAGCAAGGGCCTCGCCGGCCGCACCGCCCCGCAGCTCAGGGACGGCGCGAAGCGCCTCAGGGGGTGTCAGTGATTACTCAGAATTTGGCCCAGGAACTGCTGGGTCTTGGGGTGCTGCGGGTTGTCAAAGAACGCGGCCGGTGGGCCTTGCTCGATGATCTTGCCGTCGGCCATGAAGATCACGCGGTCGGCCACGCTGCGGGCAAAGCCCATTTCATGGGTCACGCAGAGCATGGTCATGCCGTCTTCGGCCAGGCCGATCATGGTGTCCAGCACTTCCTTGACCATCTCGGGGTCGAGGGCCGAGGTGGGCTCGTCAAACAGCATGATCTTGGGGGCCATGCACAGCGCGCGGGCAATGGCTACGCGCTGCTGCTGGCCGCCCGACAGCTGGCTGGGGTACTTGTCCGCCTGGTCCGGAATGCGCACCCGCGTCAGGTAGTGCATTGCGCGCTCCTGCGCCTCGGCCTTGCTCAGGCCGCGCGAGCGCATCGGCGCCAGCATGCAGTTCTCGACAATCGTCAGGTGCGGAAACAGGTTGAACTGCTGGAACACCATGCCCACTTCCTTGCGGATGGTGTCGATCGCCTTGCTGTCACCCGTCAGGTCCGTGCCGTCCACGGTGATCTGGCCCTTCTGGATGGCTTCGAGCCGGTTGATGCAGCGGATCATCGTGGACTTGCCCGAGCCCGAAGGCCCGCAGATGACGATACGCTCGCCGGCACGCACGTCGAGGTTGATATCGGTCAGCACCTGGAAGTTGCCATACCATTTCTCGACGCCTTGGAGGCGAATGATGGGTGCTTGCGAGGGGGTCGTCATAAAGCAGTCGTTTTTCAAGATGATTGCAACACTGGCATGCCCGAGCTAAGAGACAGCCAGCAAGGGCCGCCCCGCAGCGGTGCTGTCGTCCCCCTTCCAGGGGGAAGGCGCGCAGCGCCTCAGGGGGTAGCCCGTTCTAGGGTTAGTCCAGCTTGGGCAGGTCGGCGCCCAACCACTTTTGGTACAGCTTGTTCAGCTCACCATTGGCGGTGTTCTTGGCGATAAAGGCGTTCACGGCTTCGGCCACTTCGTCCTGGCCAGGGCGCAGCGCGACGGCCATGTTCTGCTGCAGCAGCTGGAACTTGTTCTCGAACTGGCCGGCAGGCGCGCGCTTGGCGATCTGGGCAGCCACGGTCACCGAGCAGCCGATGGCATCGACCTGGCCCGACAGCAGCGCTTGCATGGCCGATGCGTCGTCGTCAAAGCGGCGGATTTGCGTGCCTTCTGGCGCAGCCTTGGTGACGGCCACGTCCTGGGTGGAGGCACGGGCCACGCCCACGCGCAGGCCCTTGAGGTTTTCCGGACCCTTGATGGCGGTCTTGGTGGCGCCGTACAGCACGATCGATGCGGCCGAGTAAGGCTTGGAGAACAGCACCTGCTTGGCGCGCTCAGGCGTGATGGCCAGCGAGGCGATCAGCATGTCGACCTTGTTGGTCAGCAGGAAGGGGATACGGTTGGGGCCCGTCACGGGCACGATGTCGGCGGTCACGCCCCATTCCTTGGCCAGCAGCTTGGCCACGTCAGCGTCGTAGCCGTCAGGCTGGTTGCTGCCGTTCAGGATGCCGTAGGGCGGGAAGTCCACCAGCATGCCGATCGTAATCTTGCCCTTTTTCTTCAGATCCGCCAGCGACTGGGCCGATGCGGTCAGGGGCAACAGGGCGCTGGCAGCCAGGGCGGCAGCAGCGGAGGTGAAAGTGCGGCGGGAAATCTGCATGCTCATGTCTCCTAAGGGTTTAATAACGCAGCAAGAAGGGAAAGGGATTAAACAGGCCAAACGTAAGAAGCACTGGCGTCGTTGCAGCAGGGCCCATCGGCGGGACGCCGAGCAAGGGCCGCCCCGCAGCAAGGGCGTCGTCCCCCTGGGGGGAAGGCGCGTAAGCGACTCAGGGGGGTGTTCATCTGGCTTGGCGCTTCTCAAGGCGGCCCGCCCAGAGGGACAGCGGCCAGCACAGGATGAAGTAAACGGCACCGACGACACCGAACACCAGCATCGGCTGGAAGGTGGCGTTGTTGATGATCTGGCCGGCGCGCGTGATCTCGGTAAAGCCGATGATGGCGGCCAGCGACGTGCCCTTGATGATCTGCACCAGGTAGCCCACGGTGGGGGCCACGGCAATCTTCATCGCCTGGGGCAACACAACGGCGCGCATGCGCCAGAAGTAGGACAGCGACAAGGCCTCGGCTGCTTCCCACTGGCCGCGTGGCACGGCCTGGATACAGCCGCGCCAGATCTCACCGAGGAACGCGCCGCTGTTCAAAATCAGCGCAGCAGCGGCTGCCACCCAGGGGTTGATCTCAAAGCCCAGAATGGGCGCGCCAAAGAACACCAGGAACAGCTGCAGCAGCAGCGGCGTGCCCTGAAAAATCTGGGTAAAGGCGGTGGCAATGCCGCGTGCCAAGCCGTTCTCGGAGGTGCGCGACAGCGCAATCACCAGGCCCACCAGGGCGCCGCCGATAAAGGCGATCAGGGACAGGGCCACGGTCCACTTGGCCGCTTCCACGATGAACCACAACTCGGGCCAACCAAAAGTACGCATTTCTTGTTCTCCGAGTTCAGCGACGGTCTGGGTAGTTCAAGGCCATCTGGTAGATGAGCTTGAACAGCAGGTTGAAGGCCAGCGACAGCAGCAGGTAGATGGCAGCCACGACGATGTAGACCTCAAAGCTGCGGAAGGTCTCGGACTGGATGTTGGCGGCCACCGAGGTCAGGTCGTCGGCCGAGATCACCGACACCACGGCCGAGCTGAGCATCAGCAGGATGAACTGGCTGGTCAGCGCCGGGTAGATGGTCTTGAGCGCGGGCTTGAGGATCACAAAGCGGAAGATTTCCCAGCGCTTCAGATCCAGCGCCAGGCCGGCCTCGATCTGGCCCTTGGGGATGGATTCGATACCGGCGCGTATGATCTCGGTCGCATAGGCCCCCAGATTGACCACCATGGCCACCAGCGCGGCGGTTTGGGGCGACCAGCGCAGGCCGATGGCCGGCAGCGCAAAGAAGAAGAAAAACAACTGCACCAAAAAGGGCGTGTTGCGGATCAGCTCAATGTAGGCATTGATGACAAAGCGCAGCGGCGCAGGGCCCGAGGTCTTGCCCCAGGCGCAGACGATGGCGACGGCCAGGCCGATGACCATGGCAAGAAAAGACAGCTGGATGGTCACCCAGGTGCCTTGCAATAGCTGCGGCCAGGCTGCCAGGACCTGGTCGAATTGGAACGTGTAGTTCATGGCGATGCGGCGCTTTTGAAACCGGTTTCAGTAGCGCCGCAGTTT
Source organism: Comamonas sp. MYb69 (assembly GCF_037479315.1). Lineage (NCBI taxonomy): Bacteria > Pseudomonadati > Pseudomonadota > Betaproteobacteria > Burkholderiales > Comamonadaceae > Comamonas > Comamonas sp. MYb69. Next base: position 270,290 of record NZ_JBBGZG010000002.1, read on the forward strand.
AGCGCAAGGTTACGGAACGATTACTAGGGTTTGCCCTAGTTTGGTGCGTAACGCTGTTTTTAGTGGTTGTGAATCAATGGTTTGGGGATTTTGTCGAGCCGCGCACAATGATGGTGCCTGGTAACTCGACTGTGCGGGCGGGGCTTTGCAGGCCCTGGATGCGCTCGATGAGGCACGTAGCTGCCGCCTGGCCCAGCGCATCGGTGGGCTGGGCCACGGTGCTCAGGCCCGGGCCCACCAGCGCAGCCCAGTCGGTCTCGTCCACGCCGATGATGCCCAGCTCCCGCCCGGGCACCCAGCCCAGCGCATGCACGGCGGTGGCCACGCGCAGGCTGGCCACGGCATTGCCGGCCAGCACGGCGGGGTGGCGGCCCGCTTGCTGCGCCTGATCGCGCCATTGCTGCAGGTGCTGCTGCAAGGCGCTGGCGTTGTGCGGGGTGCTTTCCCACACGCTGCCCTGCATGGCCGCCGGCTTGCCGCGCCCGGTGCTGCCTTGGCCTTGCAGGTAGCGGGCAAAGGCTTGCTGGCGTGCGGTGCGCGAGCTGACATCGGCAATCGGCTCGGTCACCAGCAGCACTTCGTCAAAGCCTTGCTGCTGCAGGTGGTCCATCGCGATCTGGATCACGCCGGGGTTGTCCACAGTCACAAAATCGGCGTCCATGCCTTCCTGGAAGCGGTCCACCAGCACGATGGGCTTGCCGTGCAGCTGTGCGTCCTGCCAGAGCTGGGCGCTGGTGTCCACGCGGTTCAGGATCATGCCGTCGAGCTGGTAGGCCGACAGCGCATGCATGGCATCGCGCTCGCGCCCGGCCTCATTGCCCAGGTTGAACAGCACCAGCAAATAGCCAGCGGCCTGGCAGGCTTTTTCTGCGCCCTGCAGCACCGCTACGGAGAAGGGGTTGGTCACATCGGCTACCGCCAGGCCAATGAGGCGCGTGCGGCCATGCTTGAGCGCCTGCGCCATCGGGCTGGGCCGGTACTGCAGGCTGGCAATGGCCTCCTGCACGCGTTTGGCCATGTCGGGGGTGAGGATGTCGGTGCGGCCATTGAGGTAGCGCGAGACCGTGGCCTTGGAGACCTGGGCCGCCAGCGCCACATCGGCAATCGTGGCCCGGGCCTTGGGGGCGGCAGGCTTGGCTGCGCCGGGCGGGTTGGGGCGCTGGGGAGTGGCGGTGGGCGCAGGCTTGGGCACGGGGCGGTCCAGGGTGGTCGTTACGGTAGCGATGGTAGCGCCGAACCGCCCTGGCCCGGCGCTGGCATGACCGCAGCGCGCTCGGGTCAGTCGCGCAGGTGCGGTGGCGGGCGCAGGGTGCGGTTGCATTGTCCAGGCCCGCTACATCGGCCGGTCGGATCGCCGCACTTGTCAGGATTCTCCGACTTGGCGCCTGTGGATAATTTTGTGCAATGTTGCCGTCGTTGCGCGAGAAACTCCCTGCAATCTCCCTCTAGAGAAGAAATGCACACCGGGAAGCCGGTTTCTGTGGATAAGTTAATTTCATAGCAACTTAGTCAAGTGCTGTGTGGGCGTTGAGGAGGCAGTCGATGAAGGCCTGCGCCACACGGCTCGGCGCGGGCGATAAGCGCCACATGGCCACGAATTGGCAGCGGTATTGGAAGCGTTCTGGCCGCACAGCCCGCATCAAACCTTGGTTTTCAAAACTGGCGGCATAGTGGTCCGGCAGAAATCCCAAAAAACACCCGGACAAAATCAAGGTGGCAATCGACTCCTGGTCAAACCCGGTGGCCGCACGCGGCAGCCGCACGCTGTGGCTCAGCTCCATATTGGGCGAGTGGTAGCCCAGGCCGGCAAAGGGGTAGCTGCGCAGCTGCTCCCAGTCCAGGTCTTCATGCGCCTGCTCCCACAGGTCATGGCCGGCGGCGCAGTACAGCTGCATGTTCTCGGCAAACAGATCGCGGTAGACCAGGCTGGCCGAGCTGCGGTGCGCCGGGATGATGCCCACATGAAAACGCCCATCCATCAGGCCGCGCTCGATCGCGTTGATCGAGCTGACGTGCAGCTGCAGGTTCACATCCGGCGCCTGGCCGTGGAACTGCGCAATCGCGCGGTGGATCTGGGCCTGCGGGTTGCTCACCGTCTTGTCGAAGATGGCGATCTCCAGATTGCCGCCCATGCGGGCATGGATATCGTCAATGCGGCTGCGGAACAGATCGACGCCGCCCAGCAGCTGCAAGGTGGCCTCGTAGACCTGGTGGCCCTCAGGCGTCAGCGCAAAGCCCGCGCGCCCGCGCCGGCACAGCACCATGCCCAGGCGGGTCTCCAGGTCCTTCATGTGGCGGCTCAAGGTCGACGTGCCGATGTTGAGCTCCAGCTCAGCGGCCGACATGCCCCCGCATTCCACCACGCTCTTGAAGACCTGCAGCAGCCGCAAATCCATATCGCTGAGCTGGCCCAGCACCGCGCGGGCGCGGCGGGCAGCAGCTGGGGGGTGGGGTGGGGAGGCAAACACGGGAGGGCGGGCAGGCATCCGCATAGCTTAGCGGCTTTGGGTGCTGCCGCCCTCGGTGTTTACAGAACGTGTTTAGAACCGCTTACACGGCCCAGCAAACCGAAGGTTTGAGGTTGAGGCTGGGCGCCCCCGACTGAGCGCCCCCGACGAGGTGCCAAGCCGCAGGCAGTACAGAAGTACGACAAGGGTTGGCGCGGCCGGCGAGGCAACGACGTATCAAGGTTTGTGTGAGTGGCTTTTAGCGCACGCCTACCGCTGCGCCACGGAAAAGCTTGCTGTACTCACGCGGCTGGCTGCGCCAGTACTGGCGCGGTGCATCCACCTGCGCGCCCAGGCTGGCGGCCGCATGCCAGGGCCAGCGCGGGTCGTACAAGGCAGCGCGGCCAATGGCGACGGCATCGGCCTGGCCCGAGGCCACAATGTGCTCGGCCTGCGCAGGCTCGGTCACCAGACCGACGGCAATCGTGGTCAGGCCCGTGGCCTGTTTGATGGCCTCGGCAAAACCCACCTGGTAGCCCGGCTGCAGGGGGATTTGCTGGGCAGTCGACAGCCCGCCCGATGACACATGGATGGCGCTGCAACCCAGCGCCTTCAGCCCCTGGGCCAGCGCGATCGAGCCATCGATATCCCAGCCGCCCGGCGCCCAATCCGATGCCGAGATGCGCACCCACACCGGCTTGGCCGCAGGCACGGCCGCGCGCACGGCGGCAAACACCTCCAGCGGGCAGCGCAGGCGGTTCTCCAGGCTGCCGCCGTAGGCATCGGTACGGGTGTTCGATAGGGGCGAGAGGAACTCATGCAGCAAATAGCCATGGGCCATGTGGATCTCGATGCCATCGATGCCCAGCGCATCGGCCGCCTGGGCCGCTGCCACAAACGCGTCCTTCACCTCTGCCAGCTCGGCGGGTGTCATCTCGGCCGGCGGCACCTCGCCCGCCGCATGGGCAATCGCCGAAGGTGCCTGCGCCACCCAGCCCCGGGGCGCATCAGGCGCAATTTGCGCAGCGCCTTCCCAAGGCAGGTGGCTGGATGCCTTGCGGCCCGCATGGGCCAGCTGGATAGCGACCGGAATGTCCGAGAGCTTGCGCAGCGACCCCATCAGCCGCCCCAGCGCCTGTTGGTTGTCAGCGGAATAGATGCCCAGATCCGCATCGGTAATGCGCCCCACCGCCGACACCGCCGTAGCCTCCAGCACCAGCATGCCCGCGCCCGATACCGCCAGGCTGCCGTAGTGCATCAGATGCCAGTCATTGGCATTGCCCTCTTGCGCCGAGTACTGGCACATGGGGGCGATGACGATGCGGTTGGGGAGGGTGAGCTGGGACAGGGTGAGGGGCTGGAACAGCTGCGAGGGGGCGGGGTTGCTGGCGGGGGTTGGCGTGGTCAGCGAAGGGGCGGTAGTTCTTTGCATGGGTGGGTGTCTGTTGGGTCAATGCGCCGCAAGTGATGCGCGCAGCGGCAGAGCATGCGCAGCGCGGCTGCATCGACAGGTTGCAGGAACGGGGTACAGCGTAGTCCCATATTCAAACCTGGGTGCGGTGGGGGATAGTGGAGGGTTGACCTGTTGGGGACAGGAGAGAGACCGCAATGCGGGAGGGTGCCGAGCGTTTGAAGGCAGGTTATGCATTCAGCGATGAATTTGTAGGCATGCTGAGCTGCTGCACGGCGGAATACTCGCCAGTAGGCCGCTTGGTGGACGTTGGACTGGAGGCATTCCTGCGTAGACGCGGGTTTACCAATTACCGGAAGACATCAACTCTGCCATCCTGTTCTCGGGATAGCTCGCTTTGTAGGTTGATATGAGAAATTTATATTTTCCAAATGCTGAATTACTGATTTTTCTAGCATAGTTCTTTTCTACAATAATCTCATACAGGCCAAACGCTTCTCGGGGATCTGATATTCTATTTTCAATAAGATCATTGAGATTTTTGACGAAATTTTCTTCGTTAGAAAAGGCCCTGAGTGAACCTACCCAGCTGGTGTATTTTGAAACGCTGCCAACACCCAAGAGACTCATGTCGCTGACCATCTCAGGCTTGTTTTTGTTCAATAAGTCAAAAATATGTTTGCGTTCATTTATGCTCATTGATTTTGCTAATTCATAGTTCTCTTGAAGATTTGATACCATCACTTCAAATCCATAATCATTGTTGGATTTGATGATCTCTGCAATGATATTATGGGCATTCGCAACAGGTGCATAGAGCATGTGTGCAAGCTCGCCGTAGTATTCCTTGTCACTGATCAAACCATCGGCTAATGCATTTTTTAAAATTTGGTGGGTATCTGCGAAGTTGCCTGATCGCGAATAGTCAAAAAGCCTGTCGCGTTTCATTTGTCTAATGGTCTGCAGACCAGGATAGGTCGATGGATCTGTTTCTCGCAAAGGCGTGTCAGCGATCGGGCTAGGGAGTTCATTGGTCAATAGCTTGCTGGCATTTTGAGATGCTCCCGGATCCTGAATAGGTGATTTGTCTTGGAGGCTATCAAGGGTGATAAGTACAAAAATACTTCCCAAAATAAATATTCCTACAATAAATATGAAGGCAAGTGTTGGATTTTTATAATTACGCATAGCTGCCATCGAACCATCTGTATGGAACTGTAAGGTTTTCCGAGTGGTAAATTTTTTCATGGATGTTTGACACGGTTGCAAAAGCAAGTGTACTACCCATTGGTATTATTTCTATGAAATGGTATTGAGAACGTGTGAGGAGTCTGTGCCAAGATTCCTTTTGTATCGAATAGAGTCTTCGTTCATTGTGCATGAAGACGTAATTTTTTCGATGCTTGTCGATATGAATCTGCGCCGAGGAGTGACTGAATTAAGCTATCAATCTGTAATATAAGTATTTGTGAGCTGATGTGATTGTGTAAATTTCCAGTATAAATATAACCATTTTCTAAAAAGGGTTGACGCCGTTGTCTCGATATCTAAGTAATAAGAGCTTTAATTTGGTATCTGCTGGATATCCATAATCCGGATGAACGTATACTTTGGTATGCCAATCATCCTTGGCTGACCTCCACCAGGCCGTTAATGCTGGCCTATCAAAAAACCATGCCTACTGCCCTCCTCCTCATCGACATCCAACAAGCCCTCTGCACCGGCCCCAACGCCGCATGGGACTGCCCCACCCTGATAGCCCGCATCAACCAGGTCACCACCGCTGCGCGCCAAGCCAACGCCCCCATCATCTGGGTGCGCCACGCCGAGCCTGGCCTGGAAGCGGGTACGCCCGGATGGCAATTGGCTGATGGCCTGCAGGTGGACCGCGCTGACCTGACTCTGGACAAAACCACCGGCGATGCCTTCTGGAAAACGGACCTGCTGCCCATGCTGCAAAGCCTGGGCGTGCAGGAGCTGGTGATTGGCGGGATGCACACGGAGTACTGCGTGGATGTGACCACGCGCGCCGCGCTGCGCCATGGCTACCCTGTTGTGCTGCTGGAGGATGCGCACACCACTTGCGGCAATGCCGCCGTCACGCCGCAGCAGGTGATTGCGCACCACAACATCACCCTCAGCAGCACCAGCAGCTTTGGCCCGCGTGCGCGGCTGCAGACGGCGCAGCAGTGGGCGGATTCGGTCAGCGGGGCTTGAGAAACCCGGCTTGGCTGGGGTTGGCCCAAGGCGCTAGAGAGGCGTTCTAGCTCCCAAAGTCGAAGCAGTCCAGCCCAGTGCACGCTGGCACTGCACCGATGTCGTTCATGCTTGGCCCCTGTCAAGCGCGCAGATCACATATGCATCTGCGCATTCCTCAGTTGGAGTAGCTGCTTGCAACATGCACAGTGCAAGCAGGCCCTGCCGTGATGGCAGCCTTTTCTCCCATGACCTGAAGGACGACACAGCATGACTATCCGCACAGCAGCGCCTTGGCGCGTTTTGATTGCCGGCACCATCGCGGCAACCGTTTGGGGCGCGAGCCCTGCCTTTGCCAACACGCTGCAAGCAGTGCCAGCGGGCGCGCTGGTCAGCACCGAATGGCTGGCCGCTAACCTGCAGCGGCCCGATGTGCGGGTGATCGAGGTCAGCGTGAACCCGGGGTTGTATGAGCGGGCGCATATTCCGGGTGCGGTCAACTTCTCCTGGCACAACGACCTCAATGACAAGGTGCGCCGCGACATTGTCAGCAAGGAGGCGTTTGAGCAATTGCTGTCCAAGGGCGGCGTGAGCGACAACACCACCGTGGTGCTCTACGGCGACACCAACAACTGGTTTGCGGCCTGGGGCGCCTGGGTGTTTGATGTGTACGGGGTCAAGAACGTCAAGCTGCTCGATGGCGGCCGCAAGAAGTGGGAGGCCGAGAACCGTGCGCTGAACAACCGCGCACCGGACTACGCCGCCACCACCTACCGCGTGGGCCAGGTCAACACCGATTTGCGAGCCCGCCTGGGCGATGCGCTGGCAGCGGTGGAGGCCAAGGGCGCCACGCAACTGGTGGATATCCGCTCGGCCGACGAATACCAGGGCAAGGTGTTTGCGCCAGCGGGCGTGCCCGAGCTGTCGATCCGTGCCGGCCATATCCCTGGCGCGGTGAATGTGCCCTGGGGCAAGGCGGTCAATGAGGACGGCACCTTCAAATCGCGGGCCGATCTGCAAAAGCTCTATGCCGATGCCGGCATCGACGGCAGCAAGCCCATCATCACCTACTGCCGCATTGGCGAGCGCAGCAGCCACACCTGGTTTGCGCTGAGCAAGATCCTGGGCTACCAGGTGAAGAACTATGACGGCTCCTGGACCGAATACGGCAACAGCGTCGGCGTGCCGATCAGCAACCCGGCCGGTACGATCTGGGCAGCCAAGTAAGCCCAATCCTGAATGTATTGAATGTCTCCGCATGGGCTCGGTCCTGTGTTCACTGCCCGCCTAGCGCGGGCATTTTTTTGGATGGAATGGTATGACTGATTCCAGCTTGGGTTTGGGAGGCGCGGGCGCCGCTGCAGGGCAGCGCCCGGCTGGGGCCATCAGCGCCTATTGGCAGCCGGTGGCAGCCGTGGTGCTGCTGCTGGCGCTATGGCTCTTGCAGCAGGCCTTGCTGCAGCGCGATGGCGGGCGCACCCTGGTGTTTGCGCTGGCCATTGGGCTGGCGCTGGGCGTGGTGCTGCAGCGGTCGCGCTTTTGTTTTTATTGCCATGCGCGCGATTGGCTGCAGCGCGATGACCCGCGCGGGATTTTGGCGATCATCCTGGCGCTGGCCGTGGGGCTTGTGGGCATGACGGTGGTGCAAAGCAGCTGGGTGCCCAACCCGCAGGCGGGGCAGTTGCCGCCGGATATGCACATTGGCCCGGTCAGCTGGGTGCTGGTGCTCGCGGGCCTGGCCTTTGGGGCGGGCATGCTGGTCTCGGGCTCCTGCATCAGCGCGCACTGGTACCGGCTGGCGGAGGGATCGGCCGCATCGCCATTTGCATTGCTGGGCACGGCGCTGGGCTTTACCTTGGGCTTTCAGACCTGGAACCCGCTCTACAGCCTGGCGATGGCCGATGCGCCCGTCGTCTGGCTGCCGCAGCACCTGGGCTATGGCGGCGCGCTGCTGCTGCAGCTGGGCGTGCTGGCGGCTTGGGCGGCCTGGGTGTGGCAGCGCCATGTGCAGCAGCGCCAGCGCAGCCTGCCGTTGGCTACAGCGCCCACAGCAGCGGCGCCGCGCAGCCTGCCCGCGCTGTGGCGCAGCCTCTGGCAAGGGCGCTGGAACTATGCCCTGGGCGGCCTGCTGGTGGGCCTGATCGCCACCGCTGCCATTGTGCGCATGCGGCCTTTGGGCGTGACGGCCCTGATCGGCAGCCAGGTGCGCGGCGCGCTGCAAGGCCAGGGCTGGGTGCCTGAGCGGCTCAATGGCTTGGATGGCTTTGCCGGCTGCGCCACCTTGCCGGCAGCCACCTGGGCCACGCCCAATGCGCTGGTGCTGCTGGGCTTGCTGGCCGGCGCGTTTATCGCCGCTTTTGCCAGCGGCCAGTTCCGCCCGCGTCTGCCCACCGGGCGGGATGCGGGCCGGGGTTTGCTGGGCGGCGTGCTGCTGGGCTGGGGCGCGATGACCGGTATTGGCTGCACCGTGGGCACCTTGCTGTCCGGCGGCATGGCGGGTGCGCTCAGCGGCTGGGTGTTTGGCGCGGCCATGCTGCTGGTGCTGTGGCTGGGGTTTCGGCTGCAGAGCTGGTGGGCGAGCCGGGCTTGATGGGGCAGGGTGCTCATGCCAGGTAAAAGGCGGTTGCTTGGCTGTGACCTGTGGGCTTGATGCTATGGATTTGGTAGTGCATTGAGCCCCTGCGCCAGTCGGCTGTCACACCCGAGCTGTGGTTTTGGCGCTATATTTCCAGTCGCTTGCCACACCCACGGGATCGACCATGCTTTTAGGCCTTGCCGCCAACCGTTTGCACCACCAGAACGAGGATGCTGCGCTGTTCAGCTTTTTGCGCGCCTGCGAGCAGGGGATTCGGGAGCTGAATATCGGGTTCCATGCGGTGGGCCGCACCTATGACGCGATTGCAGCGGCAGAAATGCTCAAGGGCCACAAGGGACTGGTGCGCTACCCCTATGGCCGCGAAGGCGGGCTGATGAAGCTGGTAGCCGAGGTGGTGGGCATGCCCGGTGACAACCGCGTGCTCGACGGCGCGATCTACCTGATCGATCCGGTGGACCCCTCGTCGATCTTCCCCGAAGCACTGGCCTTGAAGCGCCAGTGCGTGATCCACGGCAAACCCTTTATCTCGACGGCAGCCAGCGCGCGCGACTGGGTGGAGATGGAACGCATCCATGCCGGGCTGGCGCCCGACCGCCATGCCGACCGCCTGCACGACTATGGCAACCAGACCCTGGCGCTGATCGCCCACGATGCGATGAAGCCGGCGATGCTGGATTTTTGCGAGCGCAATTTTGCGCTGCTCTCGCGCTACCGCCGCCGCGTGGGCACCGGCACCACCGGCCAAAAGCTCAACGAGCTGGCCTGGAGCAAGGGCTGGCCGGCTGACAAGCCCTGGGTGGACCGCTTCAACAGCGGCCCGCTGGGGGGTGATGCGCAAATTGCCGACCTGGTGCTGGAGCGCCGCTGCCAGCGCGCGATCTTCTTTGAAGACCCGCATGTGGCCCGCCAGCATGAGGCCGATATCCAGCTGCTGGAGCGGGCGGTGACGACCGTGACCCAGGAGGTGGTGTGCATGACCTCGCCAGCGGTGGCCCAGCGCTGGTGCGATGCGGCGGTCAAGCGCTAAGCCCTACCTCGTCAGAAATCAGCCTGCCGGCACCTCGTTGGCCACCTCGATCAGGTTCTCATCCGGGTCGTAGAAATACACCGACTGCAGCGTGGCCTGCGCACCCGTCGCCCGCACCGGGCCTTGCACGATGGCGACCTGCTCGCGCTGCAGGTGGGCGATGACATCGGCCAAGGGCATGCGGGTCAGAAAGCAGATATCGGCAGAGCCAGGGGTCGCATGTTTCACGTTCGGGTCGACGACATGGCCGACCTCGTGCAGGTTGATCTTTTGCCGGCCAAAGTGCAGCGCATAACGGCCTGGCTTGAACTCCTTGGCTTCCATGCCCAGCACCCGCTCGTAAAAGGCAATGCTGCGCGGGATGCTGTGCACGGTGAGCACCAGGTGGTCCAGGGCATCGACCAGAGAGGTGGTGGTAGGCATAGGGCTTGCTCCAAAAGTGGATTTCAGGGGGCAGTATGCGCCCAAGCTGGGCGGTGCTCTGTGCTGCGCGTTGCAACCGCTGCCCCATGCCAAAAAGCCGCAGCGCCCCATGGCGTCTGCGGCTGGCCGTTATGGCGCGTGGCCCGCTGCTCAGGCCTGCTGCGGCGCCAGTGTCTTGGTGTAGAGCGCGGCGCCGTTCAGGTCCTTGAGCACCACGGTCAGCGCCCGGCTTTGGTGGTCAATATCGAGCTGGCCAAAGAACTGGTAGCCCTCGCTGGGGGCGGAGTTGGCCTTGGGCGGCGCCTTGTGGAAGACAACATCGAGGCCAAAGGTCTGGTCGGCCTCGTTGGGCCCAAAGCCGCCGGCATTGAGGGGGCCGGAGACAAATTCCCAGAACGGTGCAAAGTCCTTGAACTGCGCGCGCTCGGGGCTGTAGTGGTGGGCGGCGGTGTAGTGCACATCGGCGGTGAGCCAGACCACGTTGTCGATGCCTGCATCCTTGATGCCCTTCAACAGGCGCGCCATCTCCAGCTCGCGCCCCTTGGGCACGCCGTGCTCGCCATTGGCAATGGCCTCCCACTGGTCGCGGCCTTGGGCGTCCTTGCCGTCGGGCACAAACAGGCCGATGGGCATGTCGGCGGCAATCAGCTTCCAGGTGGCGGTGCTGGCCTTGAGGCCCGCCAGCAGCCAGTCGAGCTGGGGGCGGCCGAGGAAGTCGGTCTCGGCGCTTTCGGCGGCCTGCAGGTTGTGGCTGTTGGGGCCACGGTAGCTGCGCATGTCCAGCACAAAGATATCGGCCAGCGGGCCTTGGGGCAGGTGGCGGTAGACGCGCTGCTGCTCGGCCGCGCCAAAGGGGCGCATGGGCGCGTATTCCATAAAGGCGCGGCGGCCCCGGGCCGTGAGCAGCTGCACATTCTTTTCGGTATAGCGCTTGTCGTTGGCTACGCTCTTGCTGTCCGAGTAGTTGTTGGTCACCTCATGGTCGTCCCACTGCCAGATCTGTGCGACTTCGCTGCCCAGCGCGCGCACGTTGCGGTCCATCAGGTTGTAGCGGTAGCGGCCCCGGTATTCGTCCAGCGTCTCGGCCACCTTGGCGACCTGGGGCGTGACCAGGTTCTTCCAGGTGCTGCCATCGGGCAGCGCGACGGTCTCGGCGATGGGGCCGTCGGCATAGATGGTGTCGCCGCTGTGCAGAAACACATCGGGGTTGGCCTTGCGCATCTCGTCATAGATGCGCATGCCGCCGATGCCCTCGTTGATGCCAAAGCCCTGGCCCACGGTATCGCCGCTCCACACCAGGCGAAAGGGGCGGGTGGCAGGGCCCTGGCTGGCCAGCGGGGTGCGGAAATGCCCCAGCACCGCCGGGCTGCGGGTGTTGCTGCTGGCCAGGTCATCGAGCAGCACGCGGTAGAAGATGTCCTGCCCGGCGGGCAGGCCCTGCAGATCGACGCGGCCGGTGCCATCGCTATCGGGCAGCAGATCGGGCCCGCGCACCAGCGTGCTTTGGGCAAAGCTACTGGTGGTGGACCATTCCACGCGCATGCGCGCCTCGCGGCTGGCCCGCGCCCAGACGATGGCGCTGTGGGCCAGCACATCACCGCTTTGCAGGCCCGACAGCAGCATCGGCCGCGCAGCATCCTGGGTGATGGCGGCAGGGGCCATTTGCGCGCGCAGGATGCCGGGCAGCAGGCCCGTGCCAGCAATGGCGCTGGAAGAGAGCAGAAAGCGGCGGCGGGCTAAAGGGTCGTGGGAGGTCATGGTGGCGGTACCGGTGGCAGCAAAAACGCCACGATAGCCAGGGCCTGTGACACCGGGATGAAGTATGAAACAGCGTGTTAACGCTTTCTGCTTCAGCGATGAAAGCTATAATATTAGTAGCATTTTCTATGCTGGAAAGCAGCAGATGCAGCCACGGCTGGCTGCGTTTTGCGGGCTTGTGTGGACGGTATTACTTGCGGAATTCAGCAAGTGAGCTTTGATATCTCATTCTTTGAATAAGCATCCGCGCACCCCACAATGGCGTATCAACACCGGTAGCCGCTTAGCGGATTCAAGGAGCAGACATGAGCTTTGTGCAGATTGACGATACGACGGGCAGCACGCAGCTGCGCACCGATGCGGCCTGGCTGGACGCACACTGGATGCCCTTTACCGGCAACCGCAACTTCAAGGCCAAGCCGCGCATGATCGTCAGCGGCCAGGGCGCCTACTACACCGATGCCGATGGCCGCAAGATTTTTGACGGCCTCTCGGGCCTGTGGTGCTCGGGCATTGGCCATGGCCGCAAGGAAGTGGCCGAGGCGATTGGCAAGGCGGCGCTGCAGCTCGATTACGCACCGGCTTTCCAGTTTGGCCACCCGGCCTCGTTTGCGCTGGCCAACAAGATCAAGGAGCACACGCCAGCGGGCCTGGACCATGTGTTCTTCACCGGCTCCGGCTCGGAAGCGGCCGACACCTCGCTCAAGATGGTGCGCGCCTACTGGCGCTTGAAGGGCCAGGCCGGCAAGACGGTGCTGGTGGGCCGTGAGAAGGGCTACCACGGCGTGAACTACGGCGGCATCTCGGTGGGCGGCATTGCCGGCAACCGCAAGATGTTTGGCCAGGGCATTGTGGCCGACCACCTGCCCCACACCCAGCCACCGGCTGGCACCTTCCAGAAAGGCATGTCCGATGAAGGCGGCCGCGCGCTGGCCGACAAGCTGCTCGATGTGATCGCGCTGCATGACGCGAGCAATATCGCAGCGGTGATCGTCGAGCCGTTCTCGGGCTCGGCCGGTGTGGTGATCCCGCCCAAGGGCTACCTGGAGCGCATCCGCGAGATCTGCACGCAAAACGGCATTCTGCTGATTTTTGATGAAGTCATCACCGGCTTTGGCCGCTGCGGTGCCTGGACGGGCGCCGAAGCCTTTGGCGTCGTGCCCGACATCATGAACTTTGCCAAGCAGGTGACCAATGGCGCCCAGCCGCTGGGCGGCTGCGTGGTCACCAAGGACATCTACGACACCTTCATGGCCGCCGGCGGCCCCGAGTACATGCTGGAGTTTGCCCACGGCTACACCTACTCGGCCCACCCGGTGGCCTGCGCGGCCGGTGTGGCGGTGATGGACATTCTGGAAAAAGAAGACATGCCTGGCCGCGTCAAGGCGCTGGCGCCTTACTTTGAAAACGCGGTGCACAGCTTGAAGGGCGCCAAGCACATCGCCGACATCCGCAACTATGGCCTGGCTGCGGGCTTTACGATTGCCGCGCTGCCCGGCGAGCCGGCCAAGCGCCCCTATGAGATCGCGATGAAGTGCTGGGAAAAAGGCTTTTATGTGCGCTACGGTGGCGACACCATCCAGCTGGCGCCGCCTTTTATCAGCGAAAAGGCCGAGATCGACCGTTTGATCAACGCGCTGGGTGACGCACTGGCTGAAACCAACTGATTCACCTATAACTGCCCTCGTATCTGGCGCCCTGTTTCAGGGCGCCGGTGCTGTTTTTGAATTGCATCCAAGAGAGACTGACATGAACCACGACAAGAATGTGACGGCCACGGTAGGCCATTTGATCGACGGCAAGATCGTGCACGATGGCGGCCGCACGCAGCCGGTGTTCAACCCGGCAACGGGCCAATCGACGGTGAGCGTGGAGCTGGCCAGCAAGGCCACGGTGGAGGCAGCGATTGCCTCTGGCGAAAAGGCCTTCCCCGCCTGGCGCAATACGCCGCCGCTCAAGCGCGCGCGCATCATGGGCCAGCTCAAGGTGCTGCTGGAGCAGAACGCCGACAAGATCGCCGCGATGATCACCGCCGAGCATGGCAAGGTGCTGGCCGATGCGCATGGCGAGCTGCAACGCGGTATCGAGAACGTCGAGTTCGCCAGCTACGCGCCCGAACTGCTCAAGGGCGAGCACAGCCGCAATGTGGGCCCCAACATCGACAGCTGGAGCGAGTTCCAGGCGCTGGGTGTGACAGCGGGCATCACGCCCTTCAACTTCCCCGCAATGGTGCCTTTGTGGATGTGGCCCATGGCCGTGGCCTGCGGCAATACCTTTGTGCTCAAGCCTTCCGAGCGCGACCCGACCAGCGCGCTGTACATTGCCCAGCTGGCGCAGGAAGCCGGCCTGCCACCGGGGGTGCTCAACGTCGTCAACGGCGACAAGGAAGCGGTCGATACCCTGCTGCATGACCCGCGCGTCAAGGCGGTGAGCTTTGTCGGATCGACCCCGATTGCCGAGTACATCTACGGCGAAGGCTGCAAGAGCGGCAAGCGCGTGCAGGCGCTGGGTGGTGCCAAGAACCATGCGGTGGTGATGCCCGATGCCGACATCAGCAACGCGGTGACCGCGATGATGGGCGCCGCCTACGGCAGCTGCGGTGAGCGCTGCATGGCTGTGCCGCTGGTGGTGGCCGTGGGCGACGAGGTGGCCGAGCAGATGATTGCGGGCCTGAGCGCCGAGATCGCCAAGATGAAGGTGGGCCCGGGCACCGACAACGGCAATGACATGGGTCCGCTGATCACCAAGCCGCATTTCGAGAAGGTCAAGGCCTATGTGGACAGCGGTGTGCAAGAGGGCGCCAAGCTGCTGATCGATGGCCGCAGCCTGCAGGTGGCAGGTCACGAGGAAGGCTACTTCCTGGGCCCCTGCCTGTTCGACAACGTGCGCCCCGGCATGAAGATCTACCAGGAAGAGATCTTTGGCCCGGTGCTGGGCATTGTGCGGGTCAAGACCTTGCAAGAGGCGATGGACCTGATCAACGCGCACGAGTACGGCAACGGCACCTGCATCTTCACCCGCGATGGCGAAGCAGCGCGCTACTTCAGCGACCATATTCTGGTGGGCATGGTCGGCATCAATGTGCCGCTGCCCGTTCCCGTCGCCTACCACTCGTTTGGCGGCTGGAAGCGCAGCCTGTTTGGTGACCTGCACGCCTACGGGCCTGATGCTGTGCGCTTCTACACCAAGCGCAAGACCATCACCCAGCGCTGGCCCAGCGCCGGTGTGCGCGATGGCGCGGTGTTCAGCTTCCCGAGCAGCCGCTAAGACCTGGATGCAGCCGCCCCGCGAAGGGCCAGGCTGCAAGTTGGTGCGTTTCTTGCGAAGGCTGAGGCCTTTGCCCCCAGCCTTTGCACCATGCGCACCAGCACCGCCCACCGCCGATCGCCGGACACCGCCGCTTCAGCCGAAGCCGCAGCCCGCAGCACCTCCCCCAGCACGCCACCGGCATACCCACCGGTGGCGGCTTTGTCTGCGGCTGTGCCCGCACCGAATCCCACGCCGGTGCCCACGTCCGATCTCCCATCCGACAGCCTGTTCAACCTCTCGCTGGCCAAGGGCCTGCAGGTGCTGTGTGCCTTCAACGCCGCGCACCGCAGCATGACCCTGGCCGAGATTGCGCAGGCTGCCGGCATGACCAAGGCTTCGGCGCAGCGCTCGGTGCACACCTTGCAGGCGGTGGGCTATATCGGCAAGCACCCGAGCACGCGGCGCTTTGTGCTGCTGCCGCGGGTGGTGGAGCTGGGCTTCAACTACCTGGAGGCGCACCCGATGATCAGCGCCGCCCACACCTATCTGGCGCAGCTGGCGCGGCAAAGCGGTGAGACGGCTACCCTGTCCGAGCCTGCGGGCACGCACATGGTCTACCTGGCCCAGGTGCTGACGACGCAGCACATCCCCGTGCTGACACCGGTGGGCACCCAGGTGCCGCTGTACGCCAGCAGCTGCGGGCGCGCCTACCTGAGCCAGCTGCCTGCGCCAGAGGCGCGCGCGCTGCTGCAGCAGGCGCCGATGCCCGCGCGCACCCGCGCCACCCTGACGACGGTGGATGCCGTCATGGAGCGCCTGGCGCTGTGCCAGCAAACGGGCTATGCCACCAACTGCGAAGAGCTGTTTTTGGGTGACATGGGCATTGCTGCGCCGGTGTTCAATGCGCGCGGCGTGGTCGTGGGCGCCATCCACCTGGCGCCCCCTACCAGCCGCTGGAACATGGCCGATGCCCAGCAGGCGCTGGCGCCGCTGGTGATTGAATGCGCGCGGGCGGTGTCGCAGCTATTGCCGGCTGACTAAAAAAACGCGGAGCCCGAGCGCTCCACGTTCTTCTACCGCTTTGATGGCCTTTCAGCGCCGTATCAGGCTACACCGGCATGCGCCAGCATCGCATGCAGCAGCACATTGCAGCCAGCGGCCAGGTGCTCGGATTTGGCGTCCTCAATCTCGTTGTGGCTGATGCCATCCTTGCAGGGCACAAAGATCATCGCGGTGGGCGCGACGCTGTGCACATAGACGGCGTCATGCCCGGCGCCGCTGACGACCTCCATGTGGTCGTAGCCCAAGGTGTCGGCCGCGCCACGCACGCTGGCCACGCAGTCGGGGTGGAAGATGCAGGGCGCAAAGCGCACCACCTGCGTGATCTCCACCTGGCATTGGCACTGGGCGGCCAGCCGCGCAAACTCTGCGCGCATGGCGGCGTCCATCGCATCCAGGCCGGTCTGCGAAAGGTTGCGAAAGTCGACGCTGAACTTCACCTGGCCCGGGATCACATTGCGGGAGTTGGGCAGCACCTGCAGATGGCCGACGGTGCCGCGCCCGTGCGGCGCCTGGTCCAGTGCAATGCGGTTGACGGCATCGACCATGCGGGCAGAGGCTAGCATCGCGTCATGGCGCAGGTTCATCGGCGTGGGGCCGGCATGGGCGTCCATGCCGGTGACGGTCACGTCATACCACTGCTGGCCCAGCGCGCCGCTGACGATGCCAATCGGCTTGTCATAGGCTTCCAGCACCGGGCCTTGCTCGATATGCGCTTCAAAATAAGCGGCAAAGGCGCCACCGGGCACATCACCGCAGGCCACATCGCCCAGGTAGCCGATGCGGGCCAGCTCAGCGCCGACGGTAAGGCCTGCACCATCTTGTTGCGAGCGGATGTGGTCTGCACCAAAAATTCCCGCAAATGCACCAGAGCCCATCATCACCGGCGTGAAGCGCGTGCCTTCCTCGTTCATCCAGAAGGCCACTTCCAGCGGCGCGCGGGTCTGGATGCCATGGCTGTTGAGCGTGCGCACCACCTCCAGGCCGGCGAGCACGCCGTAGTTGCCATCGAACTTGCCGCCGGTGGGCTGGGTGTCGATATGGCTGCCGGTGGCTACGGCGCGTGCCTGCGGATCGGTGCCGGGGCGGCGGCCAAACACATTGCCCACTTCGTCCACGCGCACCTGCAGGCCTGCGTCGCGGAACCATTGCACGACCTGGTCGCGGCCGGCCTTGTCCTCGTCGGTCAAGGCAATGCGGCAGACACCGCCTTTGGGCGTGGCCCCTATCTGGGCGAGATCCATCAGCGATTGCCAGAGGCGGTTTTCATCAATGCGCAGGCTGTCTATTGGGGTCATGCGGGTACTCCTGAAAGTGAGGCGATCAATGCGCAGGGCGTTCGCATAAAGCATGCCAAAAATATCGATGAATCAAACACTTGTATCGATTATCGATATGCGTGATGTGGCACGCAGCTTGCTTTGGACTTGTCATCCCCCACTCCTTGGAAAGGTCCTGTGATGCAAGCGTCTTCCGGTTTCTCCGTCTCCCGTCCCGCGCTCAAAAGCCTGGCTCTGGCTGTCACCCTGGCGCTGGGCGCTGGTGCTGCCATGGCCCAGGAAAAGGTGCTGCGCATTGCAATGACTGCGGGCGATATCCCGCGCACCTCGGGCCAGCCCGACCAGGGTTTTGAGGGCAACCGTTTTACCGGCATCCCGATGTATGACGCGCTGACCCAGTGGGACCTGAGCAAGGCCGACAAGCCCAGCGAGCTGGTGCCGGGCCTGGCGCTGTCCTGGGAGGTGGATGCCAAGGACAAGACCAAGTGGCTGTTCAAGCTGCGCCCCGGTGTCAAGTTCCACGATGGCAGCGCCTTCACGGCCGATGCCGTGGTCTGGAACGTGAACAAGGTGCTGGACAAGGAGGCCGAGCAGTTTGACCCGGCCCAGGTGGGCGTGACCGCCTCGCGCATGCCTACGCTCAAATCCGCCAAGAAGATCGATGACCTGACCGTCGAGCTGACCACCACCGAGCCCGATTCCTTCCTGCCGATCAACTTGAGCAATCTGTTCATGGCCTCGCCCGCGCACTGGGCCAAGAAGCTGGCGGCAGTGCCTGCCTCCGTCAGCGGCAAGGCCGAGCGCAGCAAGGCCGCCTGGACAGCGTTTGCCGCCGATCCCTCGGGCACCGGCCCCTTTAAGGGCGCACGCCTGGTGCCGCGCGAGCGCTTTGAGATGGTCAAGAACAGCAGCTACTGGGACCCCAAGCGCACGCCGACCATCGACAAGGTGGTGCTGCTGCCGCTGCCCGAGGCCAACTCGCGCACTGCCGCGCTGATGAGCGGCCAGGTGGACTGGATCGAGGCACCGGCGCCCGATGCGCTCGATGCGATCAAGGCACGCGGCTTCAAGGTGTATTCCAACCTGCAGCCGCACATCTGGCCTTGGCAGTTTTCCTTTGTTGAAGGCTCGCCCTGGCTGGACAAGCGCGTGCGCCATGCCGCCAACCTCTGCGTGGACCGCGCCAGCATGAAGCAGCTCTTGAATGGCCAGATGGAGCCGGCCACCGGCATCTTTGAGCCCGGTCACCCCTGGCGCGGCAGCCCCAGCTTCCAGATCAAGTACGACGTGAAGGCCGCGCAGGCGCTGATGACGCAGGCGGGCTTTAGCGCCAGCAAGCCGATCAAGGTGAAGATCCAGACCTCCGCCTCGGGCTCGGGCCAGATGCAACCGTTGCCGATGAACGAGTTCATCCAGCAGAACCTCAAGGAATGCTTCTTTGATGTCGAGTTTGATGTGGTGGAGTGGAACACGCTGTTCTCCGGCTGGCGCCTGGGCGCCAAGGACCCGGGTGCCAACAAGGCCAGCGCCACCAATGTGACGGCAGCAACGATGGACCCCTTCTTTGCGATGGTGCGCTTTGTCAGCACCAAGTCCTTCCCGCCGCTGTCCAACAACTGGGGCTTCTACAGCAACAAGCAGGTGGACGCGGTGGTGGACAAGGCCCGCACCACCTTTGATGCCAAGGAGCGCGACAAGGCCCTGGCCGAGCTCCACACCTTGGTGGTCGATGAGTCGCCCTTCCTCTTTGTGGCCCACGATGTGGGCCCACGCGCCATGTCGGCCAAGGTCGGCAATGTGGTGCAGCCGCAAAGCTGGTTCATCGATATCGCGACGATGACGATGAAGTAAGCCGGGCGTCCCCGGGCATGCAGACCGGTGCTGAGACACCGCTGCATGCCGGGCGCAGGCCGATGGCCCAAACCGCCAGTGCGACCCCGCATGGTCCGCTTCTCCCCCACGAACCTCTGATCCGCCATGCTTGCCTACCTGTTCAGACGCATTGTCTACACCCTGCCCATCATGCTGGGCGTGGCCCTGCTGTGCTTTGCCCTGGTGCATATCGCGCCCGGCGACCCTCTGGTGTCGGTCTTGCCCGCCGATGCATCGGCCGAGCTGCAGGCCCAGATGCGCGAGCTCTACGGCTTTAACCGGCCGCTGCCCGAGCAGTTTCTGCGCTGGGTCTGGCGCGCGCTGCAGGGCGATCTGGGCCAGTCGATTGCCACCAGCCGGCCCGTGACCACCGAGGTGATGGCGGCCGTGGTCAACACCTTGCGCCTGGCCGTGGTGGCGACCTTGATCGGCTTTGTGCTGGGCAGCCTGTTTGGTTTTGTGGCGGGGTATTTCCGCAACTCCTGGGTGGACCGCAGCTGCTCGATGCTGTCGATGCTGGGCGTCAGCGTGCCGCACTACTGGCTGGGCATGGTGATGGTGATCGTCTTCTCGTCGCAGCTGATGTGGCTGCCTGCCACCGGCGCGGGGCCAGGTGGCTCGGGCGACTGGGCCTGGGACTGGGCGCATGTGCAGTTCATGATCCTGCCGGCCATCACGATGTCGGTGATCCCCATGGGCATCATTGCCCGCACGGTGCGGGCGCTGGTGGCTGAACTGCTGGACCAGGAGTTCATCCTCGGCCTCAAGGCCAAGGGCCTGGGCCATCTGGGCATCTTCCGCCATGTGCTCAAAAATGCAGCGCCCACGGCGCTGGCGGTGATGGGCCTGCAGCTGGGCTACCTGCTGGGCGGCTCCATCCTGATCGAGACCGTGTTCTCCTGGCCGGGCACCGGCTTTTTGCTCAACCAGGCCATCTTCCAGCGCGATCTGCCGCTGCTGCAGGGCTCCATCCTGGTGCTGGCCGTTTTCTTTGTGCTGCTCAACCTCATCATCGACGTGGTGCAGACCCTGCTCGATCCCCGCATCGCCCGCTGAGCGCAGATTTCTGGAGGTTCCGTCCCCATGACCAGTCTTTCCCTTCCCGATGCAGCAGCGGCCCAGGTGCAGCCGCTGCCGGCCCAGCGCTCACGCGGCTATTGGTCCTCGGTGCTGCAGCGCCTGCTGCGCGACCCGGTGGCCATGGGCGCGGCCGCCGTCATTGTGCTGCTGATTGTGGTGGCGGCGCTGGCGCCCTGGATCACGCCGTCCGACCCCTACCTGGCCTCCATGCTCAAGCGGCTCAAGCCCATTGGCACCGCGGGCCTGCCGCTGGGCAGCGATGAGCTGGGCCGCGACATGCTCTCGCGCCTGATGATGGGCGCACGCCTGTCGCTGTTCATGGGCATCACCCCGGTGCTGCTGGCCTTTGTGATCGGCACGGGCATCGGCATTGTGGCCGGCTACGCCGGGGGCCGCACCAACACGGTGATCATGCGCACCATCGATGTGTTCTATGCCTTCCCCTCGGTGCTGCTGGCCATTGCGCTGTCGGGTGCGCTGGGCGCGGGCATCTTCAACTCGCTGGTGTCGCTGACGATTGTCTTCATCCCGCAGATCGCCCGCGTGGCCGAGAGCGTGACGGCCCAGGCCCGCAACCGCGACTATGTGGAGGCCGCGCGTGCCACCGGGGCCAGCGCCTTCACCATCGTGCGGGTGCATGTGCTGGGCAATGTGCTGGGCCCCATCTTTGTCTACGCCACCAGCCTGATTGCGGTGTCGATGATCCTGGCCTCGGGCCTGTCGTTTCTGGGCCTGGGTGTGAAGCCGCCCGAGCCCGAATGGGGCCTGATGCTCAACACCTTGCGCACGGCGATCTACACCCAGCCCTGGGTGGCGGCCTTGCCGGGGCTGATGATCTTCATCACCTCCATCTCCTTCAATCTGCTCTCCGATGGCCTGCGCACGGCCATGGACAACAAGGGGTAAGCGATGCTCCAGCCTTCTTCTCTGAACCCGGCTGCCACCCTGGCCGCCGATGTGGGTGGCCCGGCCCAGCCGCTGCTGACGGTGCGCGGTTTGACCAAGCATTTCCCGCTCAAGCAAGGCAAGCTGGTGCGCGCTGTCGATGGCGTCGATTTCGAGGTGCTCAAGGGCGAGACCCTGGGCGTGGTGGGCGAGTCCGGTTGCGGCAAGTCGACCACGGCGCGCCTGTTGATGCACCTGATGGACCCAACCGCCGGCGAGCTGGTGTTTGACGGCCGCACGGTGGGATCGCGCGACCTGAGCCTCAAGGAGTTTCGCCGCCAGGTGCAGATGGTGTTCCAGGACAGCTATGCCTCGCTCAACCCGCGCCTGACCATCGAGGACTCGATCGCCTTTGGCCCGCAGGTGCATGGCGTCTCGCGCAAGGAATCAGTCGCCCGCGCCCACCACCTGATGGACCGGGTGGGCCTGGCGCCGGCCCGCTTTGCCGAGCGCTACCCGCATGAGCTCTCGGGCGGCCAGCGCCAGCGCATCAACATTGCGCGCGCGCTGGCCTTGCAGCCGCGCATGGTGATCCTGGACGAGGCGGTCTCCGCGCTCGACAAATCGGTCGAGGCCCAGGTGCTGAACCTGCTGGCCGACCTGAAGCGCGAGTTTGGCCTGACCTATGTCTTCATCAGCCATGACCTGGGCGTGGTGCACTACATCAGCGACCGGGTGATGGTGATGTACCTGGGCCAGGTGGCCGAGATTGGCCCCTCGGATGCGCTATTTGCCGCGCCAGCCCACCCCTACACCAAGGCCTTGCTGTCGTCGGTGCCGTCGATGGACCCGAGCCATCGCACCCTGGTGGCCCCGCTGGCCGGTGACCCGCCCAACCCCATCAACCCGCCCACGGGCTGCCGCTTTCACCCGCGCTGCCCGCAGGCGGCGCCGGTCTGCGCCCAGGCCGCACCGGCCGTTACCCCGGTGCAGCTGCACCATGCCGCGCGCTGCCTGGTGCATGAGCCCGGCAGTGGCCACCCCCTGGCCGCCGCTGCTGCGCTGGCCGCCTGAACCCGGAGCACCACGATGAACACAGCCTCTCCTCCCCTGGTCCAGATCCAGGACCTGAATGTGCAGTTTGCCAGCGGCAAGAAAGTGGTCCAGGCCGTCAGCGGCGTGAGCTTGTCGGTCGCCAAGGGCGAAGCGGTGGCGCTGATTGGCGAATCGGGATCGGGCAAGAGCGTGACCCTGCGCAGCATGCTGCGCCTGCACCCTGAGCGCAAGACCACGATGAAGGGCCAGATCCGGGTCGCAGGCCAGGATGTGCTGGCGCTGCGCGGCGGCGCGCTCAACGACTTTCGCGGCAAGACCTGCGCGATGATTTTTCAGGACCCCTTGCTGGCGCTGGACCCGGTCTACCCGGTGGGCGCGCAGATTGTCGAAGCGATACGCCGCCACGAGCGCGTGAGCCACAGCGAGGCGCAGCAGCGCGCGCTGGCGCTGTTTGAGCGGGTGCGCATTCCCAGCCCCGAGCAGCGCCTCAAGGCCTACCCGCATGAGATGTCGGGCGGCATGCGCCAGCGGGCCATGATTGCGCTGGCCCTGGCCTGCAACCCGCAGGTGCTGCTCGCCGACGAGCCCACCACGGCCCTGGATGCCACCGTGCAGATTCAGATCCTGCTGCTGCTGCGCGAGCTGCAGCGTGAGCTGGGCCTGGGCATTGTGTTTGTGACCCACGACATTGGCGCGGCGGTGGAAGTGGCCGACCGCATTGCGGTGATGTATGCGGGCCGCATTGTGGAAGAGGGCACGGCCGAGCAGCTGATCCGCAGCCCGCGCCACCCCTACACCATGGCCTTGCTGCAAAGCCGCTCGCACGGCGCGATGGAGCGCGGCCAGCCGCTGCAAACCATTGCCGGTGCGCCGCCCGATCTGACCGCCATCCCACCGGGCTGCGCCTTTGCGCCGCGCTGCAAGCTGGCCACGGCCGCCTGCCTGCAAGCGGTGCCGGAGCCGGTCACGCTGGCGCCTGGCCATATGGCGCGCTGCGTGCACACTACAACGGCGGCAGCCTTTGCGCCCAACGTGCTGGCCGCTGCCTAGGCCCCTGCGTTTCTATCTTTTTTGCCCAGGACTGACCCACCATGCCCTTGCACGACCCTGCCCACGCCTTTGTTCCCTACCCCGATGTGCCTGTGCGCCATGCGGCCACCGGCCCGCTCAGCGGCCTGTACTTTGGGGTGAAGGACTTGTTCGACATTGCCGGCTATCCCACGGGGGGCGGCAACCCGCTGCTGCTGGCCCTGTCCGGCATCAAGACGCAGACGGCGCCCACGGTGCAAAAGCTGCTAGATGCCGGCGCGGCGCTGGCGGGCAAGACGGTGACCGATGAGCTGGCCTTCTCGATGAATGGCAACAACGCCCACTTTGGCGCGCCGATCAATGGCAATGCGCCCGAGCGCATCACCGGTGGTTCGTCGTCGGGCTCGGCCTCGGCGGTATCGAGCCGGCTGTGCGACTTTGCGCTGGGCACGGACACGGGCGGCTCGGTGCGTGCGCCGGCGAGCCACTGCGGCCTGTATGGCATACGGCCCACGCATGGCAGGGTGAGCCTGGAGTCAGCCCTGGCGCTGTGCCACAGTTTTGACACCTGCGGCTGGTTTGCCCGCGATGCCCATACCTTTGCCCGCGTGGCCGATGTGCTGATGGCGCCCGACACGACGCCGCTGCCGGACCGCCCGCGCCTGCTGATGCCCAGCGATGTCTGGGGCCTGGTGGACAGCGCCGTGCGCCCGGCCTGGGATGGTGCGCTGCAGCAGATCACGCAGCTGCTGGGCAGCGCGCAGGATTGCAAAGCGGTGCTCGATTCCTTTGACGCGATGTACTGGAGTTTTCGCTATATCCAGGGGCGCGAAGCCTGGATGACCGATGGCGCCTTTATCAGCCGCTATGCGCCGGTGCTGGGCCCGGGCGTGAAGGAGCGCTTTGACTGGTCGAGCAAGGTGACCGATGCCCAGGTGCAGGAGGCCGAGCAGTTCCGTGCGCGCTTCCGCCAGCATCTGGCCGATCTGCTGGGCAGCGATGGCGTGCTGGTGATGCCGACCATGCCCGATATTGCGCCGCTTCGAACGGCCGATGAGGCATCGCTGGAGGCCTACCGCAACCAGGCAGTGCAGATGCTGTGCCTGGCGGGCTTGGCGGGCTTTCCGCAGATCTCGCTGCCGCTGGCCAGCCGTGAGGGTGCGCCCTTGGGGATCTCGCTGCTGGGCCCGGCAGGCACGGACCGCAGCCTGATCGCGATTGCGCTGCAGCTGGCAGCTGCGGTGTAAGTGACTAAGCGAGATCAGCGGGCAGGCTAACCTGCAGCGGTGCGCTGATCGCTTCGCAGCGGCAATCCAGCGCATCGGCGCGCCGCTCGATGACGGCGAAATCACCGCCCTCGACGGCCAGCAAGGCATGGTGCCAGGTGCCGGGCGCCAGCACGATGCCCTGGCGGCCATCGGTCACAAAGGCCTGCAGATCCTCCGCTTGGGGGGCCGGGCCGGCAGCGGCCACGACCACAACAAAGCGCTGGGTGCCCAGTGGCACAAAGCTCTGGCTGCCCAGTGCATGGCATTCGACCTCGGTAACGTCCAGCGGAAACTGCCGCGCCTGCGCGCGAAAGAGCGCCAGCATCGGCCAGCCGCCTTGCGCCGTCAGCTGCAGATCGGGCAGCAGGTCATAGCGCAGCGCATTGCCCTGGTTGATAGACTGGCTGGGCAGGCTGGGGTCGGCCAGGCCAATCACGCTGCCAAAGGCCGAGAAGTTGTGCGCAGTCAGAGGCCGCGCCTCCAGAACCAGTGCAGCGGGGTGGGTGTTGGGGGTCGTCATGGCCAGCTAGCTAGCAAGGACGGTGCCTGATTGGCGATGCGGCGACCGTTGCGCAATACTCAAGGCTTGCCATCGGCTTCGTGCTGCGCGCCCTTGCTGTCGGTGATGACGGCGCCCATGCCGGCCGAGGGGTTCACGCTGCCGCCTTCGGCCGTGGTGCCGCCGTTGGAGGCCTTGGGGTCATCGGCAGAGGCCAGCGGCACGGCAGGGGGCAGGGGATCGTGTTTGTCGGCCTTGGCATGGGGCAGGACCGAGTGGCTGTCGATGATGGGCGCGTTGAACAGCGGCTTGTCGGGCAAGGGCTGGCGCGATGCCGCTACCGTGCCGGAGATGGGTTTCATCGGCCCGGGGCGTTCGTCACAGGCGCTCAGCAGGCTGGCAGTGGCAACGACGGCTGCCAGGGCGGCAAGTCGGGTTGGAATGGCTGGCATGGGCTTTTCCCTGTAGTGGTACTGGTAACCCCGCCATTGTCGCCGCAGGCCGGGCGCCCAGGTGTCAGCCAATCACGGCAATCAGCGCGCGCCCAGCAGCGCCAGGTAGGCGTGGCGCGTCTCGGGCGACACGCTCTGGATGACTTGCTCGTAGGTGGTCTGGTTGCGCAGCTGCATGCGCGCCGAGGCCACGGCCTTGGATTTGCAGTACCAGTGGCAGGTGTGCTGCATCAGATACATCTCGGCCAGCAAGGTGAAGGCGCGGTCCTTGGGGCTGCGGCCGGCGGTGTTGGCCACGACGCGGGCAATGCCATCGGCATGCAGGCGGATGGCGGTGCGCAGGTCAAAGGACTTGCTGCCGCCCTGGAGCTTGTCGATCAGCTGCGAGAAGGGGAAGTAAAACGCCTGGGTGCTGATCTTGAACGTGGCGCCATTGGCCGGCTCGGGCGCCTTGGCCAGCGTGTCGGCAAAGCTGCTGAACTGGCTGGCCAGGCTGTTTTCCACCGATGCCTGCAGCTCCCAGATTTGCTGCTGGCGGTTGCTGTCTTTCTCGTCCAGCGCCCGCATATAGCTGCTGACCAGGCGCTCCATCAGCTTTTCGATGTCGTAATTACGCAAATATTGGGCCAGCAAGGCGATGCGCTGCTTTTGGGCCTTGGCGCGCAGCACATAGCTAACGCCCAGGATGAGAACGACCAGCAGCATTAAATCCATGACAAATGAGGCCTTGCAGAGCCTATAAAGCGCAAACGTTTGTCATTGTAGACCTTGGCTTCGGCCAAGAGGGGCGGGCTTTACGCAATGTATGCCCAAACTGGAAAAAGCTATACATCTTTTTCATAGTTCTAGTCGGCGACTGGAATACTTGATTTTTAGCCTGCGCCTAGAATGGTGAGTGCCTTGTATACGATCCACAGCATTTGGCCGTGGGCACATCGTTCTGGGCCCTTGGACATACTGTTGAGACATGCATGCAGATGGCAGCATGTTCCAGCTGTTTTTCGTAGTGAATGCTGCGTGATGCCGGAGACCGCCATGACTGAGAAGAATTCAACCCCCACTGCGGTGGACAAGCGTGCGCTGCTGCGCCAGTCCGCACTGGAGTACCACCAGTTTCCCCGCCCCGGCAAGGTGGCGATTGCCGCGACCAAGCCCATGGCCAACCAGCATGACCTGGCGCTGGCCTATTCGCCCGGCGTGGCCGCGCCTTGCGAAGAGATCGTCAAGGACCCGGCAGCTGCCTTCAAGTACACCAGCCGTGGCAACCTGGTGGCGGTGATCTCCAACGGCACGGCGGTGCTGGGCCTGGGCGATATTGGCGCGCTGGCCTCCAAGCCGGTGATGGAAGGCAAGGGCGTTCTGTTCAAGAAGTTTGCAGGTGTCGATGTTTTTGACATCGAAATCAACGAAAAAGACCCCCAGAAGCTGGTGGAAGTGATCGCTGCGCTGGAGCCCACCTTTGGCGCCGTGAATCTGGAAGACATCAAGGCGCCCGAGTGC
This sequence comes from Comamonas sp. MYb69, assembly GCF_037479315.1. Lineage (NCBI taxonomy): Bacteria > Pseudomonadati > Pseudomonadota > Betaproteobacteria > Burkholderiales > Comamonadaceae > Comamonas > Comamonas sp. MYb69. The sequence goes on from NZ_JBBGZG010000002.1 coordinate 297,377, forward strand.
TTCTATGTGGAGCGTGAACTGCGCAAGCGCATGAAGATCCCGGTCTTCCACGACGACCAGCACGGCACCGCGATCACCGTGGCAGCGGCCATGGTCAATGCGCTCAAGGTCGCAGGCAAGAAGATTGAAGAAGTGAAGCTCGTGGCATCGGGCGCGGGCGCTGCAGCGCTGGCCTGCCTGAACCTGCTGCTGGAGATTGGCCTCAAGCGCGAAAACGTGATGGTGACCGACATCGTCGGCGTGGTCTACAAGGGCCGTACCGAGCTGATGGACGAAGATAAGGAGCTTTTCGCGCAAGAAACCGACAAGCGCACGTTGTCGCAGGTAATTGACGGCGCCGATGTGTTCCTGGGCCTGTCGGCGGGCGGTGTGCTCAAGCCCGACATGGTGCAGCGCATGGCAGCGCGCCCCATCATCTTCGCGCTGGCCAACCCCAACCCCGAGATCTCGCCCGAAGACGCCAAGGCGGTGCGCGACGACATCATCATGGCGACCGGCCGTTCGGACTACCCGAACCAGGTCAACAATGTGCTGTGCTTCCCCTACATCTTCCGGGGCGCGCTCGACTGCGGCGCCACAACCATCACCACCGAGATGGAAATCGCCACGGTGCACGCGATTGCCGACCTGGCCCAGGCTGAGCAGACCGAAGAGGTCGCCAATGCCTATGCCGGCCAGGACCTGTCCTTCGGCCCCGAGTACCTGATCCCCAAGCCGTTTGACCCGCGCCTGATGATGAAGATTGCGCCGGCTGTGGCGCAGGCGGCAGCGGAATGCGGCGTGGCCGAGCGTCCGATCCAGGACATGGATGCCTACCGCGAGCACCTGCAGACCTTTGTCTATGCCTCCGGCACCGCGATGAAGCCCATCTTCATGGCGGCCAAGCGCGCGGCGAAAAAGCGCATTGCCTACGCCGAAGGCGAGGAAGAGCGCATCCTGCGTGCGGCCCAGATCGTGGTCGACGAGCGCGTGGCGCGCCCCACCTTGATCGGCCGCCCGGCCATCATTGCCCAGCGCATCGAGAAGTTCGGCCTGCGCCTCAAGGAAGGCACGGACTACGATGTGGTCAACGTCGAGCATGACGACCGTTACCGCGATTTCTGGCAGTCCTACCACCGCATGGCCGAGCGCAAGGGCGTGACCGTGCCGATCGCCAAGATCGAAATGCGCCGCCGCCTGACCCTGATCGGCTGCATGCTGCTGCACAAGGGCGAGGTCGATGGCCTGATCTGCGGCACCTGGAACAACACCGCCATCCACCTGCACTACATCGACCAGGTGATTGGCAAGCGCGCCGGCACCGCCACCTATGCCTGCATGAACGGCCTGCTGCTGCCCGAGCGCCAGGTCTTCCTGGTCGACACCCATGTGAACTACGACCCGACGGCCGAGCAGCTCGCCGAGATCACGATCATGGCGGCCGAGGAGATGATGCGCTTTGGTATCAAGCCCAAGGCCGCGCTGCTGTCGCACTCGAACTTTGGCTCCAGCAACCAGCCCAGCGCCGTCAAGATGCGCCAGACCCTGGAGCTGCTGCGTATCCAGGCGCCCTGGCTCGAAGTGGACGGCGAGATGCACGGCGATGTGGCCCTGGACCAGAAGCAGCGCGCCAGCATCATGCCCGAGAGCCCCCTGGTCGGTAACGCCAATCTGCTGGTGCTGCCCAACATCGATGCGGCCAATATCAGCTACAACCTGCTCAAAACAGCGGCAGGCGGCAATATCGCCATTGGCCCGATCCTGCTGGGTGCCGCCCAGCCGGTGCATATTTTGACCCCCAGCGCCACGGTGCGCCGCATTGTCAACATGACGGCCGTTGCAGTTGCAGACGCGAATTTTGCGCGCTGATAAAGATGTTTTCAGTGCAGTTGGCTTGAATCTGCCACACCTGCCGCTGTAAAATACTGAGAAGCCTGCTCAAATTTTGGGCAGGCTTCTTGCATTTTGGGGGGCAATCCGTCACACTGACTGGCTGAACTTGCGGTGAAGTCCGCGGTTCTGAAAGGTGTTGTTGATGCTCAAAGCATGGGGTTTTCTGGCCCGCTCGTCTGTGAAGGCTGGCGTGCTCGCTGTGGTCATGGCTGCGCTGCCGCCAGGGGTCCAGGCCCGTGGCAGCGGGCCTTCCGCATTCGATGGGCCGGTCGTGGCGGTGGCCGAATTGCCGCCGCAAGGCCGCAAAACCTATGCATTGATCTACGAAGGCGGCCCTTTTCCCTATGACAAGGACGGCTCGGTATTTGGTAACCGTGAGCGCATACTGCCCAGGCACCCGCGTGGTTACTACCGGGAATACACCGTCAAGACACCCGGTTCCCGCGATCGCGGGGCGCGTCGCATTATTTGTGGCGGTCAGGTCGCCACAATGCCCGATACTTGCTACTACACCCAGGATCACTACAGCAGCTTTCGGCGTATTGTGAATTAGCCAGTCAGATTCCTCCTATGTCGCTTTTCCGCAAGAGATGTCTTGCGCAGAGTGATGTGCTAAGTCAACAATGCCCAATGAGCCCCAGGGATGGGGTGTGGTTTTTAAAAAATGCTAATGGAAAGAGCAACGGAGATGGACACTCCACTTCGTCAGGTACAAGATACATCGCTGCGTTTCGTGCGTCCCAACATCGTGCAGGCCATTCGGGCCTACCGGTTGGAGGACCTGCGCGACGCAGCCCAGAACCTGGGGCAGCACTTTTTGTACGCCAATCTGGCGCACGCCCTGTCCAAGGCCGATGTGCTCGAGTTGATTGGCATGCAGTTTTATTTTCCGTCGCACTACGGCAAGAACTTCGATGCGCTGTTCGACTGCCTGACCGACCCTTTGCACAAGAGTGGCCCGCAGCCCGGTTTTGTCGTGGTGCTGGACCAGATCCCGACTGCGATGAAGTTTGACCGCGAAGCGCGCGAGCAGCTGCTCGATGTGTTTCGCGATGCGGCCGAGTACTGGGCCGAGCGCAAGGTGCCTTTTCGCTGCTTTTACTCTTTCCTCTGATCGGCTTGCTGATTGACCAAGAAAAAACGCCCCGCGTTGGGCCGGGGGTTTTGTTTTTGGGGGGGGGGGGATGAACTTTTTTTATTTTTTTTTCGGGTGTTGGGGGTGGGGGGGCGCGTGCGTGGGGGTTGGCGTGGGCGCGCGCCCCGG
>NZ_JBBGZG010000002.1:300522-315539 GCF_037479315.1 Comamonas sp. MYb69
TTGGCCCGGCCCGGGCGCTCGCTGCTGCTCTTGTGTTTTGGCGCGGCGGCCGAGTCCGGGGCCGTGGGAAGGGTGCCTTTTCGTTTTTTTTACTATTACCTCTGTGGGGTTGGCTTATTCACAAAAAAAACACGCCCGGCTTGCGCCGGGCGTTTTGCTTATGGGCGGGGCCGCTTCAATCCCTGACCGCTCAAGCCGCCTTGGGCGCTGCCGAGAGGCTGGCAGCGGCCTGTTCGTATTCGGCCACCGGCACTTCTTCGGCGCGGCGCTGCAGGTCGAAGTTGCCGCTGTAGCCTTTTTCCTCCAGCCATTTGCCCAAGGTGTTGCGCAAGATCTTGCGGCGCTGGCTGAAGGCCACGCGCACCAGGTCTTCGAGCAGCTTGGCATCGAGCTGGGCGGGTTCGGCGCGCGGGACCATGCGCACCACGGCGCTGTCGACCTTGGGGGGCGGGTCAAAGCTCTCGGGCGGCACAAAGAGCACGTTCTCCATCGCATAGCGCCATTGCAGCATGACGGTGAGGCGGCCGTAGTCCGAGGTGGCGGGTGCGGCCACCATGCGGTCGATCACCTCTTTTTGCAGCATGAAGTGCTGGTCTTCGACCACATCGACCTGGTCGAGCAGGTGAAACAGGATGGGGCTGGAGATGTTGTAGGGCAGGTTGCCGGCCACGCGCAGCTTGGCCACGCCCAGGCGCTGGGCGAGGGCGCGGAAATCGACCTTCAGCACATCGGACTCGACCACATCGAGCTGCGGGTGCGTGCGCAGGCGCAGGGCCAGATCGCGGTCCAGCTCAATGACGCTGAGCTTGCCCAGGCGCTCGACCAGCGGCTGGGTCAGCGCCATCAGACCGGGGCCGATCTCCACCACCGTCTGGCCGGGCAGTGGGTGGATGGCGTCGACAATCGCGTCGATGACGGCGCGATCGGTCAGAAAGTTCTGGCCAAAGCGCTTGCGGGGAATGTGTTTCATGCAATGACAAAGCGGTGCGAAAGCACCGCTCTTGGGTTGGCAGGCTTGGGGCCGATGATGACACCGCCGCAGCGCCACAGCGCCGGGCAGGGTCATCACGCCCCAGGCGGCTGGGCTGTTACTGGGGCGGGTCGCGGTATTCGACATAGGCCCGCGCACGGGCTTCCTGCGCCCAGGTGCTGAAGGCCTGCTCGAGCTTGTTCTCGCGCACGATGGAGCGCACCATGTCACGCTGCTCGCGCTGGTTGAGCTTGGCCTCGCGGCGCTCGAGCAGCTGGATCAGGTGGATACCAAAGCGGCTGGCAATGGGCTGGCTGATCTCGCCGGGCTGCAGCGCGTTGAGCGCTTCTTCGAACTCCGGCACGAACTTGCGCGGGCTGGCCCAGCCCAGGTCGCCGCCTTCCTTGGCGCTGCCGTCTTCGGAGTAGCGCTTGGCCAGGTCTTCAAACGTGTCCTGCTTGGCCAGCACACGGCGGCGGTAGTCTTCGAGGCGCTCCACCGCCTGGGCTTCGCTCAGTTGGGGGCCGGGGCGCAGCAGGATGTGGCGGGCATGGCTTTGCGTGACGATGGCCGGCACCTCACCGCTCGTCTTCTCCAGCACCTTCAGGATGTGAAAGCCCGCAGGCGAGCGCACCGGGCCGGCAATGGCGCCCTGCGGCGTGGACTGCGTCGCCCTGACGAACAGCTCGGGGTAGCGGTCGGCCGGGCGCAGGCCCATGGCGCCGCCGCCCTTGCCGTCGGGCACATCGGAGAACTCGGCCACGGCGGCACCAAAGTCTTCACCGGCGCGGATCTTGTCGGCTGCCAGCTGGGCCTTGGCCTGCAACTGCTTGACCTGGTCTTCGCTGGCGTTTTCCGGCACGGTGATCAGGATGTGGCCCAGGTTGAGCTGGGTGGCGGCACTGGCCATGCCGGCCTTGGCCTTTTGCTCGCGCAGGTACTGGTCGATGTCGAGGTCGCTCACGCGCACCTTGGAGTCGACCTCGGCCTCGCGCAGCTTCTGGATCACCAGCTGCTTTTTCAGATCGGCACGGAACTGCTCCTCTGGAATGCCTTCGCTGGCCAGGCGGCGGCGCAGCTCGGGCATGGTCATGCTGTTCTGGCGCGCGACGGACTCTTCGGCCTGCTGCACGGCAAAGTTGTCCACCTGGATGTTGCGCTCGGCAGCCATCTGCAGCTGGATCTTCTGGCCGATCAGCATCTCCAGCGCCTGGCGGCGTGCCGTCTCGGCGGGGATGTTGTTGGCCTCGGCCTGGGCACGCAGGCGGTCGTACTGCTGCTGCACTTCGACATTGGTGACCGGCTCGGAATTGACGACCGCGACGATGAAGTCCGCAGAGCGCGGGGCATTGCTGCTGCGCTGGGCCAGCGAGGCAGCAGGGATCGCCACCGACGGCACGGCCGTTGGCGTGCCGATGCCGGCGCCCGGGGCCCGCATGCCGGCGGATGCGTTGTCGTTGCTAGCCTTGAAGCCTTGCGCTGCGCTGGCACCAGCGAGCAAAGCCAGGCTGCAGGCCACGCTCAAAGAGAGAATGCGTTGTTTCATGGTCAGGGAATGCTTCAATCGTAATTGCTGAAACGGCTGGGCGCTGCAGAGCCGTTGCCGCTGGGCAGAGACTGGTAGCCGGGTACGTTTTCGCGCATGCTGGCCAGCGGGTCAGCGCCCAGGGTGAGTTTGGTCAGGCCAGTGAATTCCATCTGGAACAGCAGCTTGGTGTTCGCCTGTACCAGCGAGTTCTGCAAACGCTGCAGCACCACACGGCTGCTCCAGCAGCAGCCGCTGTATTCCAAGCCAATGACCGAATCCACCAGTTTCTTGTCGCGCATACTGTAGTTCAGGCGGCCCACAGTGTACCAGCGGCCTTCGCCCTTGGCTTTTTTGCCCCCGGAGCCAAAGATCTCATTGACCGGCCACTGCCAGCCCAGGTCCATCTGCTCGCTGTTCTGTGCCTGGTAGCGGTAGGCCAGCGCCAGCGTCTTGTAGTCGCCGGGCTTGTAGCGCGCCTGCATGGTCGAGCGCACCGAGCGGCCGCTGTCCGGGTTGAACTGCACCGTGGTGTCAAAGCCCCACTTGGGCGTCCAGTTGATGCCCGCGCCCAGCATGATGTCCGACCAGCGCTCGTTGACCGAGCTGGCATTGGGCATGACCACCTGCTGGTCCGAGAAGCGCAGGCGCTGGGCGATGCCAAAGCGCGCCGCCTCGGCGCCGGTCTCGGCATCGAGAAAGCGCGTGGTGGCGCCCACGGTCAGCATGTTGTTGTCGGCAATGCGGTCATAGCCGCTGAACGAGTTCGAGCTGAAGATGGTCGCAAAGCTGAAGTCATACGGCGCCGTGTCGTAGACCGGAATCATGCTCTGGTCGCGGTAGGGCGTGTAGGTGTAGAAGGCGCGCGGCTCCAGCGTCTGGATCAGGTTGCGGCCAAACAGGCGCGTCGAGCGCTCAAAGGTCAGGCCGCTGTCGAGGCTGACGGTGGGCACGGTGATGCTGGCGCTGCTGACGGTGGCCAGGCCCGAGTTGTCAAAGTTGTAGTGCCGGGTGTTGAGCATCAGCTTGGGCGTGATGTAGCCCTGCGGCGCAATGAAGGGGCGGCTGAGCTCTGCCTGGATATAGCCGCGGTCGGCATTGGGCTGGTTGAGCAGGCTGGTGTCGGCACGGAAGCGCGTGGCATCGGCCTCGATCGAGCCTTCCAGGCCCAGCGGCAGGTTTTGCGGCGTGTAGCGGTACTGCAGCTGGGGCATGCGGTCATATGGCGGCACGATGGGCGAGAGCGGGTCCTGCAGGGTCTGCCACTTCTGCGCGCGCAGCAGCAGGCTATGGTCGTCGCGCGACCAGCTGGCCGAGGCTTCGCTGTTGAGCAGGCGCTCGTTGAGCTTGTAGCTGTTGCCCTGGAAGTCGCGCCAGTAGTCCGAGTCGCTCACGCGCTTGGCGTTGATGTTCAGTCCCAGGCCGCCAATGGGCGTATCCAGGCTGCCGTTGTGCATCCACAGCCAGGACCAGCGGTCGCGGTCGCGCAGGCGGTCGCCGGGCATGTACAGGCCCGCCAGGGTGCCGCTGTAGGTGGGCTCCAGGTAGCGGAACTCGCCGCCCAGCGCCAGGCCGCGCTTGACCATGGCCGTTGGCGTGATGGTGGCGTCGCGGTTGGGCGCAATGTTCCAGTAGTAGGGCTGGGCGTAGGTGAAGCCGCTGTCACTGTCGAGCGACATGGTGGGCGGCAGCAGGCCCGATTTGCGCTTTTCCGACAGCGGAAAGCTCATCTTGGGGATGGGGATGATCGGCACGCCCTTGAATTCAAGCACGCCGTTCTCGGCCACACCGACCTCTTCGAGGTTGTCGATGCTGATTTTTTCAGCACGGATGATCCAGTCCGGCTGCCAGCTGGCCTCGTCGTCGCGCTGGCAGGTGGTGTAGGTGCCGTCATGCACGACCGAGCGCTCGCGGTCGATGAAATCCACGCGCGAGGCCACGCCATAGCCGTTGTTGGGCAGCAGGCGGTAGTTGGCGTCCTTGAAGAAACCCTCGTTCGAATCGAGCTGCATCTGCAGCTCGGTGCCGTCAAACACGCTGCCGGCGCGGTTGATGTGCACATTGCCATCGGCATAGGCGGTGTTGCTGGGCTCGTAAAAGCGCAGGCGGTCGGCGCGGATCATGGTGTCGGCACGGCGCAGGCTGGCATTGCCGGTGACGGTAGTCATGTCCGCCGTCTGGCCGGTGAGCTCGTCGCCCTCGAGGTAGACCGGCATCTTGCCGCGCTGCTCGGAGCTCAGGCTCTCTTGCAGGCGGGGGCTGGTGCGCAGCACCAGGCCGGCGTCGTCGCTGCCAACGGGCGCCTGGGCCAGTACCAGCGCGGGCGAGGCCCAGAGCATGGCCATGCACAGCCGGGCGATGGTGGTGGGGGAGAAGCTAAGGGGGGTGCGGGACAAGGTGCGGGGCGATGTGTTGGTGTTTGCGCGCGCGCGCAGCCCTGCGGCGGCGCCTGCAGGGCGGGGCGAGGCTGGCGCCACATCGGTGAAAGCGTGAATATCCATGGGAAATAGCCACTGGCCTGTGCATCTGCGGTGCATACATGCACACGGATCTGGATCTGGGGCCCAGCCGGGCGGCAGGGCTTTGTAGAATCTGCATTATCCATGAGCCAATCTATTTCCCCCATGTCTGACCCTATTGCTGCATCTTCTGTAGCACCCCAGCCTGACAGCGCCAAGCAATCTTTACAGGGCGTTACCCCCGTCGTGTGGGCCGATGCCACCCGCGCCGCGCAGTTTGCCCCCTGGCTGGCAGCGGTAGCGGCCCGCCATGGTCTGCGCCCCGAGAGCCTGCGCCTGGCGTCTGCCGATGCCAGCTTTCGCCGCTATTTGCGGGTGGACGACCTGCAGGGCGGCACGCGCATCATCATGGATGCGCCGCCGGACAAGGAAAACAGCGAACCCTTTGTACAGGTGCAAGCGCTGCTGGCCGAGGCCGGCCTGAATGCCCCCCAGGTGCTGGATTGGGATGCCGCCCACGGCTTCATGCTGCTGTCCGACTTGGGCACGCAGACGGTGATCGAAAAGCTCCAGCCGCCCGATTCGCAGGCCGCCTACCAGTGGTATATGCAGGCGGTCGATATCTTGGTGGACTGGCAAAAGGCATCGCGCGAAGGCGTGCTGCCTGTCTATGACGAGGCCGTGCTGCGCCGCGAGCTGCAGCTGTTCCCTGACTGGTACATCGCCCAGCACCGCCAGGTGCAGCTGAACGACAAGCAGCAGGCCGTGCTCCAAAACGCCTTTGACGCCATCGTGGCGCAGAACCTGTCGGTGCCCCGCGTGTTTGTGCACCGCGACTTCATGATGCGCAACCTGATGGTGCCGCCCACTGCCGGCGCGCCGCTGGGCGTGCTCGATTTCCAGGATGCGCTCTACGGCCCCATCACCTATGACATTGCCAGCCTGATGCGCGATGCCTTCATCAGCTGGGAAGAGGATTTTGTGGTGGACATCACCATCCGCTACTGGGAGAAAGCGCGCAAGGCCGGCCTGCTGGGCGCTGACAGCCCCTCGGGCTTTGGTGCGGATTTTGGTGACTTCTACCGCGCAGTCGAATGGATGGGCATCCAGCGCCACCTGAAGGTGGCCGGCATCTTTGCCCGCCTGACCCTGCGCGACGGCAAGCCGCGCTACCTGGCCGATGCACCGCGCTTTTTGCACTACATTCGCTCAACCGCATCGCGCTACCGCGAGCTGGTGCCGCTGATGCGCCTGATCCATGAGGTCGAGGGCATCGAGGAGCAAGGCGGCTGGATGATGGGCCGGGGTTGAACCTCGTTGCTGAAATCTCTGCCCTTTCCTGCCATCCACTTTGACCCAGCACCATGCCCCGTTTTTACTGCCCCGTTGAGTTGCGCGTAGGCGCTGCACTGGATCTGCCGCCCGAGGCTGCGCGCCATGTGCAGGTGTTTCGCATGCAGCCCGGTGACCACATCACCCTGTTCAACGGCGAAGCCGGCACGCCTGCGGGCGAATACGACGCCAGCATTGTGCAAATGGGCCGCAGCCATGTGACCGTGCAGATCGAGGGCCACACGGCCATCGAGCGCGAAGCGGCCCGCGCCGTGCACCTGCTGGCTGGTATTACCGCGGGCGAGCGCATGGAATGGCTGGTGGAGAAGGCCACCGAGCTGGGCGTGGCCAGCATCACGCCGCTGGAGGCCGAGCGCTCGGTCACCCGCCTCAAAGGCGACCGCGCCACCAAGCGCCAGGAGCGCTGGCAGGCGATTGCCGCCAGCGCCTGCGAGCAGTGCGGCCGCAACCAGGTGCCGCGCATCCATGCGCCCATGGACCTGGCGCAGTGGATCAAGGCCGGCGGCCTGGCCGATGCACAGCGCCTGGTGCTGTCGCTGGCAGACGGCACCCAGCCGCTGGCCCAGGCGGTGCAGCAGGCGGGCGCCCAGCCCCTGGTTTTCCTCTCCGGTCCCGAAGGCGGCCTGTCGCCCGCCGAAGAAGCGCTGGCGCGCGGCAATGGCTTTGCGCCCGTCACCCTGGGCCCACGTGTGCTGCGCGCTGAGACCGCGCCGCTCGCGGCTTTGGGCTATCTGGCGGCCCTTTGACAGCAGCCTGTGCGCTGACGAAGCGCTGACTCAACGCTGATGGAGCGGCGCCCCCACCACGGGCCCGCCCAAACACTCCCCTCTCTTCCGTCCACCTGCCCTGCAGGTGCGCGGCGGCGCTGGCCTGCGCGCTAAGCGCCGCACCACACTGGGGCTTTTTACATTTCAAATTCCCAATAAATGGGAATTGAATGGGCCATTCAATTCCGACCTAGGGTTTGCGCTAGGGTGCAATACAGAGAGCAATTCGACAATTCTGGCATTGATCTTGCAAGATCCTTGTTGTCACTAGTCCCGAGGAATGGGAATTGCGAATGGATGCTACAGAGTTGTTGGTCAGCGAGCGTGCGGCAGCGGATACCCCGGGCTCCGAGGTGTCGGCGGCCGACCGGGTGCTGCAGGTGTTGGCGGTATTGGCCTGCGCCGGGCGGCCGCTGTCGGCCAGCGAGCTGATGCAGGGCACTGGTTTGCCCCGCAGCAGCCTGTACCGGCAGCTCGCGCGCCTCAAGCGTTTTGGCTTTGTGGCCGACAGCGGCGCGCTGTATGCGCCCGGGCCGCTGGGCCTGCAGCTGGCGCGTGGCTTTGACGATGGCTCCCATTTGGTGCATGTGGCCCGCCCTGTGCTGGTGCAGCTGTCGCAGCAGACCCAGGAGAGCGCAGGCCTCTTGGTAGCGGCCAATGGCCAGGCCGTGTGCCTGGACATGGTGGAAAGCCCGCTGTCGCTGCGCTGCTCCTTCGACAAGGGCAGCAGCGTGCCGCTGAAGGTCGGGGCATCGGCCAAGTGCGTGCTGGCCTACCTGCCTGCCGTGCAACGCGAAGCGCTGCTCAACCAGCACTACGGCGAAGGCACCCCCGCCCGCGCCGAAGCCGCTGCCGAGCTGCAGGAGCTGCGCACGCAGGGCTACATCACCACGGTGGGCCAGGTCGATGCCGGTGTCTGGGGATGCAGCGTGCCGGTGTTTGCCAGCGGCCGCCGCGCGGTCGCTGCGCTCAGCCTGATGGCGCCGCAGCAGCGTGTGCAGCACCAGCAAGCCCAGCTGGTGCAGGCGACCTTGGCAGCGGCGGCCCGCATCTCCCGCAGTCTGGCTGGATGACATTGCGATTTTGCTTGGTACTTGAATTGAAAAAGGACTCTCCCATGAACTTCCGTCGCCTGGTCTTGAAGACCTCTTTGATCGCCCTGGCCTGTGGTGCAGGTGCTGCCTTTGCCCAGAACAATGTGCTGCGCGTGGCCACCGATGCTACTTTCCCGCCGATGGAATTTGTCGAAAACGGCAAGAAAACCGGTTTTGACGTCGAACTCGTCGAGGCCGTCGCGGCCAAGATGGGCAAGAAGGTCGAATGGGTCGACATCGACTTCAAGGGCCTGGTGCCCGGTCTGATCGCCAAGCGCTACGACATGGCCGTCTCGGCCATCTACATCACCGATGAGCGCAAGAAGGTGGTGGACTTCACCCAGCCTTACTACGCCGGCGGCCTGGTGGCCATGGTCAAGGAAGGCAGCCCCATCACCAAGCTGAGCGATCTGGATGGCAAGAAGGTCTCGGTGCAGGTAGGCACCAAGTCGGTGGGTTACCTCACCGAGCACTTCCCCAAGGTGCAGCGCGTGGAGGTCGAAAAGAACCAGGAAATGTTCAACCTGGTCGATATCGGCCGCGCCGATGCCGCCGTCACCGGCAAGCCTGCCGCGTTCCAGTACAACCGCACGCGCGGCGGCATGAAGGTGCTGGCCGAGCAGATCACCACCGAGGAATACGGCATGGCCATCCGCAAGGACACGCCTGAGTTGACGGTGGCCGTGAACAAGGCGCTCGAGCAGCTCAAGGCTGACGGTGGCTACAAGGCCATCGTGGACAAGTGGTTCCCCAGCAGCAAGTAAGCAAGCGATGCGCGTGTTGACGGCCTGGTGGGAATGAGGCCGTCCACATGTCCCAAGGCAGCGCAAGGCCCCCAGGCCAGTGCGCTGATCTGAGACGACAGGATTGACTATGGATTTGGATTTTTCGCCCGTCTGGGCAGGGTGGCCCGATCTGCTGCGCGGTGCAGCGGTGACAGTGGAGATCACGGCCGCTGCGCTGGTGCTGGGCTGCGTGATGGGTCTGCTGATCGGCATTGGCCGGCTCAACCCCAAGAACAGGATCATCTACGGCATCTGCACGGCCTATGTGGCCGCCATCCGGGGCACGCCGCTCCTGGTGCAGCTGTTCATTCTGTTCTTCGGCCTGCCGCAGTTTGGCATCATGCTGCCGGCCTTTGCCTGCGGCGTGCTCGGCCTGGGCATTTACTCGGGCGCCTATGTGTCCGAAGTGGTGCGCGGCGCCATCCAGTCCATCGACCGCGGCCAGATGGAGGCGGCGCGTTCCATCGGCATGTCGTCGGGCCAGGCCATGGCCTCGGTGATCCTGCCCCAGGCCATCGTGCGCATGATTCCGCCACTGGGCAATGAATTCATCGCGCTGATCAAAAACTCGGCGCTGGTCTCGCTGCTGACCATCCACGATGTGATGCACCAGGGCCAGAAGATCATCAGCGTCTCCTACCGCTCCCTGGAAGTGTATTTGGCGATTGCCGTGATTTATTTTGTATTGACCGGTGTGACCACCCTGGCCCTGCGCCATTTTGAAAAGCGCCTGCGCGCTGGAGGCATGGTGCAATGACCGCAGCTCCCCAACTTTCCGAATCCATGGTCCGCATCCGTGGGCTGCGCAAGGCCTTTGGCACGCATGTGGTGCTCGACGGCATCGACTTCGATGTCAAGCCCCAGCAGGTGGTCGTCGTCATCGGGCCCAGTGGCTCGGGCAAGAGCACTTTCTTGCGCTGCTGCAATGGCCTCGAAGTGCCGCAGGGCGGCAGTGTCGAGATCTGTGGCCGCACCCTGGTGCAGGACGGCCAGATGCTGCCCGAGAAAGCCCTCAACGCGCTACGCGAAGAGGTGGGCATGGTGTTCCAGTCCTTCAACCTGTTTCCGCACCTGTCGGTGCTGGACAACGTGACCTTGGGCCCGCGCAAGCTCCATGGCTTGAGCCGCAAGGATGCCGATGCGCTGGCGCATGACCTGCTGAAAAAAGTGGGCCTGGGCCACAAGGCCGATGCGATGCCCGGCAGCCTCTCGGGCGGGCAAAAGCAGCGCGTGGCCATTGCGCGCGCGCTGGCCATGCGGCCCAAGGTGATGCTGTTTGACGAGCCGACCTCGGCCCTCGACCCCGAGCTGGTGGGCGAGGTGCTGCAGGTGATGAAGATGCTGGCCGCCGAAGGCATGACCATGATGGTGGTGACCCATGAAATGGGCTTTGCCAAGGAAGTGGCCGATGTGGTCGTCGTCATGGATGGCGGCGGCATCATCGAAGCCGGTGACCCGCAGACCATCTTCAGCAACCCGACCAAGGAGCGCACGCGCAGCTTTTTGCAGGCCGTGTTGACCAAGCAATAAACGGGCAGGGATGAGCATGCAATTTTTCAGCAGCAGCGCGCTGCCCGCTACGCCATGGAAGAACGGCGGCGGCACGACGCAAGAGGTGCTGTGCTGGCCGCCTGGCGCCAGCATCGACAGTTTTGCCTGGCGCATCAGCATTGCGCAGATCGCCAGCAGCGGGCCGTTCTCGGCCTTTGCTGGCGTGGACCGCATCATCACCTTGCTGGGGGGTGACGGCGTGCATTTGCAGGCTGCCGATGGCAGCGTGGACCATCTGCTGCAGCACTGCCTGCAGCCCTTCGCCTTCTCGGGCGACGTGGCGCTGGACTGCGAGCTGCTGGGCGGCGCCTCGCAGGATTTGAATGTGATGACCCGGCGCGGCCGGGTGCAGGCACAGGTGACGATCCACCGGGGTGGCAGCCTGCAGCTGGGCAGTGCCCAGGGCCTGCTGCTGGCGCGGGCTGGCAGCTGGCGCTTGCCAGCGCATGCCGCTGCGCTGGTGGCCGGTGGTGAAGACGGCCTGTACTGGACCGCTGCGCCCGGCCAGCCGCTGCAGCTGGAGGCGAGCAGCGACGACGCCCTGTTGATCGCCGTCGCGCTGCAGGAGGGAGCAGCCGGTGTCTGATGCGATGAATACCCATAACCAATTGTTTGCCGCCCAGGCCTTGCTGCCCACGGGCTGGGCGCAGAACGTGCTGCTGCGCTGGGATGCGCAAGGCCGCTTCAGCGCCATCGAAGCCGGCGTGGACGCGGCCCGCTGCGCCGGCGTGGCACAGGCCGGCGGCCCGGTGCTGCCGGGCATGCCCAACTTGCATTCGCATGCGTTCCAGCGCGGCTTTGCCGGGCTGTCGGAGTTCCGGGGCCAGGCGCAGGACAGCTTTTGGAGCTGGCGCAACCTGATGTACCGCTTTGCCGCGCGCCTGGGGCCCCAGCACCTGGAGGCGATTGCCACCTGGCTCTACATCGAGATGCTCGAAGCGGGCTACACCAGCGTCTGCGAGTTCCACTACCTGCACCACCAGCCCGATGGCCAGGCCTATGCGCCCGATGGTGAGCTGAGCCTGGCGCTGCTGCGTGCGGCGCAGACGGCGGGCATCGGCATCACCCTGCTGCCGGTGCTCTACCAGAACAGCGGCTTTGGCGGCCAGGCGCCCAATGAGGGGCAAAAGCGTTTTATCCGCAGCACCGACAACATGCTGCGCCTGCTGGAGAGCTTGGCCCCCGCCTGCAACGCCCAAGGCGCGGCGCTGGGCCTGGCGCCGCACTCGCTGCGCGCCGTGGCGCCCCAGGCCTTGCAAGAGGCCGTGCAGGGCCTGCATGCGCTGAATGCACAGGCGCCAGTACACATCCATATCGCCGAGCAGATGGCCGAGGTCAACGCCTGCGTTGCCTGGAGCGGCCAGCGCCCGGTGGCCTGGCTGCTGGACCATATGCCGGTGGACGCGCGCTGGTGCCTGGTGCATGCCACGCACATGGACGCGGCCGAGTACGCAGCGGCAGCCGCATCGCAAGCGGTGGCCGGCCTGTGCCCGCTGACCGAAGCCAACCTGGGCGACGGCATCTTTGACCTGCCGCGCTGGCAGGCCGGTGCCGGCCGCTGGGGCATTGGCTCGGACAGCCATATCGGCGTGAACGCCGCCGAAGAGCTGATGATGCTCGAGTACAGCCAGCGCCTGCAATCGCAGCAGCGCAATGTGGCGGCCAGCGCCCAGCAGCCCCATGTGGGCAGCCATATGCTGCTGGCAGCGGTGCAGGGCGGCGCGCAGGCCAGTGGCCGCGCGGTGGCCGGCCTGGCGCTGGGCCAGCAAGCCGATTTTGTGGTGCTCGATGGCCAGCACCTGGCGCTGGCCGGGCTGCCCGCTGCCGAGCAGCTCGATGCCCATGTGTTTGCCAGCAGCCGCAGCAGTGCGGTGGCCCGTGTCTGGGTGGGCGGCCAGTGCTGCGTGGCCGACGGCCGCCACCGGCTGCACCACAGCGCGCAGCGTGGCTTTGTCGCCGCGCGCAGCGAACTTCTTCAGGAGCCATGATCCATGCATTTTGAAACCGACCGCGCAGCGTTTGAATTCCGCCAAGGCACGGCACCGCTGCTGATCTCTTTCCCCCATGTGGGCACCTATGTGCCACCCGCGCTGGCCGAGCGCTTTACGCCCGAGGCGCGCGAGGTGCACGACACCGACTGGCACCTGCCGCTGCTCTATGCGTTTGCGCAGGAGATCGGGGCATCGACCCTGGTGGCCACGCATTCGCGTCTGGTGGTGGACATGAACCGCCCCCCCGATGGCGCCAGCCTCTACCCCGGCCAGAGCGTCACCGGCCTGTGCCCGGTGGACACCTTTGCCGACACCCCCGTCTACCAAGGCGCCGCGCTGCAGCCCGATGATGCCGAGATTGCCCAGCGCCGCGACCAGGTCTGGAAGCCCTACCACGACCAGCTGGCCGCCGAGCTGGCCCGCATCCAGGCCCAGCATGGCGCAGCCGGCCTGTGGGATGCGCATTCGATCCAGTCGGTGCTGCCACGCTTTTTTGAGGGCAAGCTGCCCGACTTGAACCTGGGCACCAACAAGGGTGCCAGCTGCGGCGAAGGCCTGGGCGAGGCGCTGCTGGCCGAGGCGCGCAAGGGCGAGGCCGACGGCTTTAGCAGCGTGCTCAATGGCCGCTTCCAAGGCGGCTATATCACGCGCCACTATGGCCAGCCGGCGCAGAACGTGCATGCCATCCAGCTGGAGATGACGCAGAGCAGCTATATGCAGGAGCACATGCCTTTTGACTACCTGCCGGCCGTGGCCGCCAAGGTGCAGCCCCATGTGCGCCGCATGGTGGAGACCTTGCTGGCCTACGTGCAGCAAGCTGCGCGCTGATTCCCACTAACCCAGAAACGGCATCCCGGGCTTGCACCGCAGGCCAGGGATGCCTTTTTTTGCTCTACTGACCGAGCAGGTTTTGCTGCTGGCAGGCCGCGCTCCTGCGGCAAATCGACCGACAATAGCGGGCTATGACTACCTCTAGCACCGACAACGCGGCAGCCGCTCCTGCGGCGGCTTTCTGGGCCGATCTTGAGCAAGCGCTGGGCCCCAACGGCTTTTCGCGCGGCGCGGACGCCATTCCGCCAAAGTACTGGACCGACTGGAGCGGAACCCCGCCAGTGCCGCCGCTGGCACTGCTGCGCCCGCGCAGCACCGAAGAGGTCAGTGCCTTGCTGCGCATCTGCCATGCCCACCGCGTGCCGGTGGTGCCCCAGGGCGGGCTGACGGGCCTGGCCGGTGCGGCGGTGCCAGTCGCCCAGGGCGTGGCGGTGGCGATGGACCGCATGCAGCAGATCGAGGACGTGAATGCCCGCACCGGCCTGATGACGGTGCAGGCCGGCGTCACCCTGCAGACGGTGCAGGAAGCGGCCGTGGCGGCGGGCTGGGTGTTTGGCGTGGACCTGGGCGCGCGCGGCAGCTGCCAGATTGGTGGCAATGTCTCGACCAATGCGGGCGGCAATGGCGTGCTGCAAAACGGCATGATGCGCGAGCAGGTGCTGGGGCTGGAGGTGGTGCTGGCCGATGGCACGGTGCTGCCGATGCTGCGGCCCATGCTGAAGAACAACACCGGCTACGACCTCAAGCAGTTCTTTATCGGTGCCGAGGGCACCCTGGGCATCATCACCCGCGTGCTGCTGCGCCTGCGGCCCGCCCCGCAGGCCAAGGCCACCTGCATGGTGGCGCTGCCCGGCTTTGACGAGGCGCTGGCGGTGCTGGCGCGCATGCAGGCCCGTTTTGGCAACAGCGTGGCCGCGTTTGAGCTGATGTGGAGCGACTTTGTGCAGACCTCCATCCAGTGGCAAAAGCTGCAGCCGGCGTTTGCCCAGCAGCACCCGCTGCAGGCGCTGATCGATGTGGATGGCAAGGACGAGGCTGCGCTGCGCGCTGCGGTGGAAGAGGCCTTGGGCGAGGCCATGGAGGCTGGCGAGGTGGCGGATGCGGTGATTGCGCAGTCGAGCGAGCAGGCCAAAAGCCTGTGGAAGCTGCGCGAGGCACCCGCCGAGATGACCGCGCACATGCACCCTCCGGTGAACTTTGACGTCAGCCTGCCCCAGGTGGATATCGGCCGCTTTGCCGCCGCCTGCCGCGCCGCCTTTGATGCGCGCTGGCCCGGCCACCACAGCCTGTTCTTTGGCCATGTGGGCGACGGCAATCTGCATGTCACCACCGACAGCCAAACCATCCATGGCGAGGACGAGGCGCTGGAAGCCGTGCTGTACGGCCTGGTGCAGCAGTTCCAGGGCAGCGTATCGGCCGAGCATGGCATTGGCCTGCACAAGATGCCTTACCTGGGCTTTAGCCGCACCTCGCAGGAGCTGGCCGCCATGCGCGCCATCAAGCAGGCGCTCGATCCGCTGGGGCTGATGAACCCGGGCAAGGTACTGGCGGCGGACTGAATCCTGTTTTAGTCCTCTCCTACAGAGCCGGGGGGGGGGGGGGGGGGGGGGGCGGGGGGGGGAGGGTTTTGGGGTTGTGGTGGCGGGAGCCCAAAAGGGGGCACGGGTGGGGGGTGGGGGTGGGGGACCCAC